>JAJDEI010000053.1 GCA_029259845.1 Planctomycetaceae bacterium | reverse complement strand
TCCAGTCGTTACGCCATTCATGCAGGTCGGAACTTACCCGACAAGGAACTTCGCTACCTTAGGACCGTCATAGTTACGGCCGCCGTTTACCGGAGCTTCGGTTGCGAGCTTCGCCCGAAGGCTAACCCTCTTCCTTAACTTACCGGCACCGAGCAGGCGTCAGACTCTATACCTCCTCTTACGAGTTCGCAGAGTCCTGTGTTTTTAGTAAACAGTCGCCGGCGCCGCTTTGCTGTGACCCCCGAGAGCGTAAACCCTCAAGGGCACCCCTTATCCCGAAGTTACGGGGCCATTTTGCCGAGTTCCTTAACCAGCATTCTCCCGAGCGCCTTAGGCTACTCGCCTCGCCTACCTGTGTCAGTTTTAGTACGGTCGCTAATGAATGGGCTTTTCTTGGTTGCGCTTCAGATGACTTCATCATCCAGGGACTCGGCCTTGCGGCACGGGCACTTCTGCTCGCCCGATCACCATCCACACAACGTCCTCCATTCGCGGCGCAGGAATATTAACCTGCTGTCCATCGTCTACGCCTTTCGGCCTCGACTAAGGCACCGGCTAACCCTGGGCGGATTTACCTTCCCCAGGAAACCTTAGGCTTGCGGCGGGCAGGATTCTCACCTGCCTAATCGTTACTCATTCCGGCATAATCACTTCCAGATCCCTCCACGGCTCCTTACGGTACCGCTCGCTGATCTGGAACGCTCTCCTACCACTGCACCCGAAGGTGCAATCCGCTGCTTCGGTGCCCCGCTTACTCCCGGTCATTATCGGTGCATGAATGCTCGACCAGTAAGCTATTACGCACTTTTTAAATGATGGCTGCTTCTAAGCCAACATCCTGGCTGTCACTGCACTCAAACATCCTTTCAGACTTAGCGGGGCTCTGGGACCTTAGCAGGCGATCTGGGTTGTTTCCCTCTCGACCCTGGAGCTTATCCCCCAGGGACTGACTCCCGAGATAATTCAGACGGTATTCGGAGTTTGGTTACGGTGGGTAGGCGGGAAGCCCCCCAGCCGAAATCAGTCTCTCTACCCCCGCCTGAGAGTGTCTCAAGGCTAGCCCTAAAGCTATTTCGGAGAGAACGAGCTATCTCCTGGTTTGATTAGACTTTTACTCCTCCCCACAGGTCATCCCCCCAGTTTTCAACCTAGGTGGGTTCGGTCCTCCACGCAGTCTTACCCGCGCTTCAACCTGCCCATGGGTAGTTCACCAGGTTTCGCGTCTACCGCCCTCAACAATGTCGCCCTATTAAGACTCGGTTTCCCTGCGGCTCCGGCCCGGAAGGCCTTAACCAAGCTGAAAACGGTAACTCGCCGGATCATTATGCAAAAGGCACGCCGTCACACGGCCCGAGGTCCGAAGACCCCATAATGGGCACACGTGCTCCGACAGCTTGTAGGCGTATGGTTTCAGGTTCTTTCCCTCCCCTTAACGGGGTTCTTTTCATCTTTCGCTCACGCTACTTGATTCACTATCGGTCGCCAGGGAGTACTTAGCCTTGGGAGATGGGCCTCCCATCTTCAGTCCGGGTTCCACGTGACCGGACCTACTCTTTGCTGGTCAGAGACGACTCCGCTTTCGAATACGGGACTGTCACCCTCTTTGGTTCCGCTTTCCTGCGGATTCTTCTAACGGGACGTTTTGTAACTCCTTAATAACCAGACGGGCTGGTCCCCTTTCGCTCGCCGCTACTCAGGGAGTCGAGTTTCTTTCCTTTCCTATGGGTACTGAGATGTTTCAGTTCCCCACGTTAGCCCCGCACGGCTATAGATTCACCGTGCGGTAATTCAGGGACCCCGGGATCAATGCTCGTTTGACAGCTCCCCCGGGCTTTTCGCAGCCTTCCACGCCCTTCATCGCCTTCTGGCGCCAAGACATCCTCCATACGCCCTTAATAGCTTGACCACAATCGTTCCTGCCTCGCAACCACCCCTCCCAGCGGGAAGAGCACCAACGAACCAGTTCCGACATGGCACACTATCAACGATTTCTTGCTGCGGCCTTGCATGGGACCGCAACATACGTCGCAATTCGGCTTACGCCAAGTTCTAAGAGCTGCTCGTTGTCCACACCTACCTCTCCAAGGCAAGACCTGGGAGGGGCATTGTGGACTAAGATGCCACGCTTGCTTCTACCAAATTGTCAAAGATCTCCGCCCGATCTCCAGCCAAAGACTGGGCTTCGGACGCCAGAGTGAACTGGAGCAGGCACAGTTCCGATGACTGCGCCTGCTCCAAGTCACTGCGATGGCACCGTTTCAGTGCCGGGGAGAATCCTACGAAGGTGGTTTCGGATCGTCAAGCCAGTGGCACCGTTTTTTGGAGAATTGTCCGACACCGGTGTTCGGAACGCTTTTCCCCGCCAAGAGTCGGCTATGGTCTGAGACGATCCGGGTTGCCAAGGCTACCCGGATTGCTGGTCTTGTGGTGAAAACAGCACGAAACCGACAACTGGAGACGATCGGGCTCGAACCGACAACCCCCGGCTTGCAAAGCCGGTGCTCTCCCAATTGAGCTACGTCCCCGGAAGAAACGGTCGACCGCCAGCCATCAGCTTTCAGAAAACGTCCTGACGCTGATCGCTGACGACTGACCGCTGAAGAATGGGGGTACCGGGATTCGAACCTGGGACCTCAGCTTTATCAGAGCTGCGCTCTAACCAACTGAGCTATACCCCCTGCGTTGGTTATGAGCCGAAAAGTGTAGCGACTCTGCCGACATGCCCGCAACCCGGCTTGCGGGAATTCAGTCTGCCGTTCCCGAGTGCCGGTGCCTGCCGGTTCGGACAGCCGCGGACACAACCAGGTTCACGGTTTTCCCGTCGAATCGCCCGCCATCAGCAACTCGACCGACTCCTCCAACCATCCGCTGTGCCAGTCATGCTTCCGATGCGGGCCATCGCGATCAACATGTGGCACGCCCAACTCGGTCATCAGCGCGTGAGCCGACCGATGGTGGTCCCGAAAGGCATCGTACCCCGTCAGAATCAGCCGTTTTTCGGGACCGAGTCCTTTTCCTCGCTTCCGGAGCAGGGCGTCGATGCGATACCGCTCGAAGTTTGCCTGCGTTCCGAAAATCGGCCCCATCCCGAAGCGGTTCGGAGCCTCCATCATCAACGGCGCATCCCACGCAGCCGCCTTGCCGAACAGGTCCGGGTGCCGCAGCAGCAAACTGCACGCCCCCCATCCCGACTTGCTGTATCCGACCAGCAGGCGCCCCTCCCTTTTCCTCAGCGTGGGATACGTGCGATCGACGAACGGGACGACGACCTGCAACAGATAGGCCTCCTGCCGAATCTCCTTGTTTGTCGGATGATCCGCATACCACGGAAGGTGCGAGAACGTGGGGGCAACACAAATCAGACGATACCGGTTCGCCAGATCAAGCCGCCGCGCTTCTTTCAGCCCATCGCCAAATCGATGTTCGTTCTGCACTTCGACCGGCAGCAGATACAACACCGGATGTTCCCGACCCGGTTCAAGGTCGTCCGGCAGCAGAATACGAATCTCGGTTGTGCCTCGCTGAAAACGCGACTGGACCGTGTGCACCAGACAGCCGTCTCTCTCAACAGCCTTTCTGATCACAGGCATCATATTGCCCTCAGGGGCCCTTTCGTCAGCACAAAGAGATTGCGGCGGGAATGACAACAATGGAAGCAACACAAAGCCACAAACAAATCGAGCCCCCCACGGTCGCTCTGAGAACATGCTCTCGAACCCTGATAGCCAGTGCGCTTTGATCCACAACCATGCTACCAAAGACCGGCAGCTCGCGCGTGGTCCTTGCGGGCAAACCATGGGGCCATTCAAATGGGCACGGCTCGAATTCGACAGCCTGTCCTGAGGGAGATTCCGATGCCATTCGACTTCGGACTGCACACGTTCGTCCTCCAGACCCGGAAGGTTCGTCCTCCTGGGGAGGCGCGCCGATGAGTGCAGACGTCATCCTGCTGATCACTTACCTGCTGATCGCGCTGGTGTTCTCGTTTGTTTGCTCCGTGGCTGAAGCGGTGCTGCTGAGTATTTCGCCTTCGTATACGGCCGCACTCAAAGAGCAGGGGAGTGCGACCGGTGAGCTAATCGAACGGCTGAAGGAGAACGTCGAGCGGCCGCTGGCGGCCATTCTCAGCCTCAATACGATCGCCCACACCATCGGAGCAGCCGGCGTGGGGGCGCAGGCATACGTGGTGTTTGACGGCAAGTTCGTGGGCGTGACGTCGGCCATTTTGACGCTGCTGATTCTCGTGCTTTCCGAGATCATCCCCAAGACGCTGGGAGCGGTCTACTGGCGCTCGCTCGCGCCGGTGGTCGCACGCTCCGTCACCGTGTTGATCTGGATCGTCTATCCGCTGGTCGTGATGTCCGAATGGATCGCCCATTGGATGGCCCCCGACGAGCCGCACCCGACGGTCACCCGCGAAGAAGTCGCCGCGCTGGCTGCCCAGGGAGCCGAAGAAGGGCATCTCCACGAGGACGAATCGCGCATCGTCGCCAACCTGTTCCGCTTCCGGGTGCTCAGGGTCAGGGATATCATGACGCCACGCACGGTTGTCCTGTCCTTTCCTGCGTCAACAACGGTGGGCGAGATCATGCAGTCGCATCCGCGCCTGCAGTTCTCGCGGCTCCCCATCTACGACAAAACGCCGGATGACGTCGTCGGCTTTGTGCTCAAGGACGACCTGTTGCTGGCGAATGCCGAAGGGCACCGAGACGCCAAGTTGGCCGAGTTTCGTCGCGATATCGTGACCATCCCGGAAACCGCTTCGCTCTCCCAACTGTTCGATCGGCTCATCGACCAGCGGGCGCACATCTGCTATGTGGTCGACGAGTACGGCGGTGCCGCCGGACTGGTGACACTCGAAGACCTCGTGGAAACACTCCTCGGCCTGGAGATCGTCGATGAAGCCGACCGCACCGAAGACATGCAGGCCCTCGCCCGCAAACGCTGGGCCGAGCGGGCCCGCCGGTTGGGGTTGGCGATTGATGAAGCTGAGTGAAAAGAGAACTCGAATGTCGAAGCCGGAATGACGAACGAAGCCCGAATTCCGAAGCACGAAAACTTGGTCCGTCTTCGAGCTTGGACACGGCCGAGACAGGCCTGGCACGCCGATTTCAAGGGGTTGCTCGTCACCGTGTTATCGGGAGTCTTGTATGTACCAATCGCGATTTTTCCTCGTGACTGCTGGCGTCTTTTCACTGGTGACGTTCATTTATGCAGCATTCATGCACGGAACTCTGCTTGTTGCATCCACGTCGTACTCCGGATTCGACGAGCGGTTCGCCTTCACGAATGGCCTGATGACACCGCAACTCATCGCCACACACGTGACGATTTGCCTGGTCGGCCCGATGCTCGCTGTGATATTGATCGTTCATGTTTTCCGCAATCCGAAACTCTCGTTCGGTGCGAGAATCGGTTGGGCATTTGCACTCGTTGTCGGTTACGGCCTGATCTTCTATTGGTACAAGCATCTCGTACATCCAAGACTTGAGAAACAAACCAAACACCATTCGCAGCGTACGAATTGAGGATTTCATGAAACGATGTGCGTGGGCGGACGGGCATCCGCTGGACGTCGAGTATCACGACACCGAATGGGGCGTGCCGTCCCATGACGATGTGCACCTGTTTGAGATGCTGACGCTCGAAGGAGCACAAGCCGGCCTGAGTTGGACGACCATCCTCAAGAAGCGGGTCGGTTATCGCCGCGCGTTTGCCGGGTTCGATCCGAAGAAGGTTTCCCGGTTCTCGGCAACCAAGCGTGAGCGGCTCCTCGATGACCCGTCGATCGTGCGGAATCGCCTCAAGGTCGAATCGACGATTAACAACGCGAAAGCGTTCCTGAAGGTCCAGAAGGAATTCGGCAGTTTCTCTGGGTACCTCTGGCAGTTCGTCGACGAGACGCCGCAACAGAATCGCTGGAAGTCACTCGACGAGATTCCCGCTGAAACGGCCGAGTCACGCCTCCTGAGCAAAGACCTGAAGCGGCGCGGCTTTCGCTTCGTCGGACCGACCATCGGCTACGCCTTGATGCAAGCAGTCGGCCTGGTCAACGACCACGAAGTCGGTTGTTTTCGATACAAGGAAGTGGCAGCCATGCGGCAGGGAGAGTGATCGCTCCCTCTTCGTCGAGTGGCTGCGCCTGCATGATGGCGTGCGACCGGAGGTATGCAATCAGAGCCGCGCCCGTCAGGCGGGAACCCGGCCTGCCTTTCAACATGCCGTGCGGACTTCGCCGATCGCGTTCAGGAGTTCATCGATGTCTGCCGGGTGCACGTTGCCGATGGTGCCGATCCGGAACGTGTCCGCGTTGGTGACTTTGCCGGGGTAGATCACGAAGCGGCGGGCCTTGAGGTCGTCGTAGAACTGTTGGAAATCGAACGACGCGGTGGGGAACAGGAAGGAGGTGATGATGGGCGAGTGCAGGGTGTCGGGCAGCAGGGTCTCGAAGCCCAACGCGCGCATGCCGGCGACGAGCCGACGTTGATTGGCCGTATACCGCTGCTGGCGGGCGGTGACGCCTCCCTCCTGTTCCAGTTCATCGAGAGCTTGTGCGAATGCGCGGACGGTGTGTGTCGGCGAGGTGAAACGCCATTTGCCGCCGCCGGCTTCCATGGTTTGCCATTGGTCATACAAGTCGAGGCTCAGGGACCTTGCCCAGCCCTCGGTTCGTTCCAATTCGGTCTTCCGGGCGATGACGAAGCCGAAGCCGGGCACCCCCTGGACACATTTGTTGGCCGAGGAAATCAGGAAGTCGGCCGACTCGGACTCCATCGACAAGGCCATGCCGCCGAATGTGGACATGGCATCAAGGATGAACTGTTTGCCGTGCCGCTTCACACACGCACCGACCTCAGCCGCCGGGTTGAGCATGCCGGTCGTCGTCTCGCAGTGGACCATCGCGACGTGCGTCACTTCCGGGTGCTGCCGAAGGAGGGTGTCGATGGCGGCGACGTCGGGCGGTTCGGTTTCCGGGAACGCGGCTTCAACCGTGGCGATCTGCAGCCGCTGGGCGATTGCCATGATCCGCTTGCCGTAGGCACCGTTGTTGACCACGAACAGGCAGCCGTCCGGCGGGATGACCGAGCCCACCGTCGCTTCGACCGAGAAGGTGCCGCTGCCTTGCATCAGGACGGTGGTGAACTCGTCCGAGTCGCTCGCCAGCCGGGTGAGCCGTCGCCGCACGTCGTTGACAAGGGAGTTGTAGTCAACGTCCCACGTCGAATAGTCGCGCAGCATGGCTTGGCGGACGGACCGGGTGGTGGTCAAGGGTCCGGGAGTCAGCAGCAGGTAGGGGATGTCGTCGTCCATGGTGGGTCTCCTGTCCAAGTCCTGGTGCCTGTTGCGAGATGGGCATCAGTGTAGCGGGTCCTGTCGACGGCCCCCAGCAGAGTCGGCAGGGGCCCGACATTGTTGTGGAAAGCCCGTGCGAGTCCGTGCTCGACACCAGTTGATGACCGTCAAATTCCGAAGTGCCAAGAATCTCTGATGCCCCTGTCACCCAAAAGAGTGTTGACACGCTATTCTGGACTCGACACCGATCGGGGTGTTCCCGCCGGTCGGCCCCCGATGTGCGGCCCGGACCGCAGTTGAGGGATGAGCCCCACGGACAACTCAATGGAGCGCTCGGACCATGAAGGCGAGTCGATCTCTTTTCCTGTTGCTATTGGTCATGGTCATCGCCCGGCCGGCGGGGGCTGTCGAGTGTCCCAATGTCGTCCTGATTTTTGCCGACGATCTGGGGTATGGCGACGTCGGGTGCTTCAACCCGGACTGCCCTTTTGAGACGCCGCGACTGGACCGGATGGCGGCCGAAGGGGCCATGCTCACCAGCTTCTACGTGCCGACGCCGTATTGCGCCCCCTCGCGGGGGACCATTCTCACGGGGCGTTACCCGTTTCGGCATTCGGTTGTTCGCAATCCGGCTCCGGATGCGGGGGCGTCGAACTTCGGATTGCCGCGGTCGGAACTGACGATTGCCGAATTGCTCAAACCTGCCGGTTACGCAAACGCCGCCTATGGGAAGTGGCATCTGGGTCATAAGCCGCAGTGGCTGCCGCGGACGCAAGGCTTCGACGAGTATTTCGGCATCTTGTACTCCAACGACATGTTTCCGGTGCAACTGGTCGAAAACGAGACGGTCGTCGAATACCCAGTCGTTCAGGCGTCACTCACCCGAAGGTACACCGACCGCACGCTGAAGTTCATCGAACAACACGCGGAGCAGCCGTTTTTCATTTATCTCCCGCACGCCATGCCGCATAAGCCGCTCGCCGTGTCGGACAACTTCTATACACCCCAGACGCCGGACGATCTGTATGCAGACGTCATCGCCGAACTCGATGCGGAGATCGGACGCGTGCTCGATAAGCTGAAGGAGCTGCACCTGCAGGAGCGGACGCTCGTGATCTTCACCTCGGACAACGGGCCGTGGTACGGCGGGTCGACCGGCGGGCTGCGGGGCATGAAAGGCAAGACCTGGGAGGGCGGCTTCCGCGTGCCGTTCATCGCCCGCATGCCCGGCACCGTTCCGGCGGGTGTCGCGAACCATTCGCCCGCAGCATCCATCGACGTGCTGCCCACCATCTGCCGCTTGGCGGACGTGCCGGTCCCCGATGACCGCACAATCGACGGGCGGGACATCATGCCCCTGCTGAAAAACGCCGCCGCTCCCAGCCCGCACGATGCGGTGTTCAGCATGCAAGGGGGGAGGCTGGCGACGATCCGATCCGGCCCCTGGAAGTTGCATGTCCGCAGTCCCGGACCGGCCCGATTCCACCATCTGTCGCCGGAAGAACGGGCCAATTGGGTCGACCCCCGCGGTCCCGACGGCGTCACTCTCCTCGCCCCTTTCGAGCAGGCGAAACCGACGCAGTACCCCGGAGTGACCGGCGGCGATGCTCCCCGGCCCATGATGCTGTTCAATCTGGACACCGACCCCGGCGAGCAACACAACGTCGCCGCAAATCATCCGCACATTGTGACACGTCTCAAGGCCGTGTTTGACCAAATGGCGACTGAAGTTCCGGACTACCCGCAGCCGCCCTCGGACTACCTGTTCGAATCACCGGCTGCCGGAGGACGCGGCCCCCTGATGAGACTTATTGGCGGTGAGCTGCGCTATGACCGAATTCCCCAATCGCAACAGCACCTCCTCCGCAACGCCTCTCCAATAGACGCGACACCGTGATCTTGCACTGGCATCACTTGCCGCCACGTGCGGGTTCTGAATCACGTGTCGCGACATCCATCGGGAAAGGGTTCCGTGTCTTCCGGTTGAGACGCGCGAGTTCTGCCCTCATGTGTGTGAGCGCCTCCTGACAGTTCGGATCGGCGATGCAGTTTGTATGTTCGTCTGGGTCGTCGCCGAGGTGGTACAGTTCATCCATCCCCTGCAAGCCGGGATAGTGGATGTATTTCCAATCTTGGGTGCGGACGGCGAAGTAGGTGGGGCAGCGGGGAGTCACTTTCTCGACGAAGTACTCGAATAGAAACGACTCGCGCCAAGGGGTGTCCGGATCGCGAAGCAGGGGAACGAGTGACATCCCGTCGACGCGTGCCTGGTCCGGCACGTGAGCGAGATCAAAAATCGTTGGCAGGATATCGATGTTGAGGACCATGTTGGCGACAGACGTTTGCGGGGCCGCGAGCGGGGGATAACGCAACAAAAACGGAATCCGCAGGCAGGGATCGTAGGGCCAGCGTTTGTCACGATACAGGCCATGCTCGCCGTGCAGGTAACCCTGGTCGCTCGTCAAGACGATCACGGTCTCATCCAAAATGCCCTTGCGTTTGAGCACGTCGTAAACTCGTCCGACACCTTCGTCGACAGCTGCCAGGCAACGGAGTTGGTCGCGTACCAACGATTCCAAGTCGTTGGGCCGCCCGCGCCGCGGCTCGCCCGGCTCCGGACTGGCGTCGGCGAGGTTGAACCAATTCGGAAGAGCGGACTCCGGCAGTGGCCGCGTCAAGGCGAACTTGCCGCGCAGAGCGTCGGGGGCGACCGAAGGTGTGTCGACAGGCACGTCGGCATATCGGTGTTCGTGCCGCGCGGCCGGAAGGAACGGCGCGTGCACCGCTTCGTGCGAGAGATACAGACAGAATGGACGGTCGAAATCCTGCAGTAAGAACTCCTCGCCCCATTTCGTGATCAAGTCGGTCAGATAGCCATTGGTCTGTTGACGCTGCCCGTTGACGTTCACGACCGGGTCGATGAATTGCCCCTGTCCCTTGAAGCTGATCCAGTGATCGAATCCCGGCCGGCGGGTGTCGTCAAACCCCATGTGCCATTTGCCGATGAAGGCGGTGTGGTAGTCCGCCTCTTCTCGCAACACCCGGGGAAACGTCATCAAGCGGTGGCTGACGACGTCAAGCCCTTGCGCATCGTTATTGATGATCCGATGGTTGTGTGGGTACAGCCCCGTCAAGAAACTTGCGCGGCTTGGCGAACAGAGGGAGGTCGTCGCAAAACAATTCGTGAAGTTGGCTCCTTCCCGAGCGAGACGGTCGATGTAAGGGGTTAGGGCGTGCGGGTGCCCGTTGCAGCCCAGCAGATCGAACCGCAGATCATCTGCAATAATGAACACGATATTCGGCGGTTTCCGCGGCTCGTCAGCAAGGGCCACGACCTGGCTGGCGACAAGCACGAACAACAACAGCCCGAAGACAGACTGGTTGATGGTCATGGCGGCTCCACAATGGCATGCAACGAAAGAGAAGCGAACCATCGCGACGAAGTCGTTTTATTCGTCCACGCGAATGATCCGCTCGCCGTGGAAGACCCGCCCCCGTTCGTCGGTCGCACGGATTTGGATGCGGTCTGTGCCAGCGGGCACATCGGCGGGGAGGTTCGCCCGCCACAGATGGCTCGACGCTTTCGGTTTGGGGAGCTTCCGCCAGTCGGCTTTCACTTCAAGCAGGGCGGCTTCGCGATCGAAGGTCCGTTGAAACTTCGGATCGACAATGAACGTCTTCTCCATCGCCTGCCAATCGCCATTACCGACCCGCATTTCCACAGCCGTCTTTTCGGAGCCGTTAAACACATTAACGAACACGGCCGTATCGGCCGTCTGAGATTGTTTGACCGCTTCGGGGGCGTCGATCTCCATCTGGTAGCCGGGGGAGCGGCCGGCGGCGTAGAAGTCGAGGGCATAATCGGTGCCGTTGAAGCTCATGATCGAGTAGCCGTTAGGAGCGCCGTCCGCCATTGTTGTGTGGGGGATGCCGCGCTCGTCGGGGGCGCCGCTCCACCAGCTTCCGCAAACGGTCACGTTAATAATGTGATGGTGCGGTTTAGGGCCGCGCCAGCCATCCTCGTGCTTGATCCATACGTGTTCATGGTGGTGCGTGTGACCAGAAATCGAAATGCAGAAAGGCCGCTGTTCGATGAGGCGATATAAGCCGTGCCGGTCCTGCGTGTCGGTCAACGGGATGTGCATCATCAGCACGACCAGCTGATCCTCCGGGATCTGCGCGAGGTCGGTTTTAATAAAGACGAGTTGCTCCTCCCCAATGCCGCCGTTATAGCCCCCTTTGCCGGTCGCGGGGTCGACTTTCCATTCGATATTATCCAGCACAAGGAAGTGCACGGGACCGTAGTCGAACGAATAGTAAGATGGACCGTAAACTCGCTCGAAGGTCTCGTTGACGTGCCGCCGCGTCTGGGCGTCGAGGTTAATGTCGTGATTGCCGATCACGTTGTACCACGGAATCCCCAACAGCGCGATCGTCTTGTTGAGCGGCTGCATGACGTCCAGATCGTCGAACACGATGTCCCCCAGCGTGACACCCAGCGACGCATCGGTGTCCATCAACTCCTCAACGACGTCATGCGCGATCCAATCGACTTCTTTCTGATCGCGCGGCTGCGTGTCACCGAAGAGAATGGCCTTGAACTGTTCCGGTTCGCTCTGGGGCGTGAGTGGGAAATCGACCGACTCCGGCAGCGGCCCGGTCGGCTCGACACCGGCGAACTTCGATGCGGGCGACCCGTGCGGTTTATGGATGTAGAAAAACCGTGGCAGGTTTTCCTCGTTGAGCG
Source organism: Planctomycetaceae bacterium (assembly GCA_029259845.1). GTDB lineage: Bacteria > Planctomycetota > Planctomycetia > Planctomycetales > Planctomycetaceae > JAHBXU01. Next base: position 31,404 of record JAJDEI010000053.1, on the reverse strand, counting down.
GGGTCCGCCAGCCGCGCGGCTTGATCACGAACAGGATCGTGTCGTCGTCGACCGGCAGTTCGTACTGTCCGTTGCCATCGGTCGTGACGATCTGATGCCCATTCGACACCCGGACACCGGGCAACGGCCGGTCACCCGCGTCGTAAGTTTCGTTGCCGTTGGCGTCGTGAAAGACGAGACCCCGCGCCAAAGTGGACGACGTCGCAGAGGAATCGTTCGCCCAGACGGTGATGATGCCGCACAGCAGGGACAAGGCGGCGAATCCGGTCGTGAATCGGAGCATGGCAGAGCTTTCTCGCGTTCGCATAACGTTGGTGTAAATCGGGAGCCGATCGGCTTTCGAGTTTAAAGCAGATGGCTCCAAACGCAATCAACCGACGAGGCGGTCTTCGTCAGATCTTCATTTGGCGACTCGGTTGGCTGTCCCTTCACTTGGACAGCGCGATAGGCTGTGCGTCACGATCTGTGACCAGTCCTCGACGTTCGCTGACAGAATTGGCGGAGCCGGCGAATCGAGTTGTTTCGGAGTGACGCATGACCGATGCCGCGAAACCCGGTCGGGTGCAACGATGGCTCAGCCGCCAGGGGCCGTTGATGTTCTCGTCGTGGACGATCGTCGCGGCGTTCTGCACGTACTTCTGCATGTATGCGTTCCGCAGGCCGTTCACGGCGGGGATGTACGCGGAGACGACGCTCGGCAATATGGACTACAAGACGGTGCTCATCATCTCGCAGGTGCTGGGTTATACGATCTCGAAGTTCATCGGCGTCAAGGTGGTCTCGGAGATCGGTCCTCGCAGGCGGGGGGTGGCAATTCTGGGGCTGATCGGGGCTGCCGAACTGGCCTTGCTGGCGTTTGCGATCGTGCCGCCGCCGTGGAACTTCGTGTTTCTGTTTCTCAATGGCTTGCCGTTGGGGATGGTGTTCGGACTGGTGCTGGCGTTTCTGGAAGGACGCCGGGTGACCGAAGCGCTCACCGCCGGTCTTTGTGCGAGCTTCATCTTTTCGTCGGGAGTGGTGAAGTCCGTGGGGCGGATTCTGGTTCTCAATCTCCATGTCAGCGAATACTGGATGCCCGTGCTGACCGGGCTGATTTTCGTCCCGCCGTTGCTGGTCTCGGTTTGGATGCTGCGGCAGATTCCCCCTCCGAATCCGGAAGACATTGCTGCGCGAAGCGAGCGCGTCCCCATGAACCGGGAGGCCCGCTGGGCTTTTTTTCGGAAATACGCCGGCGGACTGTCGCTGTTGGTCGTGGTGTACGTCGCGCTGACCGTCATCCGCAGCATCCGCGACGACTTCGCCGTCGAAATCTGGCGCGACCTCGGCGAGAACGGAAAACCCGAGGTCTTCGCTCAGTCCGAGTTGCTTGTGATGCTGTCGGTCATCTCGCTGAATGCGGGAGCCATCTGGATCAAGCAGAACCGGACTGCATTTTTCGCAGCACTGTTGATCATCGGTGCGGGCTTCGGTTTGACGGTCCTGGGAGCCGTCATGCAGGCGACGGGGCAGTTGGGGCCGTTTTCGTTCATGGTGATCTCCGGCATCGCGCTGTACATCCCGTACGTGGCGTTCCACACAACGGTGTTTGAGCGGTTCATTGCCGCGACACGCGAACCGGGCAACCTGGGATTCTTGATGTATGTCGCCGATTCGACCGGATACCTCGGCTACGTGGGCGTGCTGGCTGTTCGCACATTTCGTCCGGAGCGGGAGAATGTGCTCGACTTCTTTCTGACGACGTCGCTGCTGATCGCCGCGATGTCCCTGTTTGCAATCGTCCTCGCCGGCTGGTACTTCGCCCGACGGCTCCCGCAGCCGGCGGTTGAACCCGCCTGGGAGGGAGGGTGAGCGGTGTGCGTCTGGGCGTTCACTGCATGTCGAGGCTGCCAACTCGAACTCGAACTCAAAATGACGAAGGAATGCCAAATTCCCAAATCTCGAATCGGGACGGCAACGGGTGGCGGGGGCGCTGTTGCACCATCCGGCGGCCTTGGCGCTCTGGTCACGGGGGCGGTGTCGTTGTTGAGTGGATCGTTCATCGCCCCCGGATCGGAGGGGTTTCGTTGATCCACATAGCAACGCGCCCCCGCCACCCGTCGCCTCATGCGGGATGACAGGCGTGTCCTCTCGGTTTCTTTCGGGCTTCTCTCATTCGGAATTCCTTCGTCATTCTGATTTCGACATTCGACATTCCCGCCCCCAGAACCTCCAGAAACCCAAACAGCTCCCAAGCGTGCCCTCATGCCCATCAAAGCCGCCGTCTTCACCGCTCCCGGCCAGCCGTTACGGATCGAGCGTTTTCCACGACCCGAGTTGCAGCCGGGAGAAGCGCTCGTTCGCGTGACCTGTTGCACGATCTGCGGTAGCGACCTGCACTCGATCCGCGGCACTCGCACAGTCCCGGTCCCCACAATCCTGGGACACGAGATCGTGGGAACCATCTTCCAACTGCACGACGGCTCGCCACCGCGTGACATCAACGGTGATGCTCTCAACGAGGGAGACCGTGTGACGTGGAGCGTGGCCGCTTCTTGTTCGCAGTGCGACCACTGCCGGCGCGGTATCCCGCAGAAGTGCCGGACGTTGTTCAAGTACGGTCACGAACCGCTGGAGCGTCATCCGCTCAGCGGCGGACTGGCGGAGTTCTGTCATCTCGTCCGCGGCACGGCGATCATCAAGGTGGACGACGCGCTCTCCGACCTTGAAGCCTGTCCGGCAAGTTGTGCGACCTCAACCGTAGCGGCCGCCTGCCGCGCCGCCGGGGAGTTACACGATCGCAGCGTGCTCATCTTCGGCGGCGGCATGCTCGGCCTGACCACCGCAGCGATGGCCTCCGTCAGCGGTGCGGCCTCTGTCATCGTTTGCGATCCCGACCCGCAGCGTCTCAAACGGGCGACGGATTTCGGTGCCACCGATACGATCGGTGGGGCGAACAGCCGTGAGGACCGTTCATCAGCACTGCGACAAATCGCAGGTGGCGACGGCGTCGATGTGATCTTTGAGATGTCCGGATCGGCGGACGCCGTCGAAGCGGCACTTCCACTGCTGGACATCGGCGGGCGTCTCGTCCTCGTCGGCTCCGTCGCCCCCGCCGGAGCCGTGCTATTCGATCCGGAACAGATCGTGCGGCGTCTGATCCGCATTGAGGGGGTCCACAATTACACCCCCGGCGACCTCGCCGCCGCGCTCCGGTTTCTGACGGCCCATCACGCCGACTTTCCGTTCGCCTCGCTGGTCGAACGATCTTTTCCGCTCGAAGAAATCAACGACGCCGTCGCCTACGCGGAACAAACACGCCCCTGCCGCGTCGCCGTGTGCAACTGAAGCATCCGCACTTCGCGGCGACTCCTGATCCGGAATTCCATCAAGGTGGCTTCGACGAGACTCCGATTCCTGCCGGTCAAACACATTCAGAGCCTGTCCGGAAATTCGACACTTGAATTGTGGCAACGGATGGGAGGGCGAGGCTCCCGAAAAACGCTCCCGCAGTATCCGGACAGGCTCTGATGGTCGGGCAAACCACCATGGGGCCGACGTTTCTCACGAATTTCCTGATCCCTGTCACAACGAATGACGTAGTCACAAGAACCGGCGATTGAACAACCGGGACCATTGCCGGAGGACGACGTGATGTCTGAACCATCGTCTGCTGAGTCGTTGCCTGCGGATCCGTCGTCTGCGGACCTGGAACCGAAGCACTCCTGGCTGACCGGCAAACGGCTGGTCGGACTCGCGCTGACGGTTCTGATCGTCCTCCGCGTGGCGGTCGAGCTGATCCCGACGCCGGTCATCATTGGTCCGGAGACGACGTTCGTCGATGGTCCGCTAAGGGACGACGGCACGATCGACTACGCCTCCGCGATCAACGAGGAATGGGAAGCGGGCGTCACCCCCGACCAGAACGCAGCGGTCGATCTGCTCCGCGCCTTCGGCCCGGGCATCGTTGACGAGCAGACCCGCGAGGCGTACTTCACACGGCTCGGCATCCCGGTCCCGCCACTGGAGGCAGACTATCTCGTCGAGTTCCGCGAATTCCTCGAATCCCAGGGCCTGACCTGGCAGGCGAACACTGAGCGGATTGAGGAGTTGAAAGAACAGCAGCGTTCCGCCCAAGAGCGACCCTGGACGCCGGACGAATTTCCGGAAGTCGCCGCATGGCTCGATGTCAATCAAAAACCGTTAAAGGCGATCCTCGATGCGTCCCGCCGTCCGCGCTACTTCTCGCCGCTCGTGCCGCCGGATGACTCGGCCTTACTCAACGCCCTCATGCCGACGGAGCAGAAGTCACGCGCGGCTGCCCGCCTGCTGTTGGCGCAGGCGATGCTCGAATTGGGGCGCGGCAACGTCGAGCGGGCGTTTGAGTTGACCCTCGCCTGCCACCGTCTTGGGCGGCTCGTCTCCGAGCACCCGACGCTCATCGGGTCGTTCATCGCAATCGCGTTAGAGGCAATCGCGAAACAGGGGGACGCCGCAATTGTCCTTGATGGCTCGTTAACTGCAGACCAGGCTGCCGAGTACCGTCAACGTTTGCAGGCACTGCCGCCTCCCCGCACGATCGTCGATGTCGTCGACCGCGGCGAACGGCTGATGTCGCTCGACATGATCCTCGCTTCGTTTTCCGGACGTGTGATCGAAACGGAAGTTCCGCCGCAACTGATGCTGATGGGACTTGACCCGAATCCGGCGCTGCGTCGTTTCAACGACGCCTACGACGAGTCGGTCACCGCTCTCAAGCTGTCCGACCCGGTCGACCGTGCACAAGCATTCGCGGACCTTGACGAAGCGATCATGAAACAAGCAGATCATCGCAAACCGGAGATGTGGCTGCGACTGCTCGTGCAGGCGAAAGGAGTGGTCAGCGAGGAAATCGGAAACATACTCGTCGGCTTACTGACGCCGGCATTCGAACAAGCCGCGATCGCCGAGGACCGACGGACGATTCGGCTGACCCTCACCGACGTCGGATATGCCCTTGCGGAGTTTCGAGCGGAGCAGGAAACGTTTCCTGAAACACTCCAGGAACTTGTGCCGAACCACATCGACGCCGTCCCGCTCGACCCCTACACGGGCGACCCGCTGAAGTACAAACGGACCGACGGCGGGTTCCTGCTCTACAGCGTCGGCAAAAACAGCATCGACGACGGCGGGATCATGGACGGCATGGCCAACAGGGACGACATCGCCTTCGGCGACACGCCGGACGAAGAAGTGGACGGTGAGTGAGGCTATCCACTCTCGTCAAAGTCGGTAGGTCGTGCTGACATTCAGGAAGGGTCGCACGGGTTGCCTCAACCCGTGTCGCCCCGCGACAAGAAGCCTCTGAGTGAAACATCGGTGAAGGACAGGCTTCCTGCCGCTGCGCGGCACCGGTTGGGACAACCGGTGCTACCCTGACTTCCCGTCAATAACGGGCCGTTTGAATGTCAACACGGCCTCGCAACCGGAACGGACAGAATGAGTGATTCCTACGCCCACGAAACGCGAACGATTCACTGGGCCGCGCTGCTGCGGCCGCGCTGGCTGCTGGCCGGGTTTGTGATCGTGCTGGTGCTGCTGCGGGGAATTGCGGAGCTGATCCCGACGCGGGTGGTGATCGGACCGGAAACGACCGTCCTGGACGGTCCGGTGCGTGCGGACGGCATGATCGACTATGCCGCCGTCGTTGATGCGGAGTGGTCGGAGGGGGTTGTCCCGGAAGAGAACGCCGTCGTCGACATCATCCGTGCCTTCGACCGCGACAAGGTCCACTCGTACATCCGGAAGGAATACCTGGATCGGCTGGGGATTTCATCAGCGGCGTCGGGAGACGTGTTCCTCGACTTCTATGACTTTCTTGAGGAAATCGGGATTGAATACCGCACGGCTGAGGGGCGAGCAGCCAAGCGCACGTTCGACGAGGCCCAGACACGGGCCTGGACTGCTGACGAGTTCCCGTTGGTCGCCGAGTGGCTGGAGCGAAACAAGGAGCCGCTCCAGCACATCCTCTCCGCGAGCGGCAAGCCGTCGTATTATCCCCCCGTGGTGATCGACCCGGCGGATTCCGGTTACTTCGCGTGGGCATTGCCGGCTGTCAACCTTTGTCGAGGTGCGGCGAGGCTCCTGCTCGTCCGGGCGATGAACGAACTCGGCCAGGGAGATCTGGAGGCCGCATTTCGGGACACGCTGGCCTGCCATCGGTTCGCGCGGCTGGTGTCTCAGCACCCGACGTGCATCGGTGCGCTTGTTGCCAAGGCATTGGATTCAATGGCCATGTCTTGTGACGGGGCGATCATTCTGTCCAATCGTCTGGCCGACGAACAGGCGCGGAGATTTCGGAAAGAGTTCCTGCTGCTTCCTGAGTTCTGTGACCCGGTTGAAATCGTCAACAAGACCGAGAGGTTCTGTGCACTCAGCTACATCGACACCGTTCATCGCGGCAGGCTTCCCGATCAGCTTGCATTTCGCGACGACCCCATGCCTCGCCGCTTCGACCCCAACCCGGCGCTGCGAGCGGTCAACAAAGGATTCGACGACATTGTCACCGCCCTTCGGTTGCCGGATTACCGTGCACGCATCGCAGCCCTCAAACGGATTGAATCCCGATCAACGAAAGCCGCAGCCACTGCCCGCGACCATCTCGTGATTGCAGAAATCGTCGGCAACCCCTCCGTGACCGGACAATGGTATGCCGACATCGTCCCGCAGATACTTCTGCCGGAAACCGACACCTTGATCGCTGTGACGGACGGAACGGCGACACGCGTCGCGCTCGCCGAGTACGGTTACGCACTGGCCGAGTACCACGCTGGTTTCGACCACTACCCGCCCGAGTTGGAGTCGCTTGTCCCGGACTATCTCGACGCCGTCCCGCTCGATCCGTTCACGGGCGACCCGTTGAAGTACGAACTCACCGACGGCGGTTTCCTGCTCTACAGCGTTGGTCCGAACGAGACCGACGACGGAGGGTTCATGGATTTTGGCGGAGACGACATCGCCTTCGGTGACACGCCGGACGAGGACGAGTGATTCCGTCGGGTGCGTCTTGGTCGCAGCGTGGCGACGGGTGGCGGGGGCGCATGGGGGCGTGGAATGACGAAGTCGCTCCGGCCACGGGGGCCGTGAAGATTCCAGAAACCGGCGACACGGCCCCCGTGCTCGGTGGGGATTTCGTCATTCCACGTGCCGACCCGCCACCCGCCACCCGCCACCCGTCAGGTACGCCCTCACCACAGCGCGGCGAGCAAGCTCGGCGGCTAATTGAGGTTACGAATCTCGGCCAGGAAATATTCGATGGCTGCGTTCACCGCGTCGGGACGTTCGAGGGGGGCCATGTGGCCGGCGTCCGGGATTTCGACGAAGGTGGCATGGGGCAGAGCGGTGGCGATGCGGCGCATTTCGGAGGGGGGGGAGATGGCGTCGTGTTGGCCGACGAGGAGGAGGGTGGGAACGTCGATGTCGGGGAGACGGCCGGTGACGTCGGGGCGGGCGGCCATCGCGCGGGAGGCGGCGGCGATTGAGACCGGGGAGGTGCTGCGGATGACCTGCTGTGTTTGGGTGATGATCTCCGGGTGCTGCTCGCGGGTGCTCTTGACGAATAGCTTGTCGATCATGCCGTCGGCGAGGAAGTCGGGGCCCTCCTTGAGAACGCGGCGGGCGGCTTGTTCGCGGGTGCGGCGGGCTGCTTCGTTGTCGGCGGCGGCGCGGGTGTCGCAAAGGATGAGCGAGCCGAGACGGTGTCGGTGCCGCGCGACGAACTCCCAGGCGATGTAGCCTCCCATCGACAGCCCGCAGAAGCAGACCGGCTCGGTGACGTTCAGGGCATCCAGCAGGGCGGCGAGGTCGTCGGCATAGGTCGCCATCGTGACCGGCTCGTCAGTGACGGGGCTCTGCCCGAAGCCGCGCAGGTCCGGGGCGATCACGCGGCAGGTGGCGGCGAATTGGCCGATCTGCCCGTGCCACATGCTGTGATCGAGCGGAAAGCCGTGGACGAGCAGCAGCAGCCGACCGGTGCCACGGTCGACGACGTGGAGATCAATACCGTTGACGGAAAGGCGGGGCATGGCGGCAGTGGAATGGGGAATTCGGAATGGGGAACGGAGAACAGTAGTGGGTAGCACGGGTTGTCTCAACCCGTGTCGCAACGCAACAAGAAGCCTCAGGGTGAAGGACAGGCTTCCTGCCGCTGCGCGGCACCGGTTGGGACAACCGGTGCTACCCCGAATTCTCCTGGAAAACAGATCGGCTGAAGGTCAACACGATCCGACCACCCCTCACCTTTGCCACTGACCCCCATTGCCACTCACCACTATTCTTGCATCTTTGCGGCGAGTTGACGGTGACGGGCGGCCATCTCGGTATTGCCAAGCTGTTCATAAACCTGGGCCAGGGTTTGGTGCAAGCTCGCTTCGACGGTGCGCATGCTGAGGGCCGCTTCAAGGTCGGGCAGGGCTTGTTCGTAGCGGCCGAGTTCGGCCAGAATCTGCCCGCGGGTCTCGCGGACCTCCAGCAAACGGGGCGCTTTCTGGACGGCCAGTTCTGCCAGCTCCAACGCTTCCTCGAGTTGGGGGGGATCGGTCTTTGTCAGATACCAGGCCAAGTTGTTCAGCACGACGGGGTTATCGGGAAACACCTGCTGCGCAGCTCGCAAGTGCTGAATGGCCTCGTCGAGTTGGCCGCCTTGGCCCAGCATCGTGCCCAGCAGCAAATGACAGACGGCCGGCGCCCGCCCGTCGGCCAGAGCCTCCTCCAGCACCTGCCGCAAGTGGTCGGTCTCGGCGCCGTGAAAGCGACCGGCAACGAGCGCCACGCGGGCGAGAACGTACTCCTGGGCGGGCCCGGCGCCCAGCGATCGCTCGAGGAGCGTGACCACGCGCGGCCAGTTCGGCTCAACCCGTTTGAGTTCAACGTCGATTTCGATCAGCGCGAGTTTGAGCAGCGCCAGCTTGGCTTCGTCGACATCCAGGTTCTTGGCGAGATGTTCGGCCAGTAACTGCTCCGCATCGGCGAAGTTGTGAGTGATGGCGTAGGCTTCGGCGAGCCGAATGATCGGTTGGACCTCGTCCGGATTCTCCTCACGCAGCCGCTCGAAGTGGACGCGGGCCTGGCGTGCCTGGGCGGCGACCGCGTCTTTCATTCCCAGTTGCTGATAGAGACCGGCGAGCATGAGATGCAGCTCGGGATGTTTGGAGACCATCTTGGACAGATGAAAGGCCGCATCTTCGAGTTCCCGCCGATGGATTTGCAGCCGGACCATCATATCCCGGGCCTGCATGTTATCCGGTTCCTGTTCCAAGACCTTGGTGAGGTGCCATGCCGCCGACCGCATGTCCTCGGCGGTGGCCTTTGCGGAATCCTGCATGGCCCGGCTGGCGAGATAGAAGTGGGCGGGCACGTAACCGGTGCCATCCTGCGGCGTCAGTTTTTTGAGGATTTCCCGTCCGCGTTCGACATCGCCCCCCGCTTCGACCGCCACGGCCAGACGAAAGCGGGCGTCCCGATCGGACGGATTGAAGGTGAGCAACTTCCGGTTCCACAGCGCGGCCGCGTCGAAGTCCTCCGCCTGAGAGGCCTTGATCGCTGCCCGCAGATAGCTGTTTTTCATCGCTTCCCGGTTGGCCGTTGTGCGACCCCAGAGGGCGAGTGCCGGGATGGCCACAAACACCGCCAGCGCCGGCAGTCCCCGCAACAACATCCAGAAGGAGCGCGAGACGAACCACAGTCCGACGAAGTGGATCGCTTCGTGAACCCAACCGAACAGGCCGAGTCGTTCCTGTTGAAACTCGTCGTTTTGGCCGATCATGGCCGCCCTCCTTCCGATGCCGCCTTGTCATCCGCTGCGAGCCGTTCGGACAACTGGGCCTGCAATGTGGCAAAATGCTCGCGTGCCTCGTCTCGCACGGCGGACGTGATGGGGTCGCCGTCCGATGCAATGAGCATTTGCAGTTGCGTGGTGACTCCCTGGCTCGGTGCCAGTTCGGGAAAACGGAGGGCAAGGGGCCGCTTGAGCCGCTCCACCGTCCGATGGGCCATCTGTCGGGCGAACGAACCGATCGCCGGGTCATGCAGCGGCCGCCCCCGGCGGTCCATCACCACGAACATCAGCAAGGCCCGCTCTCCGCTGGAACGGTGCATGATCGCTTCGGTCATGGCGATGCGCCGCCCGTCATCCGTCACCGGCAGCGGGACGGAGCGGTACTCGTCGACTTGCCAGCCTTGCCCCCGATAACACGCGTCCAATCCGTGCCATCCGCGAAACGGATAGTCGACCGAAACGATCGCAGAATACGACGGCGACCGGTACGTCCAGATCTTGCTGACATCGCCGAGCACGGCGTTTTTCTTGCGGCGTTCGATCTCGTATCCTGTTTGCGACCAGTCGCCAAGCGCGGCGGGGATCGAATCCGCTTCGAGGGCGGCGATGGCCGCCGGACCTTCGTTGTCATTGGTTTCCGCCTGCAGGGCCAGCATCTGCCAGCCGGCGGAGAACAACGCGATTCCGCCGATCACAAGCGTCGTCGTGACGGCCAGTGCGGGGACGGCTGAAGGTGTCACGGCGGCTGCCGGCGTATTATCGGGATTGTCGACGATTGCCGGACGGGTCCGGTTCCACCAACGGACGAACGGATTCCGCCCCTGCTCCCAGAATTCGATCGACGCCGCATCGATCGGGTCGAGGAAGAACCGGATCATCTGGTCGGTGAACGCGACGAACAGCACGGCCAGCGCGAAGGTCACCATGCCGGCGATGGTGTGCGCCAGGCCCTCACCGAGGTCGACCTGCAATTGCTCAAAGGCGAAGATCGTTGCTGCGACCCGCACGAGGTTCATGAAGCAGGCCCAGAACACAGCACTGCCGATCAGCAGCGCGGCCCGCAGCACGGACGCATGCACGAACACCGCATAGAAAGCCGACGCCGTCAGCAGGGCGAACACCGAATTGATGCCACTGCACGCTTCCTCGACCAAAAACCGCCGTTGCGGGATGACCAGCACGTTGCCGTCCATGAGGTGCTTCACGCCGAGGTTTTCCAACACGATGCTCGATACCTTCGAGGTCTCGATTTGCAGCGTCGTAATCAGAGACAGGTCTAAATGGAGCGGCGGTCTGATGATCAACAACAGCAGCGCCCAGACCGGAAGCAGCGAGCGCCAATGGGGCCCCGCATAATACCGGAGCAACAACCCCATGCTGAGTACGAGAGAGACCATCGCCGCCCAGGGCGAGCAAAACAACGACGCGACCGCGAGGGTCCCGCAGGAGATGAATAGCGCACGATGAGGAAATCCACGCCGCCACGCGGAGCGGGGGATGCTTCTCACGCGAGCGACCATCAGCGCGGGGACGCCGATCAACACCAGTGGCACGAATTGATAGTGATCGAACAACAGCAGCCGGCGGAAGTAGGTCACCACCAACGGCAGGTGCCCCAATGCCACCAGCGCGACCGCCGCCAATCCGAGGAGCGTCGGCGAGATGCGCGCCCTTGGGGAGACCGGCTTCGCCGAAGATTGCTCCGCCCGACTCGGTGTCGCAGTCGCCATTGCCAGGGCCCTTGCAGCAGTACGTTTTCACACATCAACAGCCACGCCGCAACCCGCGCGGCCGGTTTGCCACAATTCAAGAGTCTCTCCGGACTGTTGGCCGAAATGCGAGACAGACTCGCTCGACCAGCCACAACACGCATTCAACCTACTCAGGCGGTCCGACACAACTCAATCAGGATCCGCCATGAGTGACGAAACCCGAACCGAAGCCGGGACTCAAGTGTTAGAACCGAAACAACCCGGCCATTCGGCGCGATCCGGCACCGACGGCTCTCGCGGTGGCACGCCGCCTGTCCACCCATCGGGTCACTGGGCAATCAATGGCCGGGCGGTCCGTCAGATGTCGCGTACCAGCAGGATGGACCAACCCAGGGGCCCATCGATGCCGCCGGGATCTTCGAAACGAAACTCGCGAATGAAGACGATTCGCATCGAACCGGCAAAATCGCTGCGGATGTCATCCTCCGTCACACGCGGCGGTCCGTGTTCGGTTTGCTCGTTGGCATTGCCGGCCAGGATGAGCACTCGGGAGCCGTCATGGGTGACGTTCTTCAGCGTTCGCAAGTACCCCGCGAGGTCGACCCGGCGGCAGCAGTGGTAACACCCCCGGTCGAACACAAAATCGAATGGCTCCCAATCCTCCCCGAAGTTCTGCACGTCCGCCTCAATCCAATCAATGAGGACGCCGCTGTCCGCCGCTTTGTCGCGGGCGGCTTGCAAGGCCCGCGGGGCACAGTCGGCCGCCGTGACCTCAAACCCTTTCCGGGCGAGTGCGATCGCGTTCGTCCCGGTCCCGCATCCCAATTCGAGCGCACGCCCCGGCACGACGCCGTGTTCGTCGATGACGCGCAGCAACTCGCGAGAAGGAATCCCGGAGTCCCACGGCGTCTCCCCGGAGGCATACCGGCCGTTCCAGTCTCGATCAGTGTTGGCGCTGCTCATGGTGGGCAAGTTGTCAGGGGGCAGGGGTCGGAGGACCGGAAATCAGGGGGCGGAGGTGAGTCTCTCGTGGGTCACAGTCAGCGATTAACAGTCCTTTTTTACGCCACTCTCAATTCTCAATTCACTTTTGTGGCAGTCGTACGATTCCGTCCCAGCCGACCGGGGCGACTCGGTTGTGTTCGGCGATTCGCACGGTGAGGAAGTCCTGCGCCCGGTCGGAGGGGGGCATCCCGTGCAGATGATGGTACGCTTCCTCCCAGTCTCCGGCGATGAAGGCGTCCACCCCCCGTTCGTACTGCTCGATATGCGTCACCGTTAGATCGGGACGCTCCTGCTCGGAGGGGAGCAGTTCGTGGACATCGAGCGGGGTCTCCAGTCCGAACGGCAAGACGCGCGCCAGTCGGCGCACCCGCCCGTCAGAGGAATCCATCCGACGGCGAACGACTTCCGCCGTCGCCTCGTCGAGCAGAATGGGGACGCGCAGCTGTTTGGTCATCGTCTCCAGCCGGCTGGCCAGATTGACCACGGGGCCGAAGACCGTCACGCTCACGCGGTCGCTGGTGCCGATCTTGCCGGCGACGGCCCGTCCCCGCGCGATGCCAATCCCCACGCGGAAATCGCTGAGCACATGCCCCGGAGTCTGCGACGTCTCCACAAACGCCCGCCGAATGGCCAGGGCCGCCCGACAGGCATTCAACGGCGAATCCTCAGATGCAAACGGCCATCCCCAGAAGCCCAGCACCGCGTCGCCGAGAAAGTCGCCCGTCACCCCGCCATACTGCAGCACCCGGCCGGACATCACCTCCAGCGCCTTGCTGACACGGTCGAGCAGCCCCAACAGGTCGTCGCCGGCTTCTTCCGCCCGATGGCTGAAGCCGCGCAGGTCGCAGAACAACACCGTCACGTCACATTCGCGCGGCTCCAGCAGGTCCGACTTGAGCCCCAGATGGCTTCCCTGTTGCTCCAGGGCGGCGAGAATGGGCGGCGACAGAAACTGCCGGAGGATCGAGAGATCGCCCTCAACCCGATTCACACGTTCGACCGCACTAATGATCTCTGCGACCAGTTCGGCGAATTTGATGTCGGCTTGCAGCACGGGCGGACCGAGCGATCCGGAGGCGCGGTCCGCCAGACTGCGAGGTTCCGACCGCCCGGCAACATACAAGCCCCACGGCCCGTCCTGGTCCTGGTTCACAAAGGTGCAAAACGCCCAGTCAAAATCAGCCGTCACGGTAAACACGGAATCTCCCGCCTGCCCGCTGTCCCAAGTGTGCAGGACTGTTTGCTGCCGCTTGAGCAGGGCTTCCGTCACTAACCGGCTACTGGGGCGGAACGAACCGGCCGTTTCGTTGCGTCGGTCCCAATGAATGACCTGTACGGTTCCCTTTCCGTTCACGCGGACCAAAGCGGCCGCGTCCGCTGTGCGGATGCCGGCCAATAGCAGCCCGACGAGCCGCGAATCCCGCTCGCTGAGATTGGCCGCTCCCCAAATCACCTCCGGCAGGTGCGACAACACCTCGATCCGCCGGTCGGCGTCCTCGAACTGGACCTGCTGGAGCTGGCCCGGCGCAAAAGTCACCTGCTCAAGCAGCGATTCTCCCGGAGAATCTTCGCTGATGGACAACTCAGCGAGGAGAAACGACGTCGACCCGACCACAAAAAAGTCGCCGGGCTGCAGCTGCCGGGACTCGACCCGCTCCCCGCCGACAAACACGGGATTATTTGCACCCTTCCGCGGCGAGATCGCAACATGCGTCCCCTCCTGAGTCAGCTCCACATGGACATGCGAGAGATGGGGCTCCCATGGCACGATCAGATCGGCCGCGTTTCCGCGTCCCAACAGTGATGTCTTGTTTCCTGCGAGCACAAAACGGCACCGTTGACGCGGCTCGGGACCTTCGGCAACCAATTCAAACACGGCAGCAGGTCTCGCTCATGACAACAAGAGGAGATCGAGTTTAGCCACACATTTCAAATGTGTGGCCAAATTCGGGTACCAACCTTCATCGGAACGCGGAAAAACACTCAAACCGAACACAGAATCCCAAACGCCGCGTCTGCGGATGCGACATCCGTCGTCACATGCGACACGCCGGTCCACATTCACCCCACTTCCAGTCACGCCGAGGCCCGGTGAATCAGGTACCACAGGATCCCCAGCATCACACTGAACACAACCAGCGCGGCGATCCCGTACTGCATGAATACGCTATTCAGAGCCCCCACCGGTTGCAGCGCTTCTTCGCGCCGTTCCTGGACAACGGCGACCCAGCCAGTCCCTTTGACGGGAGCAAACGCCGCCAGCCACTTTTCCGCGTACGTCGGATCCAATCCGGCTTCGGCGATGGGATCACGAAAATCCTCGCTGCGGGATGACTCGCGCATCGCGCGGACCGCCTCGTCGGACAGGCGAAGCTTCTGCGCCACCTCTTCGTCCGACATGCCCTCCATGACCTCGCTTGTCATCCATTGATGGTCCAACAGAAAGCCCCCGCCTTCTCGGGCATCGACCAGGGAGAGAAACCGTGTCGCTTCGTCCGCCTTGCCACGCACCCGCTTCTCCCAAGGCGACAACAGGTCGGGGAGATCGATCGTCCTCGCGAGAATCCCGATCACCCGGGTATGCGCGTCGTCCCAAACAGGGACCGCCAATGCCACCATGTACCGGTTGGTCGCCTGAGAACGAAACGCGCTTGAAATCCCAGGGGTTTCGCGAGGAGCGATGTCCGTTGGGTCTGTCCCCGGCGGGTACTCCTCGACATGACCGTGAAAATACGAACGCCACGCGTAATTCTTGCCGATGGTCTTCGCATCCGCAGGGAAACGGGCGATCTGGTCGCCGCGCGCGTTGGTGAGAAACCAACTTCGATCCAGGGCCGCCCGGTCTTCCCTGCCGAGCCGCTCGACGGCGGCCAGCTGCCACTGCGCAAGCGGCGAGGACATCCCCATCCATTGGTCCGACGGCGTTTCATTCGCCTTGCGGATAGATTCGTGCAGGCTTTGGTCGTTGGCATGCTGCTCCAGTTCACCGAGACGGTTCATCAGGTCGTTTTCCAGGCCAAGTGCCAGCACAGCCGCGGCGACCTCGTCCCCGGCCAGTTGACGGTCGATGAGGTTCGCCTTCGCCGCCTCAACAACATGGGGGATTGCGGTCTGCGCGATCCATGTCATCGCCAATAGGAACAGAATCGGCCCCAGGAATCCGAGCAGGATCAGCGGTCGCTTGGCCCGTGCCTGATCACGTTGCTCCAGCTCGTCCAGCACGACTTGGGCGTTGGGAGATCGCTGCTGCGGGTCGGGATGCAGGCAACGGTCGATGATGTCCGCCAAAACGCGGTCGACGCCCTTTTGCTTGCGGTGCTCGCCCGGACGGGGGCTCTCCTCAATGATCCGCCGGTACTCCGTCAGTTGCTCGGTGAGAGACGTCGCTGAGCGAATCCGTGATTCGCTCGCTTCGTTACGGTATGGTGCCTGCCCACACAGCATGTGATACAGCAGCGCTCCCAATGCGTACACGTCCCAACGCGCATCCGGGATCGCCTGCAGATCCGCCTGCTCCGGGGCCATGTAAAACATCGTCCCCAGAGCGGGGCTTTGGTCGTCCGACAGTCGCGACTGGCCGAAGTCTCCCAGCCGCGGTTCGAGGTTGCCGTCCAGCAGCACATTCGCCGGCTTGACGTCGCAGTGCAGAATGCCGCTGCCGTGGGCATGCACCAGCGCCCCGGCGATCGCCTTCGCCAACGGGACCGCTTGCTCCACCGGGAGCGGTCCCTCCTTGAGACGTGCCGCCAACGAGCCGTTGTCCAGGTACTCCATCACGAAGTACGGCGGATCGTGGTTCCAGCCGACGTCCAACAGGCCCACGATGTTCCGCGACGTATACAGCACGGCGAGTTTCTCAACCTCGCGGCTGAGCAGCGACCAGTCAATCCCGCGGCGATGCGAATAGAACTTGATCGCCACCTGCCGGCCCGTGTTGAGTTCCCGCGCCAACCAGACCGACCCGAAGGAGCCGACACCCAGGCAGCGCAGCACGTCATACCCCGGCACGTGCGGCGGGGGATTGCCGGCCTGTTGGCTCAACTGACGCGAATGCTCGATTCCGGCAGCGTCCTGGACGGCGGTCCCGTCGTCATCCACGAGGGAGGGCCGGGTGCGGTGAGCGTCGGTATTCGTGGTCATTGTGCTTCGGAAGGTAGGATTCCTTGCTCAAAGTGTACGCACTCGCACTCCGAATTGCGCGTCGGAACCGATTCTTCCGATCAACGCTCCTGTCACCGGAATCAGAGCCCGAAGCGTTAGCGACGGGTCTGGGCAAACGTGTTTTTCACGATGGGGAAATGTCGGCGGTTCGCCATCGGCGTTGCCTCCGGGCTCACAGCAACCCTGGATTGGCGTTCGCCGGGAGCCAACGGCGGCCACCGCCCGCGTTCCCAAACGCCGTTTGGGAACGCACCGTCGCGAAACTCTGTTTCGCGGACGACGAGACAGCACAAGGCACGGCGTGTGATCCCAAATCTGAGTGACAAAACTGCTTCTGTCTTTCCCCATCCGGACCACGGACGTGTTCCGCGAGTCGATTGTTGCCCGTCGGCCGATTCGCTACAATCCGGCATCGAACCCAAGGCAGTTTGGCCCTGAAAAAACAGGGGTTTTCGCCAACAGACGGTCATCCGCCCGCCTGTCAGCACGCCGCGCCAAAATGCCAACCGGAATGGGATGAAGGGAGTTGCCCACGCTTTGAGATCCGCGGCCGCCTTTCGGCCGGTTTCCGCTCGGTTCCGGGCACTTCCCCACGTCCTTTGAATCCTTTTCGGACGGCACTCAGCGAGCCACGCAGCGCTGTGACGGCTGGCAGAGCAATGTTTCAACCACGAGGAGTCTCCAAGCTTGGCTGACGACATTTCGAACCCCGACGAATCCTCAGATACTTCCCCTGACGAAGGAAACGGCAATCCCCCCACCGGTCGCATCGAACGGCTGGACATTCGCGAGGAGATGCAGCAAAGCTATCTCACCTACGCGATGTCGGTGATCATCAGCCGCGCGCTGCCGGACGCCCGCGACGGCCTCAAACCCGCCCAGCGGCGGATCCTCGTCGCCATGAACGACCTCCACCTCGGGCCGAATACCGGCCGGGTCAAGTGCGCGAAAATCTCCGGCGACACGTCCGGCAACTATCACCCACACGGCGAAAGCGTGATCTATCCGACTCTCGTCCGCCTCGCCCAGGAATGGGTGATGCGCGAGACGCTCGTCGACAAGCAGGGGAACTTCGGCTCCATCGCCGGCCTTGGTCCCGCTCAAATGCGGTACACCGAAGCGCGGCTTTCGCAAGCCGCCTCCGACATGCTCGCCGACCTCGACCACGACACGGTCGACTTCGTCCCCACCTACGACCAAAAAGGGGTCGAGCCGGTCGTGCTGCCGTCACGCTTCCCCAACCTGCTCGTCAACGGCTCCAACGGCATCGCCGTCGGCATGGCGACCAGTATCCCCCCCCACAACCTGGGCGAGGTCGCCTCCACCGTCCAACTGCTCATTGACGATCCGGATGCCGGGATCGAAGAGATCATCGACGTCCTGCCCGGGCCCGACTTCCCCACAGGCGGCATCATCTGCGGACGCATGGGCATCCGGCAGGGATACCTCACCGGTCGCTCCACCCTCACGCTGCGCGCCAAAGTCGATTTCGAGACGGAGAAAAAGACGGAAGTCATCGTCGTCAAGGAAATCCCGTATCTCGAAACCCGCGACCGCATCCGGGAGAAGCTCGAAGCACTTATTCGAGAGGACCGAGTCAAAGGCATCTCGAAGGTCGTCGACTATACAGACCGCAAGACACCCACCTGGCAGGTGCGGCTGCACATCTATCTCAAGCGGGATGCCGACCGCGAGGTCGTCCTCAATCAGCTCTACAAGTTCTCGCCGCTGCAAACGACCATCAGCGTCATCCTGCTCGCCCTCGTCGGCAACCGGCCGGAAACCTTGTCCATCAAGGAAATGCTGCAGGAGTTCATCCGGCATCGCGTGACCGTCATCCGCCGCCGCACCGAGTTCCTGCTCGCCGAGGCCCGCAAACGCAAGCACACCGTCGAAGGCCTGCTGATCGCCCAGATCGACATCGATCAGGTCATCAGCACGATTCGCAATTCTGCCAGCCGCGCAGAAGCCAAAATCGCCCTGCAGGCGATCGAAGTCCCCGCCGGACTCATCGCCCGCGCCCTCGGCGAGGAAGGCTTCATACGCTTCCAGGAAGAGCAGGGCACCCGCGAGGCGTACACGCTCTCGGCCAATCAGTCCGAAGCGATCGTCAGCATGCAGCTCGGCTCGCTCGCCAATCTCGAACGCGAGAACCTCCAGGGCGAGCACAAGCAACTGTTGGACGCCATCGCCGAGCACTTGTTTCTGCTCTCGGACGAAGCCCACATCCTCGCCGTCGTCCGCGACGATATGGACGACCTCAAACGCAAGTTCCCTGCGGCCCGCCGCACGGAGATCTCCGACGAAGAACTGACCAACGTCAACAAGGACGAACTGATCACCGAGGAACCGATGGTGGTCACGCTCTCGCAACGGGGTTACGTCAAACGCACGCCGCTGTCGGTCTACCAGGCACAAAACCGGGGCGGCAAAGGCATTAAAGGCGCCAAGTCGGACGACGAAGACCCCATCGAACATCTCTTCGTCTCCAGTACGCACTCCTACCTGCTGTTCTTCACGAACCTCGGCAAAGTCTACTGGCAAAAGGTCTACGATCTCCCGCTGCAGGCACGGACTGCCAAAGGCCGTGCGCTGGTTAACCTGCTGCGGCTCTCCGAGGACGAACGCGTCCAGGACTGCATCGACGTCCGCGAGTTCGACGACCAGCGGTCCCTGCTGATGGCCACACGACGCGGCTTCGTAAAGAAAACTCCTCTTTCCGCCTACAGCCGTCCGCTCAAAGGCGGCATCATCGCCATCAGGCTCGAAGAGGATGACCGGTTGATCGACGTCGTCAAGGTTTCGCGCGGAGAGGACGTCGTCCTCAGCACAACACACGGCATGTCCATCCGCTTTTGCGAAGAAGATGCCCGCAGCATGGGCCGCAACTCCCGAGGCGTCAGGGGCATCCGCCTCGGCGAAAGCGACGAAGTCGTCGGCATGGTCGTCGCCACCGAAGACACCTCGCTGCTGACCGCCTGCGAAAAAGGATACGGCAAACGCACCCCCTTCGGCGCGGGCGACCTCGATGGTGAACCGACGGACGACGAACAACCCAGTGATGCAGACGAGTCGCTCGACGCTGCACCGGAGAATGGAGACGAAGAGCCCGCCGCGTCGACCAGTTCCAGCATGCGTTACCGTCGCCAGAAGCGCGGCGGCAAGGGAGTCCGCGACATCAAAACAACGGCCCGCAACGGTCCGGTCGTCGGCATCCTCTCCGTCCACGACGGCGACGACGTCCTCATGATCACCACCAGCGGAAAAATCCAACGCATCCGCGCCGGTGATGTCCGAATCATCGGTCGCAACACCCAGGGCGTCCGTATTATGACCCTCGACGACGGCGACAAACTCGCTGGCATCGCCCGCATCCCCGCCGAGGTCACCGAAGAAACCGACAACGTCGCCGAGACCAATTAGCCGCGCGGGCTTGCCCCGCGTCGAACGTCGAGCGACCCCAAAACCCCAACACGCGATCGCCGCGGGGCAAGCCCACGCGGCTAATGGAAGTCAAATACGCGGAGTACGCACATGCAACGAATCATGGTCACCGGCGGCTGTGGGTTTATTGGATCGAATTTCGTGCGGCATCTGCTCGCGACCGATCCGGGGTTGTCGATCGTTAACGTCGACAAGCTGACCTATGCGGGCAACCCGGAGAACCTTGCCGACATCGAGTCCGACGAACGGTACGCGTTCCGGCAGGGAGACATCTGCGATCGGGATTTCATCGACGGCGTGCTGGGCGACGGACCGTTCGATGCGGTTGTCCACTTCGCGGCGGAGAGTCACGTCGACCGCAGTATTCTCGACTCCGGCCCGTTCGTGCAGACAAACATCGTCGGCACGCAGGTCCTGCTGGATGCGGCCCGCAAGCACGAAATCCCCCGCTACGTGCAAGTGTCGACGGACGAAGTCTACGGTTCGTTGGGTACCGAAGGAGCCTTCACCGAGGAGACGCCGCTCGCCCCCAACAGCCCGTACTCCGCGTCAAAAGCGTCGGCCGACATGCTGGTCCGCGGGTATCACTATACCTTCGGCTTCCCGGCGGTCATCACCCGTTGCTCCAACAATTACGGGCCGTTCCAGTTCCCGGAAAAACTGCTGCCGCTGTTCATCTCGAACCTCATGGGAGACCAACCGGTCCCGGTTTACGGCAAAGGCGAGAACGTCCGCGACTGGATTCACGTGCTCGACCACTGCCGCGGCATCGAAGCAGCAATGCGAAACGGCAAGGAAGGCGAAGTCTATAACTTCGGCGGACGCTGCGAGTTGCAGAACATCGAACTGACCAAATTGCTGCTCAAGCTGTTGGACAAGCCGGAGTCACTCATCCGCTACGTGCAGGACCGTCCCGGCCACGACCTCCGCTACGCCATCGATTGCAGCAAGGCGGAACGCGAACTCGGTTGGGCCCCCCAGATCGGTTTCGAGACCGGTCTGGGCGAGACGATTCAGTGGTATCAGCAGCACGCCGACTGGGTCGCCCGCATCAAATCCGGCGAGTACACCCGCTACTACGACCAGCAATACGGCGACCGTCTGGATCGCTCGTGAGGTTTCTGGTGCCGAAGGGAAAAGCGGATTAGGCGGATGCGGCGGATTGTAGCGGAGGAACCGTGCGACGCCGTCGGGTCCGCTGTGCAAATCAGAGTCCGGAGCGTTAGCGACCGAGGGAGGGGAAACGGCAATTCCAACACGGACAGGCGGGCGTGGTGCGGTCCGGTTTCTTCGCTGCTCCGTGGCGAAATGTTTCCGGGACCGTTCCGTCGCTAACGCTCAGGGCTCTGATGGCCGTGACACCCCATCCCCTGCCACTCCGAGAACCGTCACGACAGGCCCGTCTGCCTGAACAGGCGCACGATCACCCACCAGGGCCTGCACCCATTCCCAAACTCTGAACGGGAATGCGCTTCACATCTGTCCGTTTCGCGCGATATGGTCAACGGACCGTTGCTCGCAAGACTGGGCATTAAGATCGGCTGTTCCCCAACGGGAATCTGCGAACGGGGAACACGCTCACCGACCATCATCAACGATCCGCTGAAATCCGCCGCATCCGCCTAACAGTCCGTTGAAAAAAACTCAATTCCGCGTGCCACTGCCGTCTCGGCAGTGCGAGAAACCAGTAAGTTTTCCGACATCTGCACGGCTGATACAGCCGTGGCACACGTTTTTCAACGGGCTGCTAATCCGTTTTTCCATTCAGAACCAGAAAACGTCCACCAAGGAGCACCCCCGTGAAAGTTGTGATGATCGGCACCGGATATGTCGGGCTTGTGACCGGCACGTGCTTCGCAGACAGCGGTAATGAAGTCACCTGTGTCGATATCGATGCGGACAAGGTCGAGCGGCTCCAGCGGGGGGAGATCCCCATTTACGAGCCGGGCTTGAGTGAAATGATCCACCGTTCTGTCAAAGGCGGTCGGCTCAACTTCACCACCGACGTCGCCGAAGCCGTCCCGGGCGCGGACTGCGTGTTCCTTGCCGTCGGCACGCCACAGTCCGACGACGGCGCGGCCGATCTCAAGTACATCTTCACCGCTGCCGAATCGATCGCCCCACATCTGGACGAAGACGCCGTCGTCGTCGTCAAGAGCACCGTCCCGGTCGGCACGAACAAGAAGGTCGCCGGCATCCTCAAGGAAAAAACGGGCCGCGAGGTCGATGTTGCCTCGAACCCGGAGTTTCTCAAGGAAGGCTCCGCCGTCGACGACTTCAACAAGCCGGACCGCGTGGTGGTTGGGGTCACGCGGCCGGAAGTCGCCGAGGTGCTGCACGAGCTGTACCGTCCCTTCCTGCGGACCGACAACCCCTTCATCACCATGAACCGCGAAAGTGCGGAGATGACCAAATACGTCGCCAACTGCCTGCTGGCGACGAAGATCAGCTTTATCAACGAGATGGCCAATCTGTCCGAGCAGGTGGGGGCCGACATCAATGACGTCCGCCGCGGCATCGGCCACGACCAGCGGATCGGTTTCGCTTTCCTGTTCCCCGGTGTGGGATACGGCGGCTCCTGTTTCCCCAAGGACGTACGGGCCCTCAATCACGTCGCCCGCGAGCAGGGCCTGTCGATGATCATGCTGCAGGCGATCGACGCCATCAACGACCGGCAGAAATCGGTTCTATTCGGCAAGCTGCACAAGCACTTCGGCGGCGACCTCAAAGGCCGCAAAATCGCCATCTGGGGCCTCGCCTTCAAACCGCGAACCGACGACATCCGCGAAGCGCCCTCACTTGTGCTCATCGGCCAGTTGCTCGACGCGGGAGCCGACGTCCACGTCCACGATCCGGTCGCGGCGGACAACGTCAAACAGGAACTGGGCGACAAGGTGACCTATCACAACCATCATTACGAAACGCTCGATGATGCCGAGGCGCTGGCCATCGTCACGGAGTGGAACGAGTACCGGAACCCGGACTTCAATTACCTCAAGCACAAAATGGCCGCCCCGGTCATCTTCGACGGCCGCAACCTGTATAATGCCGCCAAGATGGTCGAAGCCGGCTTCACCTACTCCGGCATCGGGTTGTTTGTTCCAGAGGCTTAATATGGCCGGCGGCGATGCTCGGTGCAGAATTCTTGCGGTGCTCGTATCGGTCATTGCAGTGTCAACGGCTCGCCCCGGAGATGACGGGCCCGATTCTGATTCTCCAGCCATCACGATTGCGCCAACCGAAAGTGAACTGCGGAAAGAATTACTGCGCCGGTCTGCGAACGATCAGGACGTCCGCCGCAAGCTGATTGAGGTGGTCAGCGATCGAGGCCTCGACTGGGGTGAAGCGGCGTTGCTGGACCCGGTTGTCCAACCGCTGGCCGCCGAGATGAGCCGGGTCGACGGGGACAATTGCAAGTGGTTGCGTTCCGTGGTTGACGAACGCGGCTGGCCGCTGATCTCAGAGGTCGGACGCGACGGAGCCAATGCGGCCTTTCTCATCGTCCAACATGCGAATGCTGATCTCGATTTTCAGAAGCGCTGCCTCGGTTTGATGACGACGGCCCCCAATGGTCAGGTCGCACTTCCTGACCTGGCACTTCTGACTGACCGGGTCCGACTCGCTGAGGGGAAGAAACAGCTTTACGGATCACAGGTCGTTCAGAAGGACGGCCGCTGGATCGTCCGTCCGACCGAAGGCCGGGAGAACCTGGACCGGCGTCGTGCCACGATGGGCTTGCCATCAATGGCCGAGTATCTCAAGCTGCTGGAAAAGGTCTATGGTCCCGAGACCCTGAAGCCTGATGACGGACCGTGATACCACAGACGCAGTCTCGCTGACGGCCGACATGAACGATTAGCCCAGCCGCGCATCGGACTGTTCGTTCCAGAGGCGTAGCTGGAAATCCGACGTTTCCCGAAACGTGAAGGATGATGACGAGCAACATCCGCATCCTCGCCGAATTCACTCGCGACTGGATGATCGCGATGGCGCTTATCCTCATCGCCTGTATCGGTTCCGGCTATTGCCAGCAGAATCTCACACCAAACGTTGACCTTTACTTGCTGTGGTTCGTGCTCTGGATGGTTCCTTTCGTGCTGTACGCGCGCTGGCGAGGCGTCGGTGACTGTGACCGCCGCTGGGGCAAATTCGCGGTGCACATGCTTGTGCTCATCGGAAGCTGGCAGATTGTGGTGCTGCTGTTTGGAAGGGAAATCGGCTTGTTCTATTGGTTCGTGGTGATGATAGCGGAGGTATTTCTCAGCCCGTTCATTGGACAGCGGCCTTTGCTCGACCGAGACGAACGCTCTGACGAAACCAAGGCCGATCAGCCGTGAGTACAGAGACCGGGATGACGAGCCAAGATCCACCGACCGACGGCTCGAAAAATCGCGTAGACACTGCGATCGTCCCGCAGACTGAATCGACCGACCAGCCGAGCCGCTTTTCCACGCATGCCGCGATGCTGATCCTGCTGCTGATCGTCCTCACGCCGGCGGTCGGGTTCTGGTGGCTGCGTGACATGGCACGGGAAGCCGGGGAGCGGAGCGCGCTGTCTCACACGCGGGACATGCTGATCCGTCACGTGGCGCGAACCCGGGGGGCATGGCCGGGGTCATGGGATGATCTGGAGGAAGACTTCGAGCCGGCCGATGCCGATTACGGCACGCCCGGCTTGGGCGTGCTCAAGCAAGCCGTGGGGATCGATTTCACGTTCGATCCGCAGTCAGTCGCCGAGGATCAGGCCAGCGACGAGAAGCCACCGAAAATCATCTGGCTCAAGGGCCTGCCGGACACCGACGACGTCGGGGAGGCCAACGCCCGCCTCACCCAAGCGCTCCGCCAACGCAGGACGCCAAAGTCATCCCAAGGAGCCAAGCGTTAGCCGCGAGGCCACGCCGAGTGTTGGAGTGGACGTGGTCTCATGTTCCCGGCAAGAGGGGATGTCAACCGCTCTTCGCGTTTTCCTTGGACTGGATCGCCGCTGGTGGCTCTCGGCGTTGCCTCGCGGCTAGCGGGTCCCGTTCCTATAATTCGGGCAGTCAAGGCCCTTCCTTATCGAGACCCGACCGATGGACGCCGAACGTCGCGACACCTGCCAGTCCCTGCTTGAGCGGATCGTCCAACTGCGGGACTCTCTTTGACTACGACGTCAAGAAATCCCGCATGGCGGAAATCGATAAGGAGATGGCCGCGCCCACCTTCTGGGACAACCAGGAGAAGGCCCAGGTAATCGTTGCGGAACTTAGCCGGCTGAAGTCGTCCGCCAAGCCGCTTGAAGAACTGGCCGCCGGTGCGGATGACCTCGAAGTCCTCATGGAGTTTGTCGACGAGGACGATTCCGGGGAGTCGGAAGCCGAACTCGACCAGGCGGTTGCGCGGCTCCAAAAGCAGCTCGACCAGGCCGAGCTTCACGCCAGTATGCGCAACCCGGAAGACGCCGGGAACGCCTACATGACCGTGCAGGCCGGCGAAGGCGGTACCGACGCGGCTGATTTCGCCGAGATGCTCGAACGCATGTACCTCCGCTGGTGTGAGGAGCGCGGCTACAAGGCGGCGATCATGGACCGCTCTGACGGGGAAGAAGCCGGCATTCGCAACACGACGCTGCACATCAAAGGGCCGTATGCGTTCGGATACCTGAAGGGGGAAACCGGCAACCATCGGCTCGTCCGCATCAGCCCGTTCGACTCCGCTGGACGACGGCACACGTCGTTTGCCGCCGTCGATGTCACGCCCGACCTGGGCGATGCGGCTGAGATCGAAATCGACTGGGATAAGGACGTTCGCGAAGACACCATGCGGGCCGGCGGGGCAGGGGGCCAGCACGTCAACAAGACGGAATCCGCCGTGCGGCTGACGCATCTGGCGACCGGCGTCGTCGCCCAATGCCAAAGCGAACGCAGCCAGCACAAAAACCGGGCCACCACCCGTAAGATGCTGCTCGCCAAGCTCTACCAACTCGAGCAGGAGAAACGGGACGCCGAAATCTCCGCCCGTCGCGGGGAGAAATCAAAGATCGGCTTCGGCGGCCAGACGATCCGGCACTACGTCCTGCAACCGCAACAGTTCGTCAAAGACGACCGCATGGACCTCAAAACAAGCAACCCCTTCGAAGTCCTCGACGGTGCCATCGACCCCTTCATCGAGGCGTACCTGCGATGGAGTATCGCTAAGTAGCTGCGTTGCCGTTGGAGTCCGCCGCAAGAATTGGAAGGCCGGAAGACACAAAATGACACGCACGCCGAATTCCCTGGGACGCCTGTTCTGCCTGACGCTCGCGGTCGGTTTGACATCATGCAATCGCAATCCCGAGTCGGCATCACGCCCCGGTGAACCGGGCGAGCCTGCCTCCACAGCCTCGGCGGAGGTCGTCAAACCTCTCCCCAAGAATGAGGATTTAGCCCCCCCCATCGAATTCCAAAACCCGCTCACTCCGGAGCAGATCGCCGATGGCTGGATCAGCCTGTTCGACGGGCACACGCTCTTCGGATGGGAGTCGAACGACGAGGGCGTCAACTGGCACGTAGCGGAAGGGGCGATCACCTCCGACGACGGACCGATCGGTCTGCTGCACACGACCGTTCCCTTTGCCGACTATGAGATCCGTTGCGATTTTCGTTTTGAGCCGGACGGCAACAGCGGAGTGTTCCTGCGGACCAAACATCAACCGGAAAACGCGGAGACCGACTGCTACGAACTCAACCTCGCGGACAGCCATCCGGACGATTTCACCACCGGCAGCTATGTGAACCTCAAGAAAACCGCCGAACCGATCATCGCCTCGGGCGATTGGCACACGTTTCATGTCACGCTGGAGGGGGATCACTCCCTCGTCCGGCTCGACGGCGAGATTGTGCTTGATTTTCTCGACGAGCAGCCGGACGGGCCGTCGTCGGGATTCGTCGGATTGCAACACAACGCGGGGAACGTCGAGTTCAAGAACATCCTGCTCAAACCGCTCGGCATGACCGGCCTGTCGGGTGGCAGTGACCTTGCCGGCTGGCGCGTGGTCCCCGGCTCCCAAAGTGAATTCGCGGTCGAGGACGGCACGATTCACGTCGCGGGCGGACCCGGATTCCTCGAAACCGAAGGCACCTACGGCGACTTCCTCTTTCAGGCGGACGCCATCGTGCACGGCGACGAACTCAACAGCGGCTACTTTTTCCGCGCCGTCACCGGCACCGAGGACGCCCCCTCCAACGGCTACGAGTTGCAAATTCACAACGGCTTCACCGACGGCGACCGCACGAAACCGAACAACGCCGGCACCGGTGCCATCTTCCGCCGCACCGAGGCCCGTCGCGTCGTCTCCCGCGACAACCAATGGTTCACGTCAACGCTCGTTGCATCCGGCCCCCGCATGGCCGTCTGGGTCGACGGCTATCAAGTCACCGACTGGGAAGACACCCGCTCCCCCCACGAGAACCCCCGCAAAGGCCTCCGCCTCGCCCCCGGCCACATCAGCCTGCAAGGCCACGACCCCACGACCAACCTCTCCTTCCGCAACCTCAAAATCGCCGAGATCCCCGGGCACTGAGCGAGCATGGAAGACACCCCGCAGAAGACGCGAGTGTCGTCGCCGTACCATGATTTCGTAACACGGGAGCGGTTGGCCGCGATCTCTCAGTCGGGTCCGCGATGCGAATCAGAGCCCAGAGCGTTAGCGACGGGTCCGTTTCGGCAACTCTTCCCCACGGTCCGCGGGGATAGTTGAATGCAGCGCACCCATCCGTCAGCGTCTGTACCGTTATCGGCGGCCCCTCCCGACCCGTCGCTAACGCTCCGGGCTCTGATTGTTCATCCCATCACTCTGCCACTCCGACACGCGTCACGACCGGAGGTAGATGTCGCGTTTAAGTAGCATGGCGGCGGCGACCGTTGCGGCGGCGCTGATCGTGCCTGCGAACGAGACGGCGGCGAGGAGGTACCAACCCGCTGCGCCCAACTCACCGCGCTGCGACAACCTCCCGGCCTGCTGAAGCATGCCCGCGATCGAAATCGCTCGCAGGGTATCGAACATCGCCGGGACGAACAGGAGCAGCAGAGCCGCGCACGCCGCCAGGATGACCGAGTACACCGGATGCCTCACGGTGCAGGCGCAGAAGGCGCCCAGACTGTACACCACGAGACTGAGGAGCGGGAGAAGCAAGAGAAACCCGACCGCTTGGCCATCGGTCGTGACGACCGCCACGGCCAGGATCGGCAGCACGAAAAACAGGGCGATCGCAAACAGGCCCGCCACATACCGCACCCAGAACCAGCCGGAGGGAGAGATCGGCCGCGATCGCCAGAACGTGTACAGCCCGGGCTCCAGGTCGTTGACAAATCCGACCGTTCCCAGCATGAGCGACGCGGCTAACACCACGGAGAACAGCAACAGGACCGCGAGAAGGCCGGGGGCGAACCCCCGGTTGTAATCACTTGCGATCACGACAATCAGTCCCATCAGCACCGTCCCCGCCAGGCAGACCGGGACCGACTGCCGCCACTGCATCCAGAGCAGCGCCCGCACGGGAGAGCCGATCGGCGCGCGCGGCAACTCCCCCAACGAAGCCCGCGACGTCCACCAGGCAGACAGCCGTTTCATCAACGGCTCGGATTGTCCATAGCGGACGACCATCAGCCCGCTGAGGATCACGATCACCAAGCCCTGCCAAATTGCCGAGGACCAGATCAACGCCCCCCGCGACTGACGGGCCATGTCGGCCCAGGCAACCCCACACAACGGACCGGACATCACAGCAATCAGCCCGACCAGGGACGTGCTCGGAGGAAGGTTATCCCACGTCGAAAGTCCCCACATGCCAAAGGTGACCAGCAGCGCGGTCACGACCAGTCCGATCAATCCCGCTCGCAATTCTGTTCGCTGATTGACGGCGGCCACAGCGATCCACGCATACAGATTCAGGCTCATCAATCCGCCGAAGCCGACGCCCTGCCACAACGACGGCAACCCTCCGTCATTGGTGAAAAAGCCAGTCGAACCGATTTGCGGCACAAGTCCATGAATCACTTGGCCGCATATGCCAACGACGACAAGCGGAAAAAATAGCAGCGTGATCCCCGCGAACAGGCGAACCATCGCCACCTTCCACATCGGCACTGGTTGCGCAGCGACGAAACCGATCGTGCCCTGAGAGTGTTCCTGGGAGCAAATCACCATCCCGAGAAAGCAGGGCACAAGCAGCGCATACCCCACCGCTGTGATCGAGACCGCCGATGCGACCGTCTCCCATTCATCAAACGCGCAGACCAGAAAAACGCTCAGCACAATCGCAGTCAGCGACAGCAGTTGCCATTTGTGCTCGTGCCATTCCTTCCACACAAGGGTCAGCCAGATGTTGCTCATGGGGTCTTCCGGTGTTTTTTCTGCAACACGTTCGATGACCAGGACGAGGCGGTTCGGCGGGAGCCTCACCCCACTGTTTTGCAGATGTTCGAGAAACAAAGTGGGTGGCCCAGCCGGCACGGCTGGGTGCCGCAGGCACAGGATGTCTCACACGCGGCTCCCAACCCGTCTGAAACGTCCGGATGCTGAGTGTGAGACATCCTGTCGCTTCGCGACCCAGCCGTGCCGACTGGGCCGCCCACTCGAAAACGACGTCAAGCGGTTTTCTCCGATTTCACAGTCACACGGACATCTACAAAGCAGTGGCCTCGCCCACCCGATTCGTTGATTCGTAACTTCGTCATGTGGTTTGCGGGACGCGCACGGGGTCCGGGAGGCCGGGACGAAAGTCGGGACGCCCGGCGACGAAGGCCTCGAAAATCTCGTCCAGGTTCAAGTCCTCCATCCGGCACAAAACGTCTTCGTCGCGAAGCAGAGACGCGGCATCCGGCGCGTTGTCGACCGTCAGAATGACTTCGTCCGCGGACTGCTGCCCGTCCAGGACCGTTAACCGTGCGGCGATTTGCTCGAAGACCTGCGGGGCGAGGATCAGCCGTTTGACCTGCCGGCGGAGTTCGTCGGTGCGCGACTGCCGCACGATGCGGCCTTCGTGCAGAATGGCAACCACATCGGCGACCGGCTCGACCTCGTACAACAGGTGCGAGCTGTACAGCACCGTGCTCCCTTCGGCCTGCAAATGCACAACCAGGTCGCGATTGAACTCCCGCCGCATGATGGGATCCAGGCCAAGTGCCGGGTCGTCGAGGATCACCAACTGCGGACGGTGGGCGAGGGCCAACAACAGGCCGAGCCGCACGTTTTCTCCCTTTGACAGATGCCGCACCTTCCTCTCCAGCGGCAGCGCGAACTGCTCGCAGAGTCGGCGGGCGAAGGGATGGTCCCATGACGGGTAGAACGCCCCGACGAAGCGGATGATCTGAGCGACGGTCATCCAGCCGAACATCGTCTGATCCTCGGCGAGATAGCCGACGGTCCGGCGGACATCAAGCGGCTCCCGCTGCGGGTCGCGTCCCAGCATACCGATCGAGCCCGCGTCGGGGGACAGCAGTCCCATCAACATTTGAATGGTGGTCGTCTTGCCGGCACCGTTGCGGCCGAGGAAGGCGAACGTCTGCCCCTTCTCAACGGCGAAGCTGAGGCCCCGCAGCACCGGCTTCTCGCGAAAGCTCTTATCGACATCACGGACTTCGAGGGCGATCTCGTTCATGGTTTCTCTCCCGTGTGGGTCGATCGGTCCGCATTGTCAGCACCAACGGCGGCATCGTGAGACTGGGCGAGGGCGTCGTCGAGCAGGGCATGCAGGTCGGCGGCTCCGAAACCGAGCAACCGTCCATGCCGAACGAGTTGCGCAAGCTCGCCGAGATACCTGGTTCGCTGTCCGTTGAGCTCACTCGTCGGCAGGTCGTTGGCGACGAACGTTCCCTCCCCATGCCGCATGTCGAGCAGGTTCTCCGACGCCAGCCGCTCGTAAACACGCAGGATGGTGTTCTGGTTGACGGCCAAATCCCGCGCCAACTGGCGGACCGAGGGGATCTGCACGCCGGGCGAGAGCCTGCCGGAGAGGCACTGGGCACGGATTTGCTCCGCGATTTGCCGCGAAATCGGTATCCGTGAGCCTTTTTCGATTCGCACGAACATGGCGGTCGGTTTCCAAGGGCGGACGCTAAGTGACTACAGTTATATAACAGTAGTGCCCTCGTGTCAAGCCGACGCGTGCGCGGCAGTCCGCGACTCCGCGAGGGTGCAGGAGCGGATTGTTGCACGCTGGGGTCAGGCACGAATGGCACTTAATTCATTGTAAGTCGTTACGCGGCTTTTCGTTTGTAGTTCTGTCGTGGTTGCTGGAGGAGTTTGTATGGTTTGGGCCGGCGCTTTCGCCG
>JAJDEI010000052.1 GCA_029259845.1 Planctomycetaceae bacterium | reverse complement strand
GCAACGCGCGCCACCAGTCACTGGGCAAAGACTTGAAGCGAGTGGTTTGTGATCGGGCGAGAGCAATGAAGCGAACCAGCCGCCTGCGAGAGAATCCACGTAACAGGATTTCGGCGAGTGCTGCGGCGAGTTGACCTTCCGGAGTCGAAAGCGCGGATCGCCCTTGAACGAAATGAATTGGGACATTGGCCGATTCCGCCAACGTCAAGACGTGATCATCCCAATCGTCAGGTGACGCAGTGGCAATCGCGATGTCCTGTGGAGATGCCCCTTGGGCTAGATGCTGACGTGCCCAACGCAATGCCTCCAGAATCTCATGACGAGGGCTCGCACATGAAACGGCACGGATTACCGGCTTCGCAGCCGGGCTTCTTTCCACTACGATCCCGGCCGTTGAGACCCATTCCGGTACGTGTCTGGCCTCGGCCATCCAGACGACTTCTGACTGTTTTGCGATTGTCGAAAGCAATGGTCTCCAAACGGGAGACACTTCAGTAGACCCGTGAATTTCAATTCGTCCAAAGATGGCTCGGGCGTGAGCAACTCGTTTCGTAGCCGCATCAACAAGGTCTCGTGGCCGAAATTGATTGTTGGGTAATTGAGCAAGCACCTCTCGTTCAAGTAAGGCAAGAGATGTAAGGCGATCTTTTGTCCCGGTATCGGTTGCAGACGCTGACTCGTTGGCAAGGCTTAAGCCTGCCGACCACGCCTTGCCCAAAGTGGTTGCGGCCGCACGCTGAAAACCAGGCAACTCTTTGATGGCGTCAAACTCCCCCAGTGGCTTCATGATGGACACACCGACAGCCGCCTTTACTGCATCTGAATCAACCGGTCGGAGAAATCCACCGGCGAGCCGCGCGGCTAGTTGTTCAATCGTCAATAGGAGAACACCCTGGGATGCGTTGGCGTTGAGTGCTGACTGTGTCCGATGGCAGCGCCAAGCATGTCGATTATGTACCACCAGAGTCTGATGCATGATAGTCCTGCTGGTGCCTGAGGATAAACACGACGCACATTCTGTGCATTGGTCTGACTTTCTGTAAGTCGAAACGGTCAGATCGTATGCTTCGACACCAGTCGAGGCAACTGGTGGCGAGCGAGCACAAGCAACACCGGGGCGCATCGCGCGTCGGTCACATCGTCGAATGGCACTAGCTTAAGCGTGGATTCATCTGTCGACCTACAACCGTTTGCGATAGCATGCGGACGCAGCTACCACCGCTTGTGGTCGCCTTCCCTAAGCTAGCGACATTCGTCACATCGTCCGACGTGCGTCGGGACGACTTCTTGGGACGGCTTGGAAGAGCGTAAGCGGAACTTGACCCTGCTAGAGGAGGAAGGTGCCCAGACTCGCCCCAAGTTGCCACGCAATGTCGATTGCACGATGATCACTACGACTATGAGGGAAAACGTCTGTTTGCCCTGCCACGATTGTCGGCAATAATGAGACTCATTACTCGTGTGCATGTCCCTCCCCGAGCATCTGTTTGCTGCCGTACGACGAATGCCGCCTCGGGAAGCCCCGGTAGTAATCGGGAGCACGCCCGTGGTTGCGTTCGGAGACCCGTCTCGCGCCGAGGTCGCCACTCTTGGAATCAATCCTTCGGCGAAGGAGTTCATCGAGGGGGACGAACTACTCGCCGGCTCGAAACGTCGACTTGCGACTCTCAGCTCGCTTTGTGCGGAGAGACTCGATCAGCTTACCAACGCCCAGGTCGCCGAAGTCGTCGCCGACTGCGCGTCCTACTTTGAGCGCCAGCCATATCACAAGTGGTTC
Organism: Planctomycetaceae bacterium; assembly: GCA_029259845.1. GTDB lineage: Bacteria > Planctomycetota > Planctomycetia > Planctomycetales > Planctomycetaceae > JAHBXU01. The sequence continues at coordinate 20,394 of JAJDEI010000052.1, read as the reverse complement.
GATCCGCTGGATGACCTGTTGCGATCCGCGGTTGGTGTCAGCTACTACGAGCGTACTGCTTGCCACCTCGACCTAATTCAGTGGGCCACCAATCCGGTGTGGGGCCAGATTCGCGATCCGGACATCAGAAAGGTACTGCTTGCGGACGGCGTGCGGCATCTGCACGCACAACTGGAACAGGAGCAGTTCAACCTGATCCTGCTTAATGGGCGACAGGTTCTCAATCAGGTCCAATCGCTCCGGCTGGCCAATCTCGATGAAGTGGACTGTCTACCGTTGGGAAGCGGAAGTTGCCGCCTGTATACGGGGACTGGCGATGGCATCCGCTGGGTGGGCTGGTCGGCGAACCTCCAGAGCAGTTGGGGCGTGAGTTCGGATTTCAAGCACGAACTTGGGGAGTGGCTGAAGGGAGTTATTGCGAAATCTGGCACCGCCGCTCCGCGAGCAACCTCGCTGAAGGTCACGGGAATCGTCGCCGATGGCTATCTGCAACAAGGACTCCGCGTCTACGGAAAAACAGAACTCGTCGAGGTCCTCCGCCAATGGCTCATGGAGTCGGATGCTCAGACCGTGGGCGATGTCGGTTCGTTCGGCCGGCGTCCCTGGTTGGTGATCGAGGTCAGTGGCGAGGAGATGGTCTTGAACGCCGACACCAAGCGCAGCGCCGCGATGGCGTTCGTGAAGGAGAACGCCGGTAAGCCCGAGCGTCCCTGGAGCGTGATTGCCAATCGGGCCGGTCGGTTCAACAAGGTCATCCCAGGGCCTGACAGAAATCCAATTCCTGGATGGTACGCCTACCTCTCGAAGCCGCGATCTGAAGAAGGAGTGGTCTGATGTCCGCCGCCGCCACATTCTTCGTCCAGTTTCCCCACCCCGGCGCCGAGCACAATCCTCGATCCGACGAGATGCCATGGAACACGGCAGGTCATCGAAGGAAGTTCCTTGTCTCTCCTGGTCGCTATCTCAATGGCAATGGATGCGTCGAGGAGTCAGACCTCAGCTTCTGGGGTGAATGGGAAGCTCCCTCACGCGTCAAGCGTCGATGGCCGAAATCAGGCCACATGCCTCGGGCGCTCCATCGGCCGTACTGGGCGGAGCCGACCACGAACGCGAGCAGGCAGAATACCGATCCTTGGGTTTTCGGTAAACGAATGATGTACAGCAACTGTAAGCAGATAACCAACCTTGGGCGACCGAGCTCCATGCAGAATCTCGCTCGTGGATCAGTAATCTGCTTCGGATCTACGATCAACCAGGAGTTCTGTGTCGATACCGTATTCGTTGTCAGTTGCCGCGAAACATGGACGCCAATCAAGGTACAGGACCTCGATGTCGACGACGCGTTTCTAACCTGCACCGCTCGCGCCATCGCGACGTTAACGAAACCCGTGGCGCACGCGTCCTTCACGCTGTACCGCGGTGCAACTGTCGACGATCCTGTCGAGGGGATGTTTAGTTTCGTACCTGCTCGGCTCGCGGACCGCGAAGACACCCGTTTTTCCCGCCCGCCGATCAGTTTGGAGTTCATCAATCCGGCAAACCGTCAGAGCACATGGGGGTCAAAGCGTTCGCTCTCGATCACATCAGTGCGTGGTGCTTGGAAGGCGGTACGCGATCAAGTTCTCGATGCTGGACATTTGCTCGGCGTATGGCTTCAGACTCCACGTCGCGAAGAGGAAGGTGCTGACATTCCAAATGGCGTGAGTGGATGTCAGCGCTGCTGACGAATCAACGTACCTGCGGAATTCAGGCCCCATCGGTCACATCGACGACGTAGCGGAGCTCGACCGGACACGCGAGTCAGAAGTCGTTCCTTTTCGAGCACAGCTCGTTAGGCAGCGGCCAATGTCCGTTGGTCGTGCAAGCTCCATTGCGAAAAACTCATCTCAACAATCAAAAAGCCGGACTGCCGTTGGGTCGGCCACGAATGACACGCTCGAAGGTCGGACGGCCTACTCGGCTAAGTTGGGCGCGCTTCGTAGCACTAGCTCGCATGCATTGGTCCATACCCCGGACCGATTCAAACTGAATTGGGAAACCGAGCGAGACACTGCTCAAGGCGACATCAAACTGATCACAGCCGCCGATTCAACTGCCAATCTCATCGCGCCCATGAGCGCGCCACCTGTGTCAGTTAGCCAGAACGGCTTACAGCCCAAGGCGGACAGCATTGCCACTTCCCGGCAGGCAGTGCCTGAGTGATTCGGTCGTCGGACCGACGCATCTGAGTTTGTGTCCGCTGCGCGCCGGTCCCAACCACCGGCGTAAGTTACGAACAGGTCACAATTGCCGGCGGTGAGGGGAGACGAATAGCCGGTTCTGAAGTGCCCACAACTGGTCGGTTTTGAAGTGCCCGGTGACAGGCATTCTGGTGTTTTGCCGCCGGCCAAAACAAAACCCCTCGGAGTTTCCAACAAAAGCAGGCTGGAGCTATCGAGGGTCAATGGCGGTGGTCCGCCTGCATTTCTCTGTCACCACTGTCGGGGCCAGAGCCTGGGGGCGAACCCCGACGAGTGGCTCCGACGAAAGCAGGCTCAACCCACTGCGATTCAAAGCGGGGCTTCATCTTGTCCGTAAGCAGCTTGAACGGCTTCCAGCCTGACGCATTGCTCAAGCCAACCACGTTCCCATGCCCCACCATCGAACATCGACAGTCAAGAACCGATCGCCGTGTTGAAAGCGGCCAATATCGCCAATTTGGAGGTCGTGAGTTCGCCCCTCTCGCTGTTTTGGTGAGGCCTGGGCCGTCTCCAGACCCCTTCAAAACGGAATCTCGAAGGCCCGTTGGTGGGGGTTCGAGCCTGGCGGTCACTGCCAGGCCTGAAACCGTGAAGGGAACAAATCGGCTCCGGGGGCTAACCCAAGAGCCTGGTCATCTCGTAGTTTGCCGCCGGATGAAACGATTCCAAGGCGAACTCAAGCTCAGAGAAGAGCACGCGGAGCTGCTCGTCGGTAAGTTGTCCCAGCGTTCGTTTCCTCATCGCGTGTCGAAGAAAGCGTCTGGCTTCTTCGTCGCGCTCGGCGCCTGTCCAATCACGAATGTACCGCGCATCTTCAAGCAATCGCTCGTCTTCACGAGCCCGGAGCTGGTCGCGAAGCGACGTCGCTGCTGCGGTGGTGGTGCTCGCCATGGGAGTTGCTCTCTAGTTTTGCGATGGTCCTGCGGGGGGCTGCTTCTTATCGAACCGCAGCGTGCGTCCAAATGCGGTGACTGATTCCACCACGGCTGTGCGACCGACGATTCGGGAGAGTTTGAAATCGATGTCTTCGGTAGTGGTTGGCACCTGATCCAATACGGGGACGGCCATCTCGCCCCAGTGCTTTGATCTCTCAGTGATGCCAAACTTGAAATGGACATACTCATCAAAGCCCCGCCGGTAGAAAAAATCGCTCTCCGTGCGAAGCACCTGGTCTGTGCCGTGTCGCTTCAGTTCATCCAAGTAAAGCCGCTGTTGCTTAATCGTGCCGGCATCATCAACGCTGAATTCCAAGACCGTAAACCAGTTGTATGGGCGAAATTCCTTCCAAGTGGGGCGTAGGTTCTCTTCGAGAAAAAAGACTGAGGCCGAGCAGGCGTTAAAAAGCATCCGTTCGTTTTCGCCGTAGACTCTCAAGCCGGAGACCGGACCATTTTTCCATGGCCGAACAAGCCCTTGGACTTCGTAGCCATCTTTGGAGCGAGCCGTGAGTTCGTAAAACAAGACGCGAGCGTTCTTGATCGTTTGAATCTGCCTGGCACCCACGGTGATTTTTTGCCACTGGTCGAAGGTCAACGCAACATCGAGCTTGCCGGGGTCTTGCCGCAAGGCGTGGCTTCGGTCACCGACCTGAAAGTAAACGCGGGTGGGATAGAGTTGTTCGTTGAGGTAGAGCGTGCCGCGAAAACGACGATTACGGCGAGAGACGTAAGCGAAAAAATCCATCGCACGACCGCCGGTGTAGAATGGCTCGTTGAACTCCACCTTGTCGTAAAACCATTCTCCATTCACGAAACCACGAGCCTGTGGCAATTCAAAGATGTGGTCTTCTTTCGGTCCCCACTTGAGCAGGTAGTGCTTGGTCTGTTGGTCGCGAATGAAGTGGTATGGATACGGAAGTGCGTCTGCGGCCACAGCCTCGGTAGTGGCCAGAGCAACAACGGCGACAACGATGGTGTGTCTCATGGCAGTGCCTTGTCGATGCGTTTGAGGATCTCTCCAAGCGTGGCCTCTTCGGTTGGAAGCTCAAGTTCGCCAGCCTGGTCGATGATGTTTTTGAGTTTTTGTCGTTGCATGGCTGCTTTTGAGATTTGGCCTCGAATCTCAGAGCGGGCGGTGTCCAGATCCGCTTTATCCCAACGAAGCGGGTAGCCAAATCGTTCGATGTGGTCGAGGTCGGCTTGTGTCTTTTGGAATTTGCGGCGAGTGTGCCGCAGAAACGGTTTTTGTGGGGAGCCTTCCAGCCGAACAATCAGTAACTTGAGCACGCTCAATTTGTCGCCGGCAAGTTTTCTGCCCTCTGTGCTCTCAAGTAGCGGTTTCCAAAGTTCATCCCAGGCGGCGATTTCAGAGTCAAGCTCTGCGATGCTGGCCTCAACGGCCCGTTGATAATCATCGAGTGGCACGGCGAACTGAACTTCGATGGCGTCGGGGTCCTGCTCACTGGAGTAGACAACAGCCGCGAGAGTTTCAGAGGCTGGCTTGTCTGTTTGGATAAAACGTTTCACACCCCACACCGCTGCTGCGATTGCTGCACAGCAGACAAAGACCAACCAAGAGGGAATGCGTGTTTCGTTCACGATGCTGGGCCTTTTTTCGGTCAAATTGGTTCCCTGGCGTTTGTGACTGGCTTCGTTCGGAGCCGACGTTTTTCGGGTCTCACCCCCTGGTCGGCCCGGAAAATGTTGGCGGAGCGTCGAGGCCAGTCACACCGGGGACTCTCAACTCCTGCCCTCTCCTGTTTTGTGTTGTTGGCTGGCTTCGTTTGGTGAGACGGCTTCGGGTCTTTGCTCGCGAAGCGAGCCACGAAACGGAAGCGGGCGTTGCCCGCTTCCGTTTCAAGGCGAGGCGGCCGGTCGTGTGTCGCCTTACGCCTGGCGGGTTTGACTCTCAAAAATCCACGTGTGGCAAAGGTCAACGACTTTTGCCACCAGCGGTAAGTCGTCCCTGCCAAAAGACGAACTCTCCTTCCAAGCGTCACTCTCAGAGTCCTTAAACAGCCGCGTCACAGTCGTGTTGTGTCTCACTCCTTTGTCCGTTTCATTGGCCCAGATCACGGCCTTGATGCGTCCGAGTCGGAGCTCATGAGCGGGAGGAGTTTTTGCTGTGGTGCTGGACATAAGCAGTCTCACTTTCTTCTTGAAGTTTGGCGTGAAAGAGCCAGAAAAACGGTTCGTCCCGCGTGGGGCGAAAAAACCGTTGCATCAACAGACACGACCGAGCCTCTGGGCGTGTGGTGGCGGCGGGCAACGCCTCGTGTCATAACGATTCGGGTCATGGCGAGGTCTGGGCTCAAAACAGGCACTCCAGCAGCACCCAGGTGCCAAGTGCAGAACAAACGGCGATAAAGCCACACTTCAGTCGGAACCAGAGCAGCTTGGCTCGTCGATAACACTCGACGAGGCGAGCGAGTTGCTCGGCCGAGCAGGCGGAGTCCAGTGGCGGTGTGCTGTGTGGAATCACGGGCTGCGAAGGAGCCGGTGGGGGGTGCGTCACCTGTTGCTGCTGCGGCTGGGGTGCCTGGCTTGGACGACAATCGGGCTGGCAGAGAGTCAGCACGTTTCGGGCAACGATGTGCGGCGGTGTGTGGTTGTCTGGAATGTGCAGAAGGCCTCGCGGCGGAATGGGCATGCGAAGGAAGTCTTTGTCAATTGTGAGCAAGGCGCGGTCGTGTGTGATGGCGTATTCGAGTTGCACCTGATCAGGAACGGACTGCAATCCCGCCTCATCGGTGGTGCTCACATCCCAGCCGCGTGCTCGAAGTGGGTTGGCCACCTGCGGGCTGACGCACTCGTCGAGGTGCAGCCGGGGGGAGCTCAGGCGACCGGGAGCCTGGCAGAGCCTGCCGGGGATAAAACGCAGTGTTTGCGGAGGGATTGATGGTGGCTGCAGTGGAGGAGCCAATGTTTGCGGAGCGGGTGCTGGTTGTTGCTCTGGCGGTGTTCGGCTCGGGGAAACCCCGGGGTGGTAGAGTGCCAGCACGTCGTTTGAAATGGCCCTTAGCCGCGGGGGGCGGCTGTTGCAGGGAACATGCACCAGGCCGCGTGGCGGAATCGTCATGGCAAAAAACCCCTTATCACAGGTCACCAAAGCTCGGTCCTGTTCAATGGCATAATCGAGTTGTCGCTGGTCGGAGACGGATTGGAGCCGCGCTTGAGTGGTGGTGCTCACATCGAAGCCGCGTTCACGAAGGGAGTCGGACACACGCGGGTTGACGCACTCGTCGAAGTGCAGGCGATTCGAGCTCAGGCGGTCCGGAAGCTCACAGAGAATTCCGGGGACGAATTGCACTTTGCGGGTCATGTCGAGTCTCCTCAATCATGGAACGGCTCTGAGAGTCGCGGCCAGGCGTAGACAAACAGCCACAGAGCGAGGGCCAGCCAGAGCCAGAAATACCTGGAGCGGGGTGGGCGATGCTGTTTCGGGCGGGGCCAATGGTGGCCGTAGCAAAACGCCGAAAGGATCGACACCAGAAACACGAACGCGAAGAAATCCCCCCAGGCGAAGGGCGAAAGGATGATGTAGGCGAGCGCACAACAAACGGACGGCAGGATGGAGTCGCGGTTCATCGTGCGGGCTCTCAAGAAAACTGGACGACGGCTGAATCAAGACGAATTGGCGGATCGGTTAGGGCAGCGGCTCTGAGAGTCGCGGCATGGCATAAACAAACAGCCACACAGCAAGCACCAGCCAGAGCCAGTAATACCTGGAGCGGGGTTTTCGAAACGGCTTGGGAGTAAGGCGATAGCGGCGATAGCAAAGAGGAAAAAGGGTCGAGACGATCAGCACAAAAGCAACAAAGTCGCCCCAGGAGTAAGGCTCAATGATCATGTAAAGCAGCACACAACAAATGCCGGGTAAGGTTCGGTCCATCGTGCAGGTCCTGCCACAAGGTCAAAAAGTGAGACGACCGGCCGAAGCCGGCCGTCTCGGGTCATCGCAACTGTCACTCCGTAGAATCCCACGACTCAGCCGAGACAAACGTCACACGACGAGAGCCAATGGTGCAAACACGGAACCTGCGTCCCCACGTGGATTGCCAGCGGGAAACAACGGCACGATCGCGAGCAAAGGCGCGAGCGCTGTCGTCCCATTGGCTGGCAGTCACGTCGCCCCAGTCACAAAACTGGTGCTTGTCGACGCAATCCCCGATTTGTCGAAGGCTGATGCACTCAACAACCGGGGCCGTCACAACCAAGACCCCGAGCGGAAAAAACGGCTCCACAGTGACAACCCGGCTTTCACCGCAGGGAAGCTTTCGGGCGTACCACTGCCGCGCAAACAGCCCTTGTGAGGTCACTGAACCGACTTCTTGGTGCAGCGCATCAATCGTTCCATTTTGTTGCTCATCCATGTCTATTCTCCGTGCCGCCAATCAATTCAGAGTGTGAAAGAAACGGGCGGCATGACGTTTCCTTCGCTGAGCACGCGTGTGCTCAGCGAAAAACACGTCGGAGTCGTTGCGATTTTCAAAAGGGAAAAAGTGGGTCCGCCACGGCGGCGGACCCGGAAGGTGAGAAGCCTGCCGGCGAAGGTCGCCGGCGTGCTTCTCGGGGAGGGAGTGAGCCCAGGGGGCTCACTCCGACGGTCTCGATTTAGAACGGGATGTCCTCATCGAAGCCGTTTGCCGGTGCTGAGACCGGCGGTGCTGGGGCGACGGGTTGAGTCGGTGCCGGAGGATTCACCCGATCCTCGCGAAAGCGACGGTAGCTTTGTCGCTTCACCTCACGGATCGCGTCATCAAGTCCCTCGCGAGCATTGACCATCTGGCTCAAGTCGAAAAACGCGACTGAGTCATAGGCCAGCTTGCCATTCCGCGATTTTTTGGAGAGGGAAATCTCAACCTTGAAGTACCTTTTGCCTTCGTCGTTGAGGTTTTCCCAGGCGGCGACGCCGATTCGTCCCAAAGTCACCCGGTAAAAGGGTTGGTTTTGTCGTTCCATGTTTCCTCTCTTTCGTTTGTGAACCCCCGCGTCTGCCGGCTGCACCGGTCGTCGATGAGTTGAGGGCTCGATTGGTAAAGAACCCACATCCGTGTGGATCCAAAAAGCCGCGACCCCCGAAGGGGTCACGGTTGGGCAATTGCCGTCGCTCACATGTTCGCTTCTGCGAATTGAATGAGGCTGATGCAAATTGCCGCCCACACCACAGCCATCATGAGCTGCTGTGTGGCTCGTCTCGCTTCCCACTTGTTGACGTTGGATTTCCAACGCTGCTCCGGGGAGAGAGACTGCTCGCTGTTGTGGCCCTTGTGCTTTCCGGTTTCGAGAGTCAATCGAAGCCATCGACCTAGAACCACAAATTGATGCTCGATGAGGATCATTTTCCGTGCTCCCGTGCTGGAGGCCGTGGGAACAAACTCCCCTGCCTCGTTCACCGAATACACACCGCATGTGTGTACTCGACAAACCAGAAGCTCGTGCGAGCCCGCTCTGACGCGGCTGGTTGCGGTTCGCAAATCTTTTGATTCGCTGCGAACTGGCGAAGGAAATATCCATGGGAGCTGTCCTGTGGCTTGTGGATGGTGGATGGAGTTAGGCGTCCTTCTTGCCGTTTCCGTTGTTGCGGTCGTTTCGTTTTTGGCGGCGGTCTTTGCGACTGCCTTTTTTCACGCGTTGTTTGGGCGGGGGCGAATCGATCTCAATGTCGAGTCGTTTTGTCGGCGGTGGAGGCACAAAGGTCGGCAATAAGTCATCACCAATGTGGTCAACGACCGAGCCGGGCAATTTGGGCCAAGGAGCGTTTGAGCGTCGTTGATACTCGCGTTCACTGATGTGGTGGCGGAGCTGAACCCTGTAGGGCCGGCCTTCGGTCTTTCCGAGGCCATCCGGGGCTGTGCACTGCACGACGGCCTGCATGCTCGTGCCAATCTGTTGCAGCTCTTCGATGCTCAGCCTGGGAACCTGCATCTGGGTCGTGGTCAACGAGCACTCACCGTCTGACCGCCTGGTGTAGCTTTCGGAATGTGTCACCATGGAGCCGGACAGGGCTTGCAGATACTGCAGGTCCTGGAGTGCGGCATCACGCAGCCAGATTCTGGCCCCGGTGTTTGACAGCAGGGGAATATCGACCCCCTTCGCCTGCAACTCACACAGCGATTGGGTGCACAGCACGTGATGCAACTGCAGCGAGCGGCTTTGCTGCAAAACGGTGGCGATTTGCTTGCCGCTGAGCACTGAGGAGGCTTCGTCCGTAATGCACAAGATGGGGACTTGCTCGCGGCCGATGATCTGCCGCAGTAGCGTGGCCCGCTGGCAAGCGGCAAACAGAGCAAGTGTGGCGCACCGGGCAAGCTCTGGTGAGTCGTTGGGATTCGTCGCTTCCGGCAATCCGAAATAGATCAACCGCTGCCTGTAACACGGCGAGCGGTCTGGGTCGAAGAAATCAACGGCGTTATCCAGTTGTTTTCTTGTCGGCCCACCGGCAGGACCGTTGAGCGGTAAGAACTGCGACAACCGATTGACGACAGCCAGCACACGGGTGCCGGCTTTCCTGATGGAACTGGGCAAGCCGGAACGATCGTTCAGGACTTCGTGGATGCAACGGGCCAGGTCCCGAAACGTGAAATGTCCCGGTGGGAGTCTACGGATCGCAGCGGTGAGCACCTCAACATTGGCCAGGCCGAACCAGCCCTCTCCGTGGCCGGTGTGGTCCGTGTCGAGCGAGTAGGCACTGGCAAACACATCGATCGCATGGAGCAGCTTCATCGCCGATCGCATTTGCGGCAGCGGCAAGAACAGCTGAGACTCCAGTTCGGGAACGTTGGTGACAACCTGGAGTGGAACGTGCTTACCAGTCAGCAAGCTGTGCCTGCGGCCCCCCCATTCCATCGTCTTGAGCAGGTAATTGTCGGCAAACTTGAGGTCGTTGAGCACAACCGACCACCCCAGAGCAATCGCCCATTCGATGAGCCGCGAGACAAGTGCCGTCTTCCCGGAACCAGTACCGCCAAAAATGGCCATATGTTGCTGGAGGGTGCCTTTGCCGATGTAGGCGAAGTTTCGCGTCTCGACATAGCTGCCAATGGGAATACTGCGTTGCTCCTGGGGATTGTTCGAGGTCGTGGTGTAGTGCATCAGCCGGGTCCACCTCTTGCCAACATCACGCGGTTGGCGAGAAAGCAACTGAGCGGCTGCAGGCAGATACGGCACGGAGATGAAAAAGCAGACAGCAAGACAAATCGCCGGCGGCACGGTGGAAACCACGGCGAGAAAACCGAACAGAAAAAGATAGAGCGTCGATGCGGGTGGCTCGGGCGTGATGGTGGCGGCGGTGATTTGAGCAATCGGCCGTGGGGGGGAGTCTTGTCGGTACGTGGCGGGGGCTGTCGGGGGCGCGTTGGCCGTCGAAGAATCAGAGATGCCGAGAACAGCCTGGGAGAGCGTCAAAGAGAGCAAGGCACAGACCGTGATGAACAGTTGGGTTCTTCGCCTCAGATCGCCGTGCAGGCTTCTTTGCACGCCGGGAGTGAGCAGGTCACCGGCAATCAAATAACGACTCAGCGACTGATAGAAGCCGCGAACGGTGTTGACCGGATGGAGCAAGAACCAGACGGGAGCAACGGGAACCGAGCAAATCAGCCTGGTGGGCGACCAGAATTTCCGAAACCGTGTGGCCTGGGCCTTGGAAACCGGGAAAGCCGTTACGGTATAGATGTGGTAGTTCGCAATGGCCAGACCCAAGCAGACAACAGCAAAGCTGCTTGCTGCAAACATCGTTGTCGCGACGCCTACCACCGCGTAGAGCCCCACGAGCAGCGGGGCGAGAATCAGTGTGGGTGCCGTTCGGTGTGCAGCCAGAAACGCCAGGCAGAACATGAAACAACTCCACCAGTCAAAGCCATACGGCAAGAAGACGGTGCCACCCGCCAGCGCACACGCGACGACGGTGATGACCGTCTGAATTCCCAGTTCGGTGGCTTGCTCAGCGAGGCTGGGCAGCGGCTGGGCCGTCTCCACTGCCATCGGGCCCGCATCGGCCACCGGGGTTTTATCCGGTTCTTGGAACCAAATCGCTTTCACGTCATCACTCCTTGTTCGATGAGGCTGCGCAATCGCGGCAGGTTGGCGAGCCTGAGCTTGAGCGGCCAACGGGGGCGGCGACGGGCCAGTGCGTCTTGAAGAGCCAGGACTTTCTTCTGGTGGTAAGTGAGAATCAGCACTTGAAGAAGCTGACGCGAAAACAAAAAGGCGAACTCCGGTTGCTGCTGCCGCTTTGAAACGACGCGACAGCACTTGGCGGCGATTCGGTGTGCGGCCGCTCCGGCATCGACAATCACCAGCTGGTAGCTGTGTTTCTCATGGCTGAAATCGCTGAGGTAGGGCCGGCGAAGGAGTCCATGATTGCTGTCGAGGCGGACCAGTTCAGCAAGGTCATCTTTCGGGAGTCGACTCCGATCGGTGCCAGGCGTGGAACAGAACTCGCCGACGGCAAATCCCTCGACCAGCGATTGAAATCCGCGTGCCACTGAGCGTGGCGGCCTGAGGCCAAGCAAATGCGAGGCTTTGGCCGAGAGCGTGAACGCTTTGATGGAGCCAAACAGCGGCTGTGGGTTGAAGTAGCCGTTTCGACAAAGTGTGCCGGAGATTCGCTGAGCCACTTTCGGCTGCTCAAGGTCAAGCAAGTGAATGAGCAGCTTGTTCGTCATCACCCGGTATGTCCGGGTGTGCTCAAGCGTTTGCAGGTGCGTTTCATGCATTGCAGCAATCACCACAGTTCGAATGGCAGTGCGTGTTTGTCAAAGTGCTCCAGCAGCTCGCGTATCTTTCGGGGGCTGTAGGAGTGGGAGACGAACTCGATCGCCCGAAGTTTTGTGCCTTCCGCATCAATCAAGTACGCATCGGGGTTTTTCACCCGGAATCCTCGATTCGCCTCCACGCTGTCCTCCCCCCGCCACAAGGCGAGTTCCTCGCGGCGATGCCGGCGATAGAAGGAGCGGACCTGAGACAGCCCCAAGTCGTGCTCGATGTGTCCGGCACGCAAGCGTTGTCGCGACGGACCGCCGTAAAACCGAGCGGCTTTGTCGGTAGCCACAAGCACGCTCTGTCGTTTTGGCGTGACCGTCTGGCAGCGGGCCCGTGCCCGGCGGGCGATGTCGTGAGGATCAAAGCTATGCTGCGTGGGCCAGGCAGCCAACGGCCCTCCAGGCTCCGGCAGCGTCCGCACGCTGATGCTCAGTTGCCGGGCGAATCCCGCAGAAATCACCGGGGCCAAAGCGCGTGCCGCGTTGCGACGATCGCCGTGATAAATGTGGCGTCGAATTGCGTCAAAGCTCATGACACGAACCTCGAACAACAGCGGCAACACGATTTCGTTGATGGTTTTGGTCACGGTCATCCCCCGAACATCCGCCAATACAACAGCGTGCCAAGAATGGCTCCGGCCGCCGCGTTGACCAACAGGCACGGCACATTGCTCTGGACCTGGCGTCGCGGCCGTTTCTGCTGAGCATCGGTCAGCCCCCAGCCGGCCAGGCAATAGCTGGTGTTGGCGATCGTCAAGATGAGAGCCGGGTCGCGGTGCCAGGTTTCGATGTGGGTCTGCACCGTGAGGGTGTCGAGCGGAGAGACCACTTGCTCGAAGATCTCTTGGCCATCGACCAGGGAGCATTGCTGCTGGAGAAACACCGGCGTGGCGGCAATCAGCTTGCGGATCGCCGGCGGTGCACTTTCGGGGATTCTGTTGAGGGGCAGCAGTTTGAAAGCAAACACATCGTGCGTGTGCCGTTCCTGACCGTCGTTGGTGACGACGGTCACCTGCTCGACCACACGGCGGCCCGGCCACCACAAACTGTCACGGGCGTACTCCAGTTCAGCCAGCACTTCGCGGCTTTCTTTCGTGCGGTGCGGTGTGCGAACAAACGTGAAGCGGCAAGCCTTTTTTCCAAAGCGTTTGAAGCGGCCGACCAAACCGGCCTGATCCAAACAATTCAGAACCGCAAAGAAATCCCGTGCTGGTCTTTCGCAGATTTTTTGCAGGTGCTGTTTGAGCACTCGCAATAATCCCGCCGGGTCGTTCTCGTATTGCTCAATCAGTTCGGCCCGGAGCACTGCCGGGGCGAGGTCGGGCGGAAGTGTGGCCAGCTCGCGAAATTTCTCGATCGCTTTCGGGTCTAACCGCACCGCGTGGACATCAATGGCAGCAATGGCCCACAAATCAAAGAACTCACGCAGCGAACGCAGTTCACTGGCGATAATCTGCACATCGGCCGTGTAAGTTCGGATGACCTTATCAAGCGTGAGCAGCAAGTGCGGACGCAGCCGGCGAAGCGTCGTGCGTTTGTAGAGCTGCTCGGTCATCTGGCGGACGCATTGCTGCTGCTCAGCGGTAAGGGCGTTACTGTCGCTCTGGGGTTCTTGCGGCGGCAACTGGCGGTTGAGTGCTGGAAGCTCCCCCCCGCCCTGTCGCTTTCGCTGTCGAGCGTTGAACATCCGAGTTGCGATTCGATTCCTGGTCTTGGCTGGCATCAGTCATCCTTTCGGGTTGGTTGTTGACGGCTCGCTGCGGTGCGGCCGTTTTTCGACGTTACTTTTTTCGTCTGTTTTTTCGTGCGGCGAAGCTTTGCCCAGCGACTCTTGCCGGCGTGATAACGAGCCTCGTCGGTGAAATACCCTTGGGCGTCGCAGATGGGGCACACATCGTGGATTCTTTTGCCGGCACAGGCGGGGCAAAGCCAAATCCGGGAGTGCTCGGCGAGTGCTTCGATGAGCGCGTCGCAGGCATCAGCAATGCTCAGCCGATAGCCGTTGAGCTTCTGGGTTGGCTCCAGGCCCGGCAGAGTGGCTGAGATTTTTCTCATGCCGGAGGCGATGGCCGACATCTGCTTGGTCAGTTGCCGGGCGAGAACGGAATCATCAAACCTCCGGCGATGCTGAGGCGGCACTGTCACGCCGACGGCATCAGTGAGCTGCTTGCGAGGTTTCTTTCCATTGCGGTGTGACGAAGATGCGGCTTTGGCAGGCAGCAGACGCCCGACAGCTTCGCGATGGGTCCTGCGAGCAATCTCGTCAAAAGCGGCGGCCAAGCAAGGGTCGGAACCAATCTGCTCTTTGCTCAGCTCGCCGTGCTCACCACGAAACAACACGCTGGCGTGTTGAATAGCTTTTCGCAGTTCGTCGATGAGCAGTTTTTGACAGAGCGTTTCTTCCTTGAGGGCCCTGGCGAGTTTTGAGGCGGGGTCGATCGCCAAGTGGCCCGAGTTCACGGCATCAAGCAGCGTGCCGATACCGCTTTGAATGATGTGATACGCTTTGTCGATTTGCCGGTCGCTGTAGCCGGTGCCTTGAGCGGCAATCGCCCGCGACTTGCCGTTGCCGTCACCAGCGGTTCGTGTGCGGAGCAGTTCGTCCTTGCGGAGGGCCGCGGTGAGCAGCGATTGGGGTTCGTTGGACTGGCGTCGAGCCAGATTCGCGGCATCGGAGAACTGCTCGGCGGTGAGGCCGCGTTCATCGAGATACGCCTGGTCGATTGTTTGGAACTCAACTTTGATCGGCGGAGCATTGCTGAGCCTTCTCTTCTTGTTGAGTTCTTCGACGCACAGACCGCGAGAGCGACCGTCCAGCAGAAACAACTCATCGCCGACCTTGATCAGCACCAAGGGGGTGAGTACACGCCCGAGTCGGTCAATGTCGTCGAAGAGGTATTGGTATTGCAGGACTGTCGGCGGTACCGTCCGCCGGGCCGCCGGATGCACGCGATAGCCCACGATTTTATCGCGTTGAAAGAGATCCCACATGTTGTCCATCGCTTCGCTCCGTAGCTGCGGCACATGCCTGCGGGCATGGGCCTGGCTCCAGTGAGTTGAGGAGCACGAAGCGATTGACGCTGCGGGTCGGCCGGCGTGACCAAAGACAAAACCGCCGCGAGTCGCACGTGACGTGCTCTCAACGGCGGTTTTTGGTCGACGGTGCCCCCGCATCTGGGGGGCTGACTGATTGTTCTACGGGGAGTGGTTGGGGGCTAGTCCCTGCCCGGTGCTGTACCCATCAAAATACCCAGCAAGAAAAACTCGTCAAGAGGAATTCTCTCGATTCGATTGTTTGTGGTAAGAACACAGGCCAGGAGACCGGATGAAAACCACAGGGGGTTTTGCCTGGAAATCAAGACCACTGGCAGAGCCGGGGGTAAAGCGGTTCGATTCTTGTTGTGCGGTGGCGGTGATTGAGTGTGCTGTCATAGATGTCTCGCAGAAACACTGGTAAAACCACGTTAAGGTTGTAAGATGACGGGAATTAGGGACCAGCTAGAGGGGTTGTCAGAGTGACGCAATTCCTTTTCTGGAGATTCGAATTACGGCGATGGCTGACAGCTCTGTGCGCGACGTTCCAATCCGGATGTGGAGATTCGAATCCACTTAGGGGGTAAAGCGGCGACGAGTCAGAATTCGAATCGCAGCAATCAGTCCAGTCAGCGCACGACGTGCTGTGTGAGGAAGAAAAAACAGCACCGAAAAACGCGACCAAAACGCGACCAACATGGGACATTCAAAGCCCCTGCAAGGTCCCTGCCAACAAATCATTATGTTCCCACAATATGTTGAAGGAAAACAAGATACGGCGAAAAACACCTTATGCCGAAGTGGCGGAATTGGCAGACGCGCTGGATTCAGGACCTAGTGTCCGTAATGGACGTGGAGGTTCGAGTCCTCTCTTGGGCATTACTTAAAGCAAGCTGAACGTAGGACTTACGTACCCGCCAATGGTTGGCGGTGCAGCCTGAAACGACCCGCAAACCGGCATCGAAAAGGGTACAGTACCCTTTTCGAGCCACAACCGGGAGGCTGCGCTATGTCCGCGTTCAAACCACCGACACTCCAACACCACAGGGCGTCCGGCAAGGCTCGTGTCCGCATCGGGGGTGTCGATTTCTACTGTGGGGAACACGGTACCGAAGCGGCGGAGGTCGAGTACAAGCGTCTCGTTGCCGAATGGATGCTCACTGGGAGGACACCGACCCGGAAGTCGGAACGCTCATCGACCTCCGTTTCCATCAACGAACTGATGCTCGGTTTCCTGCGTCACGCCCAACAGCACTACGTCAAGAATGGGAAGATGACGGCTGAAGTCGACTGTTTCAAATCGGCCATGAAACCGCTCCGGGAGCTCTACGGAACGCTGCCGGTGGATGGATTCGGACCATTGGCTCTCAAGACCGTCCGGGAGCGGTATGTTTCTAAGGGCTGGTCCAGGACATACGTGAACAAATCAGTGTCCCGCGTCCGTCTCATGTTTCGCTGGGGCGTCGAGAACGAACTGGTGGACGCTCACACGCTGGCCGGATTACAGGCCGTCGCGGGCCTGAAGGCAGGGCGTACCGAAGCCCCTGACCACCCCAAGCGGATGCCGGTCCCCCAGGGGGACATCGACGCAGTGAGGTCCGTCGTCCGTCAGCGGACAAGGGACCTGATCGACCTGCAACTGATGACGGCTGCCCGGTCCGGCGAATTGGTGATGCTCACAACAGAGATGATCGACCGCTCAGGCGACGTCTGGAGGGCAAAGCTCATCGATCACAAGATGTCGCATGCGGGGACCACGCGGACGCTCTACTTCGGTCCCCAAGCTCAATTGATCTTGACCCGGTATCTCAATCCGAAGGAACCCGACGGTCGGCTCTTTCCCATCCGCCGCACGAGCTACAGCCACACGATCCAATGTGCGTGTCGTCGGGCGGGCGTGACGCCATTCGTCCCGCATCAACTTCGTCACACGGCAGCCACACGGTTGCGTGAGGAGTACGACCTGGAAACCGCACAAACGGTGCTCGGTCACGCCAAGGCCGACATGACCGAGCACTACGCTCGAAGGAATGAGGCGAAGGCCGTGGAAGTCGCCAGAGCCGTCGGATGAACGCACACTGTGAGGACGGGCGGATAGGTCGACGGACCGAATCCCGCGACGCTTGGCGGCTTCCGCCCCGTCTTTTCTCTCAAGCGAAGTCACCAGTAAGCGAGGTGACGTATGGCACGGATATCGAAGCTGGACGGTCTCGAAATCGAAGTCGAGCCGCCGCAACTGATTCACGATGTTTTCACGCTGGATCACATCGCGGAACGATTCGACGATTTGGCAGAGTTGTTTCTGAATGTGGCCAACACGCAAAACGCAGAAGAGGCGTCTTTGAGGCTGACATCAGCCGCCGACAGTGCGATCAACATGCTCGCCAGAATTGGCGTGTTGAAACTGGAGACCGAGCCGCACAGCAGACGGTTCACTCCGCAACAAAATGAACAGACCTGGCTTTGGCTGTGCGTGTTCTTCGTGCAGTACGACCCAAACGGCGTTCCAAATAACCCGGCGGGATTTTCGCGATCTGAGAAGTCTCCGAGTGGCGAACTGGTTTTCATCACTGATCCGGAGCACTCGCGATTGCGATCGCAGCATCATGCCGCCTTTTCCCGGTATCTGGCGGACCGCATTCGAGACACCGAGGAAGCGTTCGTCTGCACAGCAAAGCTCCTGGAAAACGGCACGATCGATCGAAGGCCGACAGCGATCATGATGCCGGGGCCGGAAACTCCACCGAAGCCGACCGCAGAGCGCAATGACGAGCCGACGGACGCTGAGATTGAACGCGGCCGCAGCGTGATGTCGGAGATGGGGGCGAAGAATCCATCGGTCCGGGCATTTCGGGAGGCCGCACGCAACGCGGGGCTGAAAGTCGGGAACGCGAAGCTCGGCACGATCTTCCGCCGCCTGAAAGAGTAGCGGTCCCCGTGGTCCCCAGGGGACGGACCGCTCTACCGCGTCGATTCGCACACGGCATGATAGCTCCTGTCACGCATACAGGAGCACAACATGCCGACTCTTATCGACTCGCCAAAACTACCGCTAACTAATGCTGCCCGCAAGCTGGGGTTGCACGTCGCCACACTCTATCGGTGGACGTCCACCGGCTGCAAGGGCCGCGTACTGCCGTCGCTCACCATCGGCGGACGAAAGTACGTTCTCGTCGCCGATTTGGAACGCTGGCTTGAGGATGGCCGCGAGCACGAGGAGCACTCTCGTGTGCCGTCTCGCTTCCACAAGCGGGCTGATGACGCCGGCGCTGAACTGGATCGCTTGGGCTGCTGACCCAACGAAAAAGCCGCGACCGGTGGCAACCGGTGCGGCTCACGAACTCATTGCCCCGACAGGACATCCGAATGATAGCATCTGGGCTCCCCGACGTCGATGAAATCAATTTGATGCTCAGCGACGCTGCTGACGCGGAACTGGGACGGTCCCATCCGCCGGGCGGCGGCGGCGGTGTGCATGATTTGACGGTTTCGGAAATCGCCGACCGACTGGGCCATGAGCCGGGCCAAGCGGAGATTCGACATTTTCGCGAAGCTGGTTTGCCGGATGAGGTCGACGCAAACTCGACGCCAAACAGCGGGCGACCGTGGGGCGGCTCAATAGCTCCTGTCACTGCCGACGAAGGGCGAACCGACCTGACAAACGCACGGCGGTTCAAGGCCGTCTACGGTGAAAGCGTGAGGTATTGCTACCAGTGGCGACGCTGGCTCGTCTGGAGCGGAACGCACTGGCAGCCCGACAACGACGGCTCGATCACACGGTTGGGCAAGGCCATCGCCGATCAGATTTGGGACGTCGCCAACAGCTTCGACAACCGGCAAGCGCTACAGTTCGCGGCGAAGACGGCAGGCGCGAAGGGCATCTCAAATATGCTCGAATTGGTGAGGTCGGAATTGCCCATCCTGCCGGGCGACTTGGACCAGAACGCATGGCTCCTCGCCTGTCCCAACGGCACGGTCGACCTGCGGACCGGTGAACTCCGCAAGCATCGCCGCGAAGATTTCATAACCAAACTCTGCCCGACCGAATACAACCCGGAGGCTCCGTCATTCGCGTGGGATCGGTTCCTTGAGGATGTTTTCGGTGATTCGACCTTGATTGAATTCGTCCAGAAACTCTCCGGGTATGCGGCAACGGGCGACGTCCGAGAACAAATCCTGCCAATCTTCTGGGGCAGCGGCTCCAATGGGAAGTCCACGTTTTTGGAAGCGGTCAAGGTTACGCTCGGACCGGACTATTGCATTGCGGCCGCGAAGGACCTGCTGCTTGCGAAGCGCGGAGAGTCTCACCCGACTGAGCTGGCCGACCTGCATGGAAAGCGACTGGTCATCGCGATGGAAACGGAGAACAACCGCACCCTGGCCGAATCGCTGGTGAAGCAACTCACCGGCGGAGACACAATCAAGGCTCGGCGGATGCGTGAAGATTTTTGGGAATTCCAGCCGACGCACAAGCTGATTCTCTGCAGTAACTACAGGCCAAGGGTGCGGGGCCAAGATCACGCAATTTGGCGACGCCTGAAGCTGGTGCCGTTCACAAACCGATTCGACGGGGCTGAACGCGACAAGAGCATGCCGGACAAGTTACGGGCCGAACAGAAAGGCATCCTGGCATGGATCGTCCGTGGCGGTCTCAATTGGCAGATACAAGGACTCGCCGAGCCGGAAGCCGTGAAGTTGGCCACCATCGAATACCGCACCAGCGAAGACGTCGTTGCACAATTTGTCGCGGACCAGTGCGTCCAGACGGGTGAGGTGCGAGCCAAGGCATTCCGTGAGGCTCTGCACAACTGGTGCGAGCACGAAGGCTACCGCACCACGCCGTCACAGACCTCGATCGGCGAATGGATCGCCCAAAATGGTTACAACAAAAGGACCAGCAACGGCACGATTTACACCGGAATCGGACTGAAGGCACGTCCATGATTTGGAAGAGTTGGAAGAGTGGCACCCAATTCCGGGTTAAGCGCTATACGCGCGCACGCGAGCGCTTATATGGAAAGTGACCTCAACCCTTCCAAGTCTTCCAAGTGTGAATCAATGAGCAAGCTAACTATCGACGTGACGAAATGTCCTTTCTGTCACAGCAAGGGCAGCGATGCCTGCGGATTCGACGTGTACAGATGCGCTAAATGTGGCTCGCAGTGGCGCGTGTCGAATCGCGAGAAGGTCGAAGACCTACGGCGACGAATGACCGAACGATTCCCGGACGCCACACCGTAAACTACCCAAACTGCCTAGGGTCCTTCCGGGCCGTTTCTGCTAGATACCACTCAAGCACCCAGCGCGCTTTTAGAGAGTTTTGTTTTCGCGATGAAAACTGCCAAACCTAACAGCCTGCCATGTCCGCAATGCGGGATTGCTACTCATGTTCGGCGCACGAAAGCGACACCGACGGGTGTC
>JAJDEI010000051.1 GCA_029259845.1 Planctomycetaceae bacterium | reverse complement strand
AAAGCAGCGCCGCAAAATACAAACCGCCCTCTCTGCGAGCCGCCCACACCGCAGCACGAAACGATTTTCCCATGTTTGGCCTCCTTGCCAGTTGGACTGTTGTGACAATCGTCCTTCTGGCCTGAGAGGCCTTCTCTGTCTATATCAATCGAAGACCCAATCACTTACGACACTTCAAGTGCCATTCGTAACGGACCCCTTCTTCCGGCGCGGGGACCGCCTGCAACGGTGTGAGCACACCCCGCTCGAAAGCGCTGCCGGCGTCCCGCTCGCAACTCTCCCTGGACAGGGCTTCTTGAATGTTCGGGTTCTCGAGTTGCGCGGCGTACTCGGGCAGCTTGCTGGCGATCATGGCGGCGATGCTGCGCACAAATCGCCATGGTCGCAAAGTTTCTTTGGCGTCGGCCTGACAGCAGTGATAGGCGATCACCTGACCGCCCGGATTGCGGTGCACCAACTCAGCCACAACGGCAGATTTTCCGGTGCCCGGATCGCCTGTGATCAACAGAGCCGACTCGCGATGGGCCGCGCGCCAGGTATCGAGTTCCTCGAACAGCCACTCCCGTCCGATGAAGCCCTGACGCTTTTCATAGAGGAAGGGTGCGAAATCCCAGGGGTCGAGTTGTTGATGCCACTTGCGGTATCGTTTCTCGCCCTTGAGGGCCGCTTGGATGCCGTCGAGCAGTCGCTTGAGCCCGTGCTGATACTGGTCGTCCGAATCCTGCCAGCTCGCCAAGTCGGTATAGTCGAGATGGAAGATGCACAACGGTGCCTCGCACGGCTGTGCCATGACCGGAATGACGGGGATCGGGGGCGGGTTGTACAACGCATACGCGATTTCGCCCAGGCACACACTATCCACGCCATCGGTGCATGTCGGACCACAGCGGACGGAGTGGGGAGACATCAAGGCGATGACAAGTTGCGCACTCCGCAGCCCGTCTACGATTTCGTGCTGCCAACTTGTGCCGGTGGTGATCTCCCGCGTGTCCTGCCAGACATCGTAGCCGACCGCCGCCAGATCAATGCAGAGCCGCTCGGCCAGATCGCTGGTATCGCGACGTCCGTAGCTGAGAAACAGTTTGACCTTCTGCTTCTCTTGGCCTTCATCGTCGGGCGCGGACGAATCCGGTTTGTCACCGCCCCAGCGATGGTTGCAGTCGCCAGCCGTGCAAAACCACTCGCTTGTCTTCGGGATTAACGCAATTTCGTCTGAGCCGCATTGGGGACAGGTTGTGGGGGAGTCGCTCATTGGGCCCGCTTTGAGTCATGGAGGGCGCATCTGATTCGTGTCATCAATCAGCATACCGGTCCGATTTCCCAGCGTCACGCCGATGGATGTTGTCCGCTTTCACCTCGCTGTCTGGTGATCAGGAACGCGGTCTCGGCGATGATGTCGACATAGTTGCAAACGCTGTCTCGGTCTTTTGTTTTCTCTTTCTCCGGGAGTTCCTCGTAGGGCATGAGCAGGTGATCTTCGCGCGCCTCGATATTTTTTTGGGGACCGAGACGCCAGCCGTGCCGCTGTCTTGAATCGACCCAGCCGTCATGTTCTCCTTCGGCCAGTACCTCCAGGTTTTGCTCGATTAAACTCCGGATGGTGGCCTGCTCATCGTCACTCCACGTTTGGCTGGTTTCGCGTGGAACCAGGATCAGGCCCGCCAGCCCCAGCACGTCGCCGATCCGCCGGGCTGCATCCCGATTGTCCTCCTTCATGAATTCGGGAAGTTCGTCGTAAGGCATGGGAAAGTTATTCGTCCATTTCTCTTTGATGGCGAGTTCGCAATAGAACTGATGAATGCGGGCAGCGATCGGCTTGATATCGATGGTGGGTTTCATGGGGCTCGCTCCACAATGGTCAGGAAGTCATTGGCGTTTACGTGCATGTCAAGTTGGCTGCGGGCCGGCAGGTCACTCCGCCAGAACTCGCCGGTCCGGCTGGCAAGACGGAGTTGTTCCGCGATCTTCTCCAACGACCTGGCACCGTGACGGTATTCCAGAATCTCCAGGAACGCGGAGAGCAGGCCCGGATCGATGACGAGCCGGTCCTTGCCGAATTTCTTGAGGTGGACACGCAGCAGCAACGCCCGTCGCACGGGAAATGTGACGTCGTCCGGGTCTCGTGGATTCGGACCGAACACGTCGAGATATCCGGCCAGGCGACTCTTGAAGTCGAGCCCCTTGCAGGCCTTATAGTTTTGCTCCCATTTGAAGAGATCGTCCTCCTTTCCAGGTTCAAGGAGTTCCTCTGGCGGTTTGCCGAAGTCCTGAAAACGAAAACTCGTGCCGCCGGCGAACACGAAGACACTCTTACCAACCGGATGCGTGATCTGTCCTTCCTGGAAGCTGCCATCCTGCATGGGGGCCAGAAGATATTGGAGCCAGTGCAGCTTTCGCGAGTCGAACTCGTCCCAGAACACGAAGGGGAGTTGGCCTTCCAGGGCCTTGTCTCGCACCTGGTGGAGTGCGCCATTGAGCTGGTCGGGATCGCTGAATTGTGACAGGTTGAATTCAAGAAACGGGACCTGCTCCGCAAACGCGGCCTCTGCCAATTGTTTGACACAGAACGATTTTCCCGAGCCTGGGGGGCCGAACACGGCGATGGAAAGTGGCTTGTCGGCCTTGGTGTCTGCCTGGTATTGCGTCAACAGGCGCCGCAAACTTCGCAGGCTTTCGATCTCGCTCCTTTGGATGGAAAACAGTTTGCCAAACTGTTGATAAGGCGTCTGACGTAGTTCATCCAATCCCAGGAGAGCCACACGCCGCGCCAGTCCCCACAGGGGAGCCGGAGACGGCCCGGGAGCAGAACCGCCGGCTACAATGGTCCAGGCATCCGTGGAGGAGGCCGTGGTTGTCACCTCCACGGTTCCATAGGACCATGGATGGTCGGCACGCAGAATCTCCTCGCTGATGACGTCCATCGGGAATCCCGGATCGCCAGTGGGCTTGACGGGCCCGTGGCCGGTCGCCAGCAGCCGGCGCATGGCGCACAATCCGGATTTGACCGCTGGCTCCAGACTCGACAGCGTCACGTCGTTCGAATCTCCGGGGAGTTGGGGCAGGTGAGCCACCACACTGGCGGTTAAACAGGTCTGCAGTCCAAACAGTTGTCCCTCCAGGCTACGGTTGAAGTCTCGCTCCAGTCGCGCCGGATCGAACACGAGTCGGAACTGGGGTTCCCCCTCATCAGGAAACCCCGCCAGCAAGGCACCGTCCGTGTCGAATGCCACGACCACAAAGCGGCAGTGTCGTAACCGTTCCAGCCGCGGGCTCTCTCGCAGTTCGTGAACCAGATCCAAAGCGGCGCGCTCCCAGGAGAGCGCCCGGGTCACATGAATCCGCTCCACGCGCAGGTCGTTGATGGAAACGATCGCCACCGCTCGCCGCAGCAACGGCACCTCTTGACGCTCATCCTTGGCAGGACGTGTCATGCCCTGGGCTTCTCCGGTGAGCAGCGTGTGCCATAAGTCACCGGATGTAACCGGGGACGACAGTTTGAGGACCAGCCAATCGGGGACCGTGTCAGTCGCCTGGTACAAACAGCGCGGCCAGGCACTGCGGGATGGCCACCGGCCGAAGTAGAGCGACGCATCGTCGAGCACGATGATGTCGTGCGCCGCAGCAAGCATCTCGTCGTTCACCATTGTGTGGTCGAGGTAACTCTGCTGGGCCGCGTCGAAGCCCAAGGCGTCACTCATCCGCCACACCTGCTGCTTGCTGGCTCGTTCCGCAGGAAACGGTCGCAGCAGGCAATAGCCGTTCGGCATGGCCTTCTTGCATTTGGAAAGCTGCAGACCGAAGTTGACCTCGAATCGGAATTCGCTCACTCTTTCCTCCGCGTCTGCAGCGGCATTTGCCTTCGCGAGTGCTTCGGCCCTTTTTTTTACTTCTGCTGCGGCCGTTTCTTCCGCGTGTGCTGCGACCTTTTTGAGGAGATCGCACAACAAGGCAGCACCGCCGGGGATCGCACGTTGCTGCGTCCCCAACCGAATCGTGGACCCACTGCGACGTTTGCGGCCCTCATAGAGATAGTGATCCCGGACCACATCCCCCGTCACGAGCACACGCCTCGGAGCTTTCGATGCATTGTCGGTCATTCAAGGTTCCTGTCTGAGCGTGGGATTGGTCGGGCACATCTCTGCGGTCGTAGGCGGCTTGTCCGTCGGGTCACGGTTTAAGGCAACACAACCCGGAAAATCGAATTCGTTGACTGGTAACAGTTCATCCAACCGGAGTAGCGACCCCGCACAACCGGCGGCCGCACACGAAAGATCAGAGCATGAGCAGGGATCACCGCAGAGGTCGCAGTGGGCCGCAGAGATTTTTGTTGAGGGACCTTCCTCTGCGCCTCCCTGCGTCCTCTGCGGCGAAATGCCTTCTCTCTTTCTGTCTTTCCCGTGGCCATTCTGCTTCAGTCGGTTGAAGTGATCCGTTGATTGTTGATCGGACTGGCACGACGCATGAACTTCCGGTCATACATGAGTCTGAACAACATCTCCGCATTTCTGACGTAACCGGTTTGGGTGAGTGAGTGTCAGTCGTGCGACATGCCGTACTCCCCCAGCAGATCGTTCAACATCCGCCGGACCTCAGCATCGCTGCGGCCCAGTGCCTGCAGGATGTGTGAGTAGTTGCCGAGAACCGCTCGCAAATGCTGATGCGAGTGTCCAGTTGCTGCCGTGGGTTTTAGGAAGATTTCGACCACGCGGCGCATCAGCGGCTCAGCTTCCTCCAACCGATTCGTGGCCTGGAACAACGCCGCTAGGTTGTTGAGAGCGATGGCAACCTTGGGGTGACTCTCACCGTAGGACTTCTCAAGGATCATGACCACTCGCGTCATCATCGGCTCGACTTCCTCCAGCCGATTCATGGCGAGGAGCAACTGCGACAGGTTGTTGAGACTGGTAGCCACATCTGGGTGATCGGGTTCGAGAGACTTCTCGAAAATATCCACAACACGGCGCATCAGTGGCTCCGCCTCCTCCAGTCGGTTCGTCGCCTTGAGCAACTGTGCCAAGTTGCTGAGCCGGATTGCGACACTGGGGTGCTCGAGATCGTAGTAGTCCTCGTCGATGGCCAGAGCACGGCGCATCAGCCGCTCGGCCTCCTCCAGCCGGTCCGTCGCCTGCAGCAATGTCGCCAGGTTATTGAGGTGGGTGGCGATTTTGGGATGGTCGGCTCCGTAGAACTGCTCGTCGATCGCCAGCGCACGGTCCATCAGCGGCTCGGCCTCCTCCTGCCGGTTCGTTGACTGGAGCAACACGGCCAGATTATTGAGGTTGCGAGCAACGTTGCGGTGGTCGGGGCCGTAGAACTGCTCGTCGATCACAAGCGCACGGAGCATCAGTCGCTTAGCCTCCTCCAACCGGTTCGTGTCGTGGAGCAACGCCGCCAGAGTGGTGAGATGGAAGGCGACATCGGGGTGCTCGGGATCATCAGATCGCTCGTCGATCGCGAGTGCGCGGTGCAGTATTCGCTCGGCCTCCTCCAGTCGGTTCGTCGCATGGAGTAATCCCGCCAAGTTGTTGAGATCGTTGGCAACAGTGGGGTGATCGGATCCATGGGACTGTTCGTCGATGGCTAGCGCACTGCGCATCAACGGCTCGGCCTCCTCCAGCCGGTTCGTCGCCTTCAGCAACTGCGCCAGGTTGTTGAGCCGGGCCGCGACCTTGGTGTCGTCGGCTCCGTAGGACTGCTCGTCGATGGTCAGCGCGCGGCGCATCAGCGGCTCGGCACGGGGCCATTCAGCGAGATTGTCCCACCAGTGCCCGGCCTGGTTGAGGAGCCAGGCAGCTTGCGGATGCTGGTTGTGGGCCCAGAGGTTGGCCAGAGCGTCCAGTGGTTCGATTTCCCAGCGGGCCTCCTGCCAATGCGTGGTTTGCTCCAACGCTGCGTCGCGTTGGCGGACCAGCGCTTCGATGGCCTGTTGGCGGATGGACAGGTCTTCCTCGGCAAGCTCGCGGCGGATCAGGTCGCCGACCAGACGGTGGAGGCGGACCAGCCGGGGATTGTCACCTTCCCCGTCAGCCCGGCTGAAGATCGCCAGCCGCTCCAGCCGGGTGCACAACTCCTGCCACGGGTCGCCATAACGTCCGATTTGGGCCAGATCGGGGAACGGCTCGACCACCAATTCCCGCAGCCAGGGCAACGGCACATGGTCCGGAGCGAGGCAGGCGGCGTACTCGAGCGTCAGGCGTTCCGCCTCAGACAGTTCTGCCAGCGTGGGAAGCAGAACGGCTGCCAACCGTTTCTCGTGGTTGTGCCGCCGCAGTTGGGCGTCCTTGTCTTCGGCCATGTGGTCGAGATCGTCCAGTCCCATTCCGTCAGCCAGACCGGCATAGGTGGCGCTCGGATGGGTCTTCAACCAGGCGCCGACCAGTTCGATGGCCAGTGCGAAGCCGCGGAGACGTTGGACGATCTGTTGGGCGGCGTTCCGTTCTGAGGGTTGATGGGTGGATTCGTGAACTGAGGGGGCATCACGCGGAGCGTGATGGGGACTTTGGAAGGGGCGGTGCTTTTCCAGGAGATCAAGGGACTCGGACTCGGAGAGTTCGCCCAATGTGGTCCATTTGATGTGTCTGGAGGTGCCGGCGGGCAGTCGCGTAGTCGCCAGCAGATGCAGCATGGGCCCCAGCATGGTCAGGTGGTCCGTCTCCTCTGGTTCGAGCAGGTCGGCATCGGTCACGTTGTCGAGCACCAGCAGGATGCGGCCTTTGTCGTCGAGCCGCTTCCGCAGGCAGCGCTGAATCGCCGCGAAGTAGGTCTTCGGCTGCATTCGCTCTTCTTCGCTGGTGTGGTCACGGATGAATTCAAACTGGGTGAACGAGCCGGTCCCCAACACGGCACTCGGGAGCGTGGACTTGCCTTCGCATTCGATCAGAAACCGTCCGCCCGGATAGGCTCCGGCAAAGGCATGCGCGTAGGTGAACGCCAGCTCGGTCTTGCCGACGCCGCCCAAGCCGTGCACTCCCGAGATGACCCCCGCACGGTCGTCCTTCAGGCGATCCCGCAGGTCGAGCAGTTCCTTCAACCGGCCGGAGAACTGCTTGTTGTAGGGCGGGACGGTCGTCTCGCTCTCAGCCGCGCGGTGAACGTCGTCTGCTCGCTGGTCGAGATCGTGGGCCAGCCTGTCCAGTACCTCCCGCAGGTCATCCTGACGCAGCGCCTCGATCCCCTGATTGACAAAGGGCTGCACGAATTCGCTGACGATTTGCCGGCGGTCGCGGAGTTGATGGATGACCGGCGCGGCGGCCTCGATGAAGCCGCCGCGCGGTTCGGGCAGGCCGCACAGTTCGGCCACCTTGCGGGCCACCTCATGCTCGCCCAGCATAGCCTGTTCAGTCAGACCGGGCATTTTGCCCACGAAGCCCGGCACCTCAACAAAATAGATCGGCGCGGCTCCGGCGGAGAGGATGTGTTTGGCAATCTCGGTATCGATCCACGCCTTCCATTCCCTGCGGCACCATTCGCTGGCAAAGTAGTTGGGCGAGAGAAACGCGAGGAACAACCGGGACGCGGCCAACCCGTGGTTGAGAGAATGCTGCCAGTCGTCGAAGCTATGAATGTCGTTCTTGTCGAGGAAGTACGTCAGTTCGTGCCCGCCGCTGAACCGCCGGTGGGCCGTGAGCAGCTCGTCGACAAACGCCGTGATCCAACCGTCCCGGTTGTCTGACCGGGCATAGGAAACGAAGAAGTCATACTTGTCCGGATCGCGCGGCATGGTCGGCCCCTTTGAAAACCGTGTCCACTATGCCGCGACCAGAGTCGTCTCGCAAGTCGATCGTGCAAGGGAACGTCCCTTGATTGGGACGGCGATCGATGAGCCAGACGAGTCGATTCGCTCGATCATTTGTTACGACTCGGCAGATCATCTGACACGAGATGTCGAATGTCGGTTCCGAGCCGGCGCGGCAGACACTCAAGTATCGCTGCCTGGCGACGCCCGAAGGCTGGGGCTGTCCGATTTTGATCGCTTGCAACGCGGGCAAGTCGTACGGGCTGAGTGTGCGGCTCAAAAGGGACATCGACCTTCTCCTCTTTCCGCCCTTGCCGCGAGCAAAGAAGAAGTTGGAACGGCGCTACAACACTCGCGCGGCGGTAGAGCGGATCAACGACCGGCTGAATGTCTTCTGGGACACCAATGACGGAAACATCACCGGTTCTTGCAGGTTCCACGCCAAAGTGGGCGCGGTGCTGATCGTCCACGCCGCCTAACTTCGACTTTCGCACTTTTGGGCAGATTCATCGTGTACAAACCGGCAGATGTTGTTCGTAACCCTTTTCGTATCAGGGGTTTGCGACCTCTGCATGCCCGCTGGCACTCGTGACGCAAAGTTGTCTGCTCAAAGGGGTTATCAAAAAGTGCGAAAGTCGAACTAGCAGCCTGTTGAATTAGTCGGTGTCGGCGGCGGCGTGGTTTTTTTTGTCGGGGGGCAGGCGGCGAGGAGGGGGGGCGTTGAATTTGTTGGCGATTGGCTGACGAAGTTTTCGAAACGCGCGATGAGCCGGGTCAGAGCCGGCAGACGCCGCAGAGGGGCACATCGCGGCGCAAACAGACG
>JAJDEI010000006.1 GCA_029259845.1 Planctomycetaceae bacterium | reverse complement strand
TCGGCTGGCTCAAAGAATGCCGCCGTATTTTCTCGCGTTTCGAGAAGACGGCTGTGAATTTTGGCGGCATGGTCAAGATGGCCTTCATCGAGCGTTACCTACGCCTCAGCACGTAAACAGAGTTTTCCGACAGAGCCTAATTTTCTGTTGCGTGGTGGTCCTTAGCACCGCTCCCAGGTTTCGTGGCGCAGACAAACATGACGTCACCACCACATTTCGAGCAGACGTGGTTCACTTGTTCGTTCTTGCCTGTCCCCTTGCCGGTGCCGACGACAGTAACGGTCCCGCCGCAAATGCATTTGTGTTTTTGACCGATCGTCATCAGTTTGACGTGCGAGTCGTCCTTGGCCACATGCTGGACCATCACGTGCTTGCACATACTGCAGGCCATCGCGATCGCGTCCCCCGGCTTCAGCGATTCGGCTTCGGCTTGAGTTGTGATGTGGTTCATGTGCGCCATGGGATGGCCTTGATGCGCATCGTGCTTGCCGTCCGCTGCCTGGGCCGCAACGGACCACCACACCGCGAACGTAAGGGCGAGTGCGAGTCCCGAGGTGAGGCTGATTTTGCGGGCGAGGCCGATTTCCTTCGTCATGATTGGCTCCTTATTTCTAAGCCGACGGTTTGCTGAGGGTCTAACAGTGATTTCTAACGATCCATCGCGCGGGCTATTCCTTGTGCCTCCTTTCACATTGTGTTGTGGACTATTCATGCGACATCGACGAACCGGTTCATCGTGCCGCAGGCATTCGGAACGCATTGGGGACATTCGACCGACGGATGACAACCCGGCTCGCAGCACCACTGTCCGTCCACGACGAACTTGAATTCATGGTGGCCGGGCGGCAATTCCAGCTTCGATCTCCAGTTGCCTTGGTCGTCCTTCGTCATGGCCGCTGCCTCCGTGTCCCAGTCATTGAACGTGCCGGACAGAAACACCGCGGCGGCATCTGGCGCATGGCAGCTGAATTCCGTCGATTTCGCGTTCTGTTGTGACATCAGTCTGGTCCTTTCACGTATTAAAAGGGATCAGTCGTCCAGCATCGTGATTTTTCCCGAATCCATGTGGTACACCGCGCCCACGACCTTGACGTGCTTGGTCTTGATCGCGGCGGCGATCGAGGGCACTTGGCGGAGCTGTGTCGCCGATGCGCGGGCATTGGCCTCGACGGCTGCCGCGATGCGCTGCTCCCGTTCCTGCTGGCGATCCACCGGCTCAATGGCCGGCCGAATTCGATCCAACAATGCTCGGAGTTCCTGCGGTTCGTCTTTCGTTTGATCCGGCGGCGAAAGGGCGGCGGTGACCGCGCCACAATTCTGATGCCCCAATACGACAATCAGCTTGTTGTCGAGATGTTCCACGGCATATTGGATGCTGCCGACGACGTCCGGATCGACAATGTTGCCGGCCACGCGGATTACGAATAACTCACCGAATCCTTGATCGAACAGAAGTTCTGGAGGCACACGGGAATCGCTGCAGCCGAGCACCGTCGCGAACGGTTTTTGCTTAACGAGGAAGCGTTCCCGCCACTTCGCCAGATCGTGTTCGTGGGCGGATTTCCCCTCGACACAGCGGCGGTTACCTTGCACCAGCCTCGCAAGCGCCTCGTCGGACGCGAGAGCGTCGGCGTCTGGGGCGGCACCGACCTTTATCGCGGGTTCTGCAGCCGTTACCAAGCCGGTTAAGGCGACGAGACCAAGAAAAACGGCCAATCTGAGGACCACAAAAAGAATGAAATATCGGTGCTTCACATGGGGTCCCCTGCATTGCATGTCCGTGCAGGCGATACTCGCTCGCAGATCCACTGGTGTGCGGAATCGGCTTCGCTCTGGTCGAAGTAACGGATTTTGGCAGACGTAAATGGACGGCAAAACGCCGCCATCCACTGTTCCCACTTCTTGTCGCCGACCATGGCGATGCGTTCGATGTCCTTGAAATGTTTCATGTCGAATTTGATGTCCTTTCACAGCGCCGCCATTTCCCAGCCGTGAAAATCCTGCATATCGAACAGGATCCGGATCGAGCCGTGCTGCTGGATCAGCCGCTCCGTTTGCGGGACAAACCGGTCATAGTCTTCGGACGTTAGCTTGCCGCTGACGCGAAGGGTCAGTACGTTGCCGTCGTGTTCTTCGCTCCAGGCAACGGCCATCACTCATCCTCCTGGTCGGGTGTCGTTTGAGATTTCGCCGCCGTGTGTTCGGGCGGCAACATTCCGATCAAAGCGAGTCGCTGTTCCTCGGTGAGGGCACCGGCGGCTTCACCCACCGCGCGGATAAACGCAATCCGTTTTTCCGCTGTGAGTTTGGCGATCTCCCCCACCCGGGCCGTAATCTGGATGGCATCCGGACTGTCCGAACCGGTGAGCACCCACAACTGCTGCTCAGATTCCTCGATTTGGCGGTCGAATGTGCTTTGGGCGAGCAGGGCGGATTCCTTAAGTTTGTTCAGCGTTGCCTGCTGGTCCGGTGTCAGGGTGATGTGGTCGGTGTGATCCAGGAAGAAGCCGGTCGCGCCGATGTGATAGATGTGCGAGGCTCCGGGATAGCCCGGTAACGACGAGGGCATCTGCATCTGGCCCGTGCCTTTCATGCGGCCCATCATTCCCATGCCGGGCGGCATCATGCCCATGCCACCGGACCCCGACATGCCGCCCTGCATCATATCCATACCCATGCCGGGTGGCATCATGCCCATGCCGCCGCCATTTTGCTCGCCCATTCCTTTCTTCATCCCGCTGGCCGCCATTCCCATCGTTTTGCCGCCCATTCCCTTGCCGCCGCCCCTTCCCTTGCCGGACATCTTGCCGCCGGTCGCCGGACTAGCGGAATTTGACTGGCCTGCATGCTTTTGTTTCAGGGCGGCTTCCAGCTGAGCCACCTGGGCTCGCAAAACTTCAAGCTGCTGGGCGAGAGATGGGGAGGGGTCGCCCGGGCTCCCGTTCCCTTCGCGACCACGGCTCGTAGCGGTGCCGTTTCCGGCGGAATTCTCCTGCGCCATGCCGCTGCCAGGAGCAACGAGTCCCAAACACAAGATCACTCCGGCTCCGATGAGCCGGACGGAAATGGCCTCTCGGAGAGTCGTTTCATGGTGATTCATCGTTGCTCAGCCCTTTTTCGTCGACTTGGTTTTCTGGATGGCAGTTTTTCAGATGATTCTCAATACAGTCGTTTTCACAATGCAATGGCCTGGACGATGTCCCCAAACTCGCCCCGGCTAATCGCCGCTCTGGGTCTGTCCCGCAGCAGTCCGTGCGGATTGAGACCAGATTCGAGCGAATTCGCCCTCGGGCAGTTGTCGACACACCAATGCAAACATGACGCAAGCCCGATTCCCAAGGCATTGTCACTCTCGTTTCGGTCCCTTTAAAGTCTCTGTTCCGTGTCGGCCCCGGAACTCGTTTTCGGATAGAGCCGTTTCATAACTTGCGCCCGGATTTTCACAGCAGACTCCAGTGATTTCGTGACACGGCCAGCATTTTTCGAAAGCTGGATCATATTGATGTGGGCTTTGGCACTGTGTGCTTTGCATCGGACATAGGCCTTCAAAGAAGCGTTTAGTTCAACTGTCATTCTATCCACCTCTGTCACGGTTTGCTTGTCGCCCTGCCGCTTGGCCTCTTTGCGAATTATTGCAAGCCCCTGCTGAGCCACCGAGATGTGCCGGCCAATCCTCCTGTCCCGGGTGCTGCCGACGCTCCGCAACCGACCTTGTTCTGAGTCCCGGCGCGGTCCGGCCCAAATTACACCGCCCCGGCGGCAGACGTTAAAATCATCTTTCTTCGCTTCATTGCTGTTTCCTCCGACTTCGAGTGAGTGGTCCTCAGCGACCGATGCCAAATTCGCAATCAGCATTGTGAGTGAACCTTCGACCGGTTTCTCGCAAACGTCGTGCCAATCATGTCTCGTGAGACGGTGACGCCTCGGCAGCACCTGGGCTTTCTGGCCGCGACCGGCAGAGTGCACACGCCGTCCCCCGTGTGTGTTCCGGTTCACGCGGGGAACACAGTCGCCGAGAAGCAGAGGTCGGGGCAACGTTCCCAGAGAAGCCCGGCAATCCCCTTCAGAAGTCGATGACGATAATCGTCACGTCGTCGAGTTGGGGTCCGTCGCCGCGGAACGTGGCCAGTTCCCGCGTCATCGCATCGAGAGCCTCGGAAGGCGGCCTGTCCGCCGTTTCGTTTAGGAGCGCGAGGACCCGTTGGCGTCCGAAAAGGACGCCGTCGGCGTTGGAGGTCTCGGTCACCCCGTCGGTGAAAATCAGCAACCGGTCGCGATTCGCCGTTGTGATTGTCTCGACGGACCAGTCGGCCGTTTCGTCGAAGCCGAGCAGCAGGCCGGTCGACTCGCACGCATGGTTGTGCCCCTGCCGGGGGCGATACAGCCCCGAGTCGTGCCCGGCGTTGACGACTTGCAGCATTCGCGTTGCGGGGTCATACCGTACCAAAACGCCGGTCGCGAAATCATCCTCCAGGGTCAGCTCGCAGAAGCGGCGGTTCACGTGCCGAACGATGCCGCGGGCGGTTGCCGATCGTTCGCAGGCTTCAGCGAGGTAGGCTTTCAGCAGCGTTGCGGTCATTGCAGCGGGAATACCGTGGCCCGTCACGTCAGCGAGAAAGATGAGCCAGCTTCCGTCCGGTAACGTGCGAACGTCGTAGAAGTCGCCCGCCACGTCCTCAGCCGGCTCGTAACAGACGGCGACGGTGGCTCCGGTCACAACCGTCGAAGCGGGCAAGAGGTTCTGCTGCATGCGGCGCGCCTTGGCCATCTGTGCGCGATGGCTGCGGTCACTGTCGGCCAACGATTGGCTCATGCGATTGATCGCGCGTGACAAGAAGCTCAGCTCCTGGCTGTGAAAGCCGTCGGCCTGCTGGCCGAAGTTGCCCTGGCCAACCTGTTCCACGATTGCGACGAGCCGTTCCAGAGGCCGCACGACGAGTTTCAGCAAAACGACATTCACAATGACCGCGGCGAGCAACCCCAGGGTTGCCGAACCGCCGAACCGCCGCAGGCTGTCGCTCAGCGCTTCCTGCTGCACGGTATCGACGTATTCCGAGACATACACCGACAAGTTGCTCTCCTGCGATGTTCCCACAATAAAGTCACGGCCCTGATAGCGGCCGAGCAGATCCGGAGTGCGGGCGGCCCGCTCCATCGCTCCCAGGAACTCCGGGCTCTGGCGATGATGGGCTTTGGCCTGCAGCACGTAGTCGGCGAGTCGCACGGCAATGTGATGCCCGGGCGACCGGCTTTCCTCCATCCGGGAGCAGACGCGGTCAACATATTCCTGGAGGTCCAGCACACCGCGAAGTTGCAGCTCGCGAATCGCTTCCAACGTCGTGACGGCTTCGTCATGCAAAGCATTCTGCTTGTCCCCCAGCCGATGCTGCACTTCTTCCCGATAGTCGTACACATGGAGCAGAAGCACAAGGCCGATGCAGATGCCGTTGACGGTTAGCAGGAGCTGCGTCCCGATCGACCAGTGAGACTTGACGGAGTCCTCGAGTGGCTCGGAATCGTCCTGTCGCACGGTTAAGGCGGTCTGCGGTTTGGTCATGAGTGTCATGCGCAACACGACGGTTCCGCGGCGGCTCGGGGAGCAAGAAGACCGATGCGACGGGGATCGGCTGAGCGCCCCTGCGTCAGTTCGCTTGTTGCCCGCTGTGCGTGGCCACGAATTCGGCTTCGGCTTTGAGGTGGACGATAGACTTTGCAGAACATCCTAGCAGTCCGTTGAAAAACTCAATTCCGCGTGCGACTGCCGTCTCGGCAGTGCGAGAAACCGGTCAGTTTTCAGACATCTGCACGGCTAAGACAGCCGTGGCACACGTTTTTCAACGGGCTGCCAGCTTTCCAAAACGGCGACCTCACGATGACCGAGTGTAGCAGCCATAGGTCAGTGTAAAAGGCTCATAAACCGCGGCTGACCTGTTTTTGTTCGGCCGGAGTTTGCTTACTCAGAGGGGGAATCCTCCGGTCCTGTGATTCCTCCGCTCGGACTCAAACAAACGAGGCCGCCCCTTGTTGGCGTGCTCCCCATTTTCTGATCCAATTGTTACGAGAGTCTCAACCGCCCGCTTGGGCCAGGAGACTCTGAATGGCGAAGCGACGACGGCGGCACAGTCCGGAGCAGATTGTGAAGAAGCTGCGGGATGCGGGTCGACTTGACGGCCAGGGCGCGGACGTCGGCGGACCACCCTGCGGGCGTGGCCCGTTTCATGCCGACGGCGCATTTCATGCGGTCGAACGCTTTGGGCCGGCCGCTCCCTTTGCGGGCGTGGCCAGTTGTTTGGGGTTGATCGGAGACAGCTCGGTCTCCTCGAAGCCGCCAGCGAGGCCATCAGCACGCCGCGGCTTTGCTCCAGGGCGATCAGCACCCGCTGCCGGGGGAATCGCTGCTTCAGCCGGGCCACCCACGCGGCAATGTCTTCGGGCGCCTGCGGGAGCGTTTCGATACTCTCGCCGTCCGGCCCGACGACACACACCACATGTTCCTGGTCGGCCCCGTCGATGCCGATCCACAGGACGCATTTTTCCGTTGCGGGTTTCCTGTCCCTCTGTGCTCCCTGTAAACTGAGTTCCTTGCCTTGAGTCCAGTGGCACGCCATTGGGGAACGAACGAAAAGCTGACCGAAAGAGACGTTGCGGCATCGTCATCGGGAGCCGGGTAGGTCGGGCTTTGCCTGACATAGTGGCTCAGATGAACGAGCGGTGTTTAATCGCTCGATCGCGGAACCCGATCGTCAGGTAGAGTCGAGATGTGGCGCGGTGGCATCGTTGGATGCTCCGTTTCCACATCCCGCTCGTCGAACCGGACGTGCGGATTTCCCGCATCCGGCTCTCGTTCGGAGTCAATCATGTGTTCGCCCACGGGAGGT
>JAJDEI010000050.1 GCA_029259845.1 Planctomycetaceae bacterium | reverse complement strand
TCGTCGACTTCCGTATCGATGGCCGCCTGCAACATGCGCCTGGCTCCCTCACGGATGATCTCATCCAGCGGACTGCGTGTCTCGAAGTTCGCTCGAAACTCGACGACCTCCGCATCGAGCGTCTCGTCGACTGCTGTTGTGCGCTTCGCTGTCGTACTCTGGCTCATGGCGTATCCTTGTGCCCGCTTCGGGCCGTTGAAGTCTGAAATCATCAACAGGATACGCCACCTTCTTCTCATCTCAACAGAACACAACTTTCGACAATACCTCCCTCGGACTTCTGGCCCCGCAAGTCGTCGAGGCCCGCCAGCCCCTGCTCGTTGTCTCGGGCGACCCAACGCTGGCAGATGCGTCGCGACAGCCCGACGCCCATCGCCACGGCCGGCGCCGTCCAACCCTCCCATCCCAGGATGACGATTCGCAACCGCCGCGCCCGATAAGCGTTCTTCTCGGCTCGCTCCAGCCGCTTCAGCACTTCGAGCGGCAGATGAGGCTCAACAGGCATCACGACCTCCGTGCCCAGGACAAGTCACGCCAGTCTGATGGGCAAGCTGGGAGGGCGCAATGAAATGCGCGCTACTTCAGATAGGAATGCGTATCAGACTGCTGGAAGGGCTCCCTCTCGTCGAGATCAACACCGACACGGAAGCCCTCGCCGCGCGATTGCTGGCTGCTCGCACAATGCCGGAAAGAGCAGCCGCGGATGCGTTGCACGTTGCCGCTGCTGCCCTTGGAAATGTAAAATACTTGTTGACGTTGAACTGCAAATATATTGCAAATGCGCACGAACTTCCCCGCATTTACGAGTTGCTGGATCGCGAGGGGGTGGGCCAAATGTTGATTTGCACGCCTGCTGAATTTCTGGGGGGCGACTCCAATGACGAAGAAACAACCAATCCTTGACGAACTGCATGCCGTTCGAGAGCAACTGCTTGCCGAATCTGGCGGCACGTTAGCCGGACTTGTTGCCCGGCTTCAAGCGGAGCAAGCGTCCTCTGGTCGCACGGTGCTCAAAACACGACGAACAACACTGTGCACCGGAGCGGCGAAGTCCGGCGAATCTGAAGTTGAGAATCTCTCGTCGCGCCCGGTGACCGTTGACGTTATTTGACTAAGGATGCGGAGTCTTACGAGCGTTGACCGCGCGGTCGTGAATCGAATCCTCGCGCCTGGTGGGTCTGGGCTCAGCCTTCTTTGAGCGACGCGAGGATATCGAGCACGGCTTGTTTGCCGTCGGCGAAGAACATGAGGGTGTTGTCGGCTGCAAATAGCGGGTTGGGGATGCCGGCGAATCCGGGGGACAGGCTGCGTTTGATCACCACGCAGGTGCGGGCTTTGTCGGCATTGATGATCGGCATGCCGGCGATCGCACTTTTGGGGTTGTCGCGACCGTCGGGGTTCACCGTGTCGTTGGCGCCGATCACCAGGCAGACGTCTGTTTGCTCCATCGACGTGTTGATCTCGTCCATCTCCTTGAGCAGTTCGTAAGGGATATCGGCCTCGGCGAGCAGCACGTTCATGTGTCCCGGCATGCGACCGGCGACCGGGTGGATGCCGAATTCGACTTCGATCCCCTTGGCGATCAGGAAGTTGGCCAGATCGCGAACCGCGTGCTGGGCTTGTGCGACCGCCATGCCGTAACCGGGGACGATCACCACGCGGCGGGCGACGTCGAGCAGCATGGCGACTTCGTCCGGGCCGGTCGCCTTGACGTTGACGTAAACTTCGTCCGCGTCCTTGGTCTCACCGGTCGGTCCCAGCGTGCCGAACAACACATTGGTGAGGGATCGGTTCATCGCCTTGCACATCACGTTTGTGAGAATCAACCCCGACGCGCCGACGAGGGCACCGGCAATGATCAAGACGTTGTTCTGGAGCACAAAGCCGGTGGCGGCGGCCGCCAGGCCGGAATAAGAATTGAGCAGCGCGATCACCACCGGCATGTCGGCCCCGCCGATGGAAATCGTGAGGCAGTAGCCGAGGCCAAGCGATGCGATCACCACCAGCCAGAACCAGAAATCATAGCTCAGCGAAATGGCGCACACGAACGCGAGCAACAAAGTGACGCCTCCGACGACCGCATTGGTGACCGTCGAATGGGGAAGGGCCGGCATGCGTTTCAACAGCGGGTGGCCGGCCAGTTTGGCGAATGCGACCAGACTTCCCGTGAGCGTGACCGCCCCAATCAGTCCGGAGGCAGCCGTCGCAAAGCTCACCGCGTATGACGTTTCGTCGGAGGGAGTCGCTGTAACATAGGCTCCGGCAACAATGAAGCTCGCAGCACCGCCCAGGCCGTTGAACAGGGCCACCAGCTCGGGCATCGACTCCAGCCGGATCGTGATGGAGAGCCAGACGCCGATGGCCGAGCCGATCACGAGTCCCAGAAAAATCAGCGTATAACCGAAGACGCCGCCGCCGAACACCTGTCGGTCGAACAACGTGACCAGCACGGCCAGCAGCATGGCGACCGCCCCCAGCAGGTTCCCACGCACGGCGGTCCGGGGATGTGTGAGGCCCTTCAGTCCCAGAATGAACAGGACCGCTGCGATCAGGTAAACAAGATCAACCCATGCTCTGGACATGCGGGAAACGGACGATTGGAAAAAGGAGAGGAGAATTTGAAATCACAACCGAGCCCACGGGTTGCAACTTGTGGGCTTGTGCGGCTCACCGGGCGCGGAACTTCTCCAACATGCGGTGCGTGACCAGAAAGCCGCCGACAACGTTCACCGTTGCGAGAACGATCGCCAGAAAGCCGAGCAGCTTTGCCGCTCCCGGATACTCGCCGGCCGCCAGAATCGCCCCCACGAGCGTGATCCCCGAAATGGCGTTCGAGCCGGACATCAGCGGGGTGTGCAGCGTCGGCGGAATCTTGGTAATCACCTCCACGCCGACAAAGATGGCCAGTGCGAAGATCGTCAGTCCGGCGATCAGGGAACTGGCGGCGGCAGTCTCTTGCGCCAGCAGAAAAGCAGAATCGAACATGGGTCGTGTCCTGATCAGTGGCCGTGATGAATCGGGTGCTGTGGCGGGCGAGCTGAGCCGGTCAGTCGTCCGACAACTGAAAGGTATCCGTTGGTTCTTCGTCCACAGGTGGTGTCTCTGATTCAACCGAGGGCGAAGTTGAAGCCGGCACTTCGGCGGCGGGGGGAGGAGATTTCTCTGCAAGGGCTTCTTCCAACGGAGAATCCCCCGACGGAGACTCCTTGAGCGGTCCCAATCCGGCCAATTCCCGAACGAATGCGTGAACGACCTCCCCCCCCCGGGTTACCAGTGTTCCGACGATGCACTCGTCGGTCATGTCGAGGACCGGCGTGCCGTCCTGAACGAGCGACTTGAGAAACGTCGTCAGATTGTTGGAGTACATCTGGCTGGCGTGCCGCGGAATGTCTGAGGCGAGATTCGTGGGGCCGAGGACCTTTACGTCGTGAACCGTCACCATCTCGCCCGGTTTGGTCAGCTCGCAGTTGCCGCCCCGTTCGGCCGCCAGATCGACGAGCACCGATCCCGGAGGCATGACCTGCACCATGTTTTCGGTCACCAATGTGGGGGCTTTCTTGCCGGGAACGGCAGCGGTGGTGATCACGACGTCCGACTCGGCAACCACCTTGAGCATCATCTCCCGCTGCTTTTGATAGAAGGTTTCGTCCATCTCACGGGCGTAGCCTCCTTCGCCTTCGGCGGTGTCGAGTTCCATTTCGACGAATCGGCCTCCCAGGCTTTCGACTTGTTCCTTGACGTCCGACCGGACGTCGTAGGCATTCACGACCGCACCGAGCCGCTTGGCGGTCGCAATCGCCTGCAGACCGGCGACGCCCGCTCCCACGATGAACACCCGCGCCGGAGTGAGCGTCCCGGCGGCGGTCATCATCATGGGAAACATCTGTGGCAAGCTGTTGGCGGCGAGCAGGACCGCTTTGTAGCCGGCGATCGTCGCCATTGAACTGAGCACGTCCATGCTCTGTGCGCGGGTGATGCGGGGCATCAGTTCCATCGCGAACACGCTCGCCTTCTGCACGGCGATCTGCACCATCAATTGCGGATCGGAAAGCGGGTCGCATTGGGCGATGAGAATCTGACCGACCCGCAGCCGCGGGATGTCAGCCTGTCCGGCCTCCGGATTGGCGACAGCCGCGCGCACCTGGCAGACGATGTCTGCTTCCCGGAACAGTTGGTCGCGGTCCGTGACGACCGTCGCGCCGGCGGACGTGTAGGCTTCATCCGGATAACCGGCTTCGTGGCCGGCTCCCGCTTCGATCAGGACATGGGCGCCGAGTTTCTTCAGCGCGGCCAGCGACCCCGGCACGAGGGCGACCCGTCGCTCGCCGGGGAACGTCTCCTTCGGAACAGCGATTTTCACAGTGTGTGTGTCCCTTCCCTCGCAACCGGTCATCCGACTGTTGAATACGACGGGCGATATCGTAAGGACCGGAGATCGTTTCGTCGACGCAACGGTCTGAGATTCTCCGGGACGTCGATTTTCGACGGGTGGCGGGGGCGTATCGAAAGCGTCTGATCGTCCTGCCGCGCCGATCACGGGGCGCGGCGCCTGCTCTGGCGAGAACAACGGACGGTGGCTACCTTGGATGAATGCAACATCGGAAACGCATGTGCCCCCCGGCGAGACGTGTCGTTTCCCCGTGTTCGCAGAACGAAAACGCAGTCAGCGCTGCCGTGCCGGACGCACAACGGATTGAATGCCGACGGTGAATCCGCGTCCGGCACCGTCGGTCGTGCCTCGCTGCGGGAGCCAATTGTTTTTCAACGACCGTGAGCACAAGCACATGCGAGATAACATGAAGGTCCCCGGTTTTTTGTGTGCCGCGCTGTCGGCCCTCGTGGTCTGCCTCGACACGCCCAGCTTGGTCGCCGGGCAACTTTGGGCGGGGGCGGCGACGGTGAGTATTACCCCCGACGAACCTGTGGCCGTGATGGGGCAGTTTGCGACCCGCATTTCCACAACAGTGGAGGCGCCGGTGACGGCAACGGCGCTGGCATTGGAAACGCGCAACGGAGACGAAGCCGAAGAGCAGGCGATCATGATCTCCTGCGACCTGACGATTCTGTCCGCCGATATTCAACAGCAGTTTCGCGAACGGGTGAAGTCCCGATTGCCCGGCTTCGACATCAACAAGGTCTTCTTGAATGCGACCCACACGCACACTGCACCGGTCCTGAGCGAGGGGATTTATAATATCCCCGAGCAGGGAGTGATGCGGCCTGCCGCGTATGTCGAGTTCTTAGTCACCCGTCTGGCCGAAGTGGCCGCCGCGGCCTGGGAAAACCGCCGACCGGGCGGCGTGGGGTGGGGAATGGGTTACGCCGTCGTGGCCTACAACAGGAGAACGCTCTATGCCAACGGCAAGTCCCGTATGTACGGCCCGACGAACACCCCGGCCTTTCGGGGAATCGAGGGATACGAAGATCATGGTGTCGAGGTGCTGTTTTTCTGGGACCAGGAAAACAAGCTGATCGCCACGGCGGTCAATGTCGCCTGTCCGGCTCAGGAGGTCGAAAGCCGGAAGGCGGTCAACGCCGATTACTGGCACGAAGTTCGCCTTCAGTTACGCAAGCAGTATGGCGACGATTTAAAGGTGTTAGGGTGGATTGGAGCCGCGGGAGATCAGTCGCCCCACTTGCGGTATCGCAAGAAGGCGGAAGATCGCATGCGTGAAGCCGGCAAGCGAACCCGCGTCCAGGAGATCGCGCGGCGTATTGTGCGGGCAGTGAACGATGCCTATGAAGTTGCCCAGACGGACATTCGCCGCGATGTCGTGTTCAAACATGCCGTCAGGCAGATCGAACTCCCCGCACGACAGGTGACGAGGGCGGAAGCCGAGGAAGCCCAAGCCAACATCGACTATCTGCGGAAACAGGAGGAACAGGGGGCCGCTCCGCTCCTCTATAAACAGGTCTGGAACCAGAGAGTGATTGACCGTTACCGGCAGCAGCAGCCCGGCCAGACGTACCCCGTCGAACTTCATGTGATTCGTCTGGGGGATGTCGCGATCTGCACGAATCCGTTCGAGCTGTTCACCATGTACGGCATTCAGATGAAAGCCCGCAGCAAGGCGATCCAGACATTCGTCATCCAACTCGCCTGTCGCGTTGGGGGATACCTGCCAACCCAAAAGGCGGTCGACGGCGGAGGCTATAGCGCCATCGTTCAGAGCAATCTGGTCGGCCCAGAAGGCGGGCAGATTCTGGTCGATGAAACCGTCGACACAATTAACAGTCTGTGGAGTGACCCCGCTAAGCTTTCGAGCCGGCCGACCACAAAAACAAAGCCATGAAGCATCAAGCTGGCGGCTTTCGCGATCGGGAATCGTGCGAACAGAAGATTGTGGGCATTCACACGGCTCAGTCGGCTTTTCGTCGGACGAACCGCCTTGATCACGTCTTGCTGATTGCGAAGGAGACATGGGAGGGCTGTCCGGCTCACTCTCCCCGATTCGGAGAAATCCCGCCTTGTCCGTCATCGAGGTCGGCAGAGGTTCGATGCGCACGATTCCGACACGGATACTGATCGGCTTGGTACGAGCCTACCAGTGGACGCTCAGTCCCTTGATCGGGCCGACCTGCCGTTTCGAGCCGTCGTGCAGTGAGTACTTTATCCAGGCGGTCCGTAAGTACGGCGCCGTCCGTGGCTCGATGCGCGGCGTGCTGAGAATCTGCCGCTGTCACCCGTTTCATCCCGGCGGATACGACCCGCCCTGATTGGTGACGGCCGTGGTGCGTCCCCCTGCACGGCGGGTCATTCGACCCTCGGTACGGCGGGACACAGGATGCCGAAGTCTTACGGTTGCAGTTGGACGGGCGCGAGCTTCTGGACGATGATTAGATCGGACCGCAGCCGTGCTTCCTGGGTCCGCCGGCCGATCACGCCGACCGACTGCCCCAAATGGGCGTCCAGGTTGATCCCGCGGCCCGCCTGCAGGTAGGCCAGCAGCCGCCCGTCCGGGGCGACCAGGATGTGCTGCGGGACACCGGGGCGCGGAATCGGCAGCCGCGAAATGATCCCGGCGCCATCCAGTTGATTGAGGTCAACTTCGGATGGCGGGACGGGTGGAGGTGCAGCGCTGCCGTCCGTGGACGGGGGCGAGAGGGACCCTCCGGCCGAGGGAGGATTGAGGGTTGCCGGCGGCGGACCCGACGGGGGTTCGAGCGGTTGCGGCGTTCCCAGCCGCACGGCACTGGAACCGACGGGGACACTGGTCATGCTCGTGTTTTGCAAAGACAACAGCTCCGCGTCCCGCTGATCGGTGCGACTGGTGATCGCCACGAAGGCGTCGTACTCCGCCTTGATTCGTTTGCGGCCTTCAATCGCCTTCAGCCGCGTGTCAATCATGCCCGCAATCCCGGGAGTGGCGGATGCCTGCAGGTCCCGGTAGGACTGCTCCATGGCTTCGAGGTTCCAATACCCCGGCCCCTGGTCCAGCATGGCCCGCAGCTGATCGTCCAACGCGAACAGACGGCTGCGTGCCTGATTGAGCTGTGCCGCTGGCGGCCCCGACTTAACGACGGCGTGCTTATCGACCGCACGGTCGAGTTCGCGTTCCAACAGGGCCGTCTCTCGTTCAACGGGAAATCCGGGAGGTGCCGACGGTGTGTCAAAGGCCAACGGCGGGCCGGCGAATGGATCGTCCGCGGCTGCCGTTGAACCGAACGGCGGCGGCGTGGCCGGTGCCTGCTGAGCGATGTTGCCCATCTCAGAGAGTG
Organism: Planctomycetaceae bacterium; assembly: GCA_029259845.1. Lineage (GTDB taxonomy): Bacteria > Planctomycetota > Planctomycetia > Planctomycetales > Planctomycetaceae > JAHBXU01. The sequence goes on along the minus strand of JAJDEI010000050.1, from coordinate 19,379 downwards.
GCACCACATAGTCCCCCTTGACCCAGCGGTACTCCAGACGGGGCGGTTCGATCTTATAAAACGTCGCCGGGCCCCGGTCGGTTTGCTGCGTTTCTTCACCGAGAATCGCCACCTCGTCGCCGGTTGCCAGTTGGCGGCCGAAGTACTTGTGCTCGTTGGTAAACTGGCTGCCAATCCAAACAACGACTCGCGGCGGCAGTCCGTTTCCGGGATCGGGCGCCTGCACGATGCCGCGACCGTTGCCGGTCGTCTGGACGTAGTTGGCGTTGATCCAACTGAAACTGCCCGGCGGAGGAGAAATCATGAACCAGCCGCCCGGATCGTGCCGGTGAACGGTGACCCGTTGCCCGGAGGAGAGCTTGCGCGTGGGGTCGTACCGTTCCCCCGGGCCACTGCGAACGATAACGCCGTCGCTTTGCACGACCGCCTCGTACGGAAAATTCACGGGGGCGGCAGAGGCTGTTGACGGGGTGACCAGACAAGCCGCCACCGTCAGCAGAGTTGAGGCACGCATGGCTGCGGACTCCTGGATCGGCCGCCATTGGATGACGTATCCGACGACCAATTAACGAGTTGTGGATATGCGGGAAGGTTCGTGTCCACCGGCAGATGAGGAACTGCCGGCCAGGATCAAGGTGATCTCAAGGGAGGACACGGTCGAGAGGCGGAAGGAATAGCGGATTCTGCCGATTGGCTCAAGAGCGAATCCCAGCGTTCGTCGCGAACGACGAACGGGACGGCCGAAAGGTCATCGCGTAAGTCGCCCGACTCTCCAGCCAAGGAATTACCGCAGAGAACGCGGAGAGGCGCAGAGGCAAGACTTCCCGGTAGAACTCTCCGCGATCCTCCGCGTCCTCTGCGGTGAAAACCTTTTGACTGCGGTCTTGCTCGTGGTCCCTCTGCATCGATCGGTTGGCGACGGGCATCGTTTCAAAGCGCCTGTACCGATCTGCGGTTCTCGCGGTACGCGTAGCAAGAGGAAACGGCCTATGGATTCACGTTGCCGTCCGTCACGCCGGACCAGTCGTCCGTGCGGAAGGGATAGGCGGGCAGCATCCGGGTGTTGTACAGGTTTCCTTGAGGATTGTCGGCCCAGTTGAAACGGACGGCGACCGGCTCGGGGACGGCCGCGCTCCAAACCTCGACCGTGTCGTTGCCGGTGATCTTGCAATCCGCCCAGACCCACTGCTTGTCGGCCCCGGCAATGGCAAATCCGCTGAGCGGTTCGCGATACCGTGAGCTAAGCGAGGAACCGCCCGTTTGGAAATTCACCGTCGCCTTGCCGTCGGCGACCTCGAACGACTCGTAAACCGGTCCGGAGCGGGTGATGCTGTCCGCGAAGCCGTAGATGTCGGCCAGTGCGAGCCGCGCCAACCGTTTGCCCACGTCCTGCTTGTTACGGGGATGGATGTCCTTGGCTGCTCCGATGTCGGTGATGCAGGCGACGCCGACGTTCGGCAGAGCATCGATCGTCATCATCTGCGCCTCACGCAACTCGGCCCAATCGCTGTCGCCCGGTTCGGCGGCAATTTCACGGAAGTTGGCCAACTGCACCATGTAAAAGGCGAAGTCGCCCTGTTGCCAGTCGTCACGCCAACTCTGGATCATCGAGGGCATGAGCGTCCGGTATTGAAAGGCGCGGCCGGCGTTCGACTCCCCCTGGTACCAGATGCTGCCCCGAATGGCGAACGGCGTCAGCGGCGCGACCATCGCGTTGAACAACGTGCTGGGGTGATGCGGGCTCTTTTGGGGATCCTGTTGTAACCGAGGCTTGCGGGGGGCTTTTTTGCCCTCTGCCTTCGCCTTGGCGGCATCGTCCTGCCACTTGGCGAGAGCCTGGTCGTACTGCTGCCGCGCGGTTGCCGGATCGTAGCTCGCGACCGACTTCTCCCATGTCGTCAGGATCGGCTTCAATTCTTCGACCGACGCCATCATCTCCGGACTGGTCCAGGCTTCGGCGCGCGTGCCGCCCCAGGCGGTCTGCACCAGACCGACCGGGACCTGAAGAATCTCATGCAGGTCGCGGCCGAAAAAGTAGCCGACCGCGGTGAACGTGGGGAGATTCTCCGGAGTGCACGTCCGCCACTCGGCATCGACGTCCTCCTGCGGCTCGGTGGCGGTGACCATGGGAACCTGGAACAGTCGCAATTGCGGGTAATGCGCGGCGGCACTCTCCAGGTCAGGGTCGAGGGCGCGGTCGACCGGCCACTGCATATTCGACTGCCCGCTACAGACCCAGACCTCGCCGACCAGCACATCGTCGAACTCGACCGTTGCCTTCTCGCCGGCCACCGTCAGTGTGGCCGGCTTGCCCAGCGCCAGTGGGGCGAGCTTGACGGACCATTGGCCGCCACTGTCGGCCGTTGCCGACTCCGACTGGCCGCGAACCTTCACCGTGACCTTCTCGCCCGCATCGGCCCATCCCCAAACCGGGACCGGCTGGTCGCGTTGCAGCACCATGTGGCTGCCAAACACCGACGGCAGCCGCAGGTCCTCCGCCACTGAGATCGAGCCGCACACGAAACAGGCAGCCGTGGCGAAGACGAAAGGACGCAGAGGAATCTGGGGCAGTCGCATTGGCGGGGTCTCCGGTAAGTTTGTCAAATTCTCAGCCGCCAGCATACGCTCAACGCTGCCCATCAACAACCAAACAACAGCAGGGGTCAGGGCCATTCAAAGTTTCACTTGGGAGAAGGCCGGCTGGGACAAGCTCAATGGTAACCCGAAGCGTCAGCGAGGAAGCGAACGTAAGTGAGCGATTCGTCCCTCGCTGACGCTTCGGGTGACGAGGTTCCCCAGCTTCAATCTTTGAACCGCCCTGCAGCAGGGGTGCACCCAGGTGTGAACGGTTACGCCGCCACGATTGACCGCAGCGTCCCCGGCGGAGAGAATAGCCCGAACGAGGCAACGTTGACTCCGTTGCCTGTGGCGGACCTGATTCAACCCTATCTGGGAGAGAACATCATGCGACATGCGTTCATTGGTTTGGCGGTGGCTTTGCTGGCGGTTCCGGCTTTCGGAGCGGACGTGAGTGTCAAGGACGTGCACATTTGCTGCGGCAAATGCGTGAAAGCGATTGACGGCGCACTTGGCGGAGTGGACGACGTCTCCGGGGTCAATATCGACAAAGATACCGGGACGGTGACATTCACGGCAGAGAGTCGCAGGGCGGCGAAGGACGCTGTCAAAGCGCTGGCCAAGGCGGGCTTCGCCGGCGAAGCGACGTCCGGTGGCAAGGGAATCCCCCTGCCGAAAATCAAGGTCGCCGCGGGAACGACTTCCGACGCGTTGGAGATCACGCATGTGCATCTTTGCTGCGGCAAATGCGTGGAAGGCGTGCAGGAGGCACTCAAGGATGTGAAGGGAGTCTCGACGGTCGAAGGCGACACGAAAACCGGCATCGTGAAGGTCGGGGGCCAGGGCATCGACGTCCGCGCAGCCCTCGAAGCCTTGCGCAAGGGCGGGTTCAACGGCAAAGCGTCCCAGTAACAGTCGGTTGGAAATGTGTGCAGCGGCTGTGTCAGCCGTGCCGAGGTTTGGGAATGGACCGTTCCTCTCACAGCTGAGACAGTCGTGGCGCGCAAAGCGGGGATTCTCAATGGCCAACAGGCACGTTGTTCGTGCACGCTGTCGTCGAAGCCGGAGTTGGATGTTAGAGTTCAGCCTTGAGGCTGCGTCGGCAAGGAAGCCGCGAAACCAAGCGAACGCTTGAACTCCAACTCCCGGCTTGACGCTTGGCGAGGCGCTACCGTGCGGACCCATTGCCGGGATTGCCGTTGCTGAGCGACTGCTCCCAACGGTCAAGCGACGCATCCAGTGCGCGGAGTTCGCCGGCGGGAAGTTGGTGCCTGCCGAAGCGGATCCGATAAAACGCCGTGGTGATGTTCTCCGGCAGATTGCTGTCTTGCTGGACACGGTCGTGCTGAACACGGTCTTGCTGAACACTGTCCCGCAGGGGATTGCCCGGCCGATCACTGCCGAGGGCGGGGGAACCATTTAGTTTCCATCCGTCTCCCAGCGTTGTGGCGAACTCCCGCTGGGTTTGCGCGGGTTCGCGGACACGCCCGTTGCGTGCGAGGATTGCGCAAAAGCGTTCATAGAAGGGAACGGGTGGCCCTGCGACGCTCGCAGCGGATCGCGCGCGACGGCCCTTTCCTCGGATGCGTTTGCCGACCAACCGCATACCGGCGATGGTGCCCGCAATGATCAACGCAAGCATGCCCATCACCAGCAGGACCGCCCACAGGGCACTGTCGCGCGAATTGGCGCGCCGCTGGTCCGGCTCAAAACCGGTGCCCAACTCGGAGCCGATCTCCGTAAACGATGAGAACAGCCCGCCAGCCGATTTCTGGAGCGGATCGACGAACATGCGTTGCTGCTGGCTTCCCGAGAACAGCATGCCCCTCATCCAAAGGTCCTTCGCCTTCGTCACGAGATCGGTCCAGAAATGCGAGGAGGCCGCATTGGCGGAGACGGTTTGGTCCCGGACAGCGGGTGTCGGATCGAGCACGACCCATTTGTTGTCGACGAACGCCTCCACCCAGGCATGGGCATGCAACTGGCGAATCTCGTAGAACTGCGTATTCTCGTTGAACGCCCCGCCTTTGAACCCGGTGACCAGCCGGGAGGGAATTCCCACGGCCCGCAGCATCAACGCCAGCGATGAGGCGAAGAACTCGCAGTGTCCCTCCTTGCGATTGGCCAGGAAGTCCACGATCGGATCGGCCATGGGGTCGTCGGGGGTTGTGTCCAACGAATACCCGTACTCTCCGGAGTCGCGAAGCCGCGCGACGAGGCGGCGGGCGGCCTCTGCGGGCGGAAGCGGATCCTCACCGGGAACGCGGACCGTCTGTTCGGCCAATTCTCGCACCGGCTTGAGGCCGGGCGGAAACCGGGACATCCGTTGCTGGTATCTGGCTGTGCGGGAACGGCTCGACGGAAAGCTCATCTGCTCATCCGGGCCCAGCGAGTAGGCCTGATATTCGAACGTCTCGCTCCGCAGCGCTGCTTTGGAAGCCTCGCGGTGGAAGGTGTTTCTCAGTCGTTCGTGGGTGATCTGCATACGCGGCTGCAGAGGGCGGCACGTCACCCCTCCCGGGCCAACGAACAGGGCCGATATTCCCGTCGGGCGGAGGCGGATACTCTGCTGATAAAAATGACGCCGGGAATCCAGAATCTCCAAGTTGGGCAGTTGTGTGTCCCCGATGTCACCCATCGACCAGTGACCGCTGCTGTATTCGTCCAAAGCGATGCCGCGATACAAGGGGGTTTCGGCGCCGATCGCCTCCAGGAACTCCTCGACCGACATGGCTTTCCCGGTGCTCATGTCGGAGAACTGCACTTCCATGATCAGGTCCGGGTTCTCCATGATCTCGCCCACGTCTCCGAGATCGACGTCCTCGCTGACGCCGGTCACCGAGCGGGCGGATGGCAGCGATCGCCCGCCGATCACGCCGATCTGCCCGATCCAGATGCGGGGGGTCAGCACAAAGATCAGCAGCCCCAGGGTGATCGACATTACCCCGTTGACGGCCACACCGCCGAAGAAGCGCGGCGTGATCCATTTGGCGGCCGACTCCAGACGGACCGCGTTGCGACTCACACTGCCGGGCGGGCCGCCGGATCCAGAATCCGGCGAAGTTCGCTGCTCCACACCGGCCGACCGGCTCACCGCGCGATACAGCGAAAATACCGACAGCGTAAGCAATGCATACGTCACGTACACAATCAGCGCCAGGCCCAGCCAGGGGCTGCTTGTGAGCACGGCGCTGGTGGCGACTTGCAGCACGCTCAGCGCGCACAACCACCAGAACTGCCGGCTCTTTTTTTCCTGCAGAAGCAGAACCCATGACAGGTAACACAGGAAGTGGCCGAACGCCAGCAGTCGCGATTCGATCGTGTTCCCGAAATACTCGAAGCCGACTGCGGCGATGACCGCCAGCGCCAAGCCGTTGGCAACCCACGAATTGACGCGAAGCAACGGCCGGAGGTCGACGAACATCAGCCCGACCCAGGCGATCGGGACCGCCCACGCAGCGGCGGGAGCCCCTTCGGCACATGCGAAGATGGTCCCCGACATGGCGACCAGCACCGCGACATTGATCTGCAGCAGCCTGAGGACCGGAGCCGCTGAGTTTGCCCCCATCGTCGCACTCGACATGTTCGATTCCTGAGAAACGGGCCGGATTCAGTCAGCGACGTGCTACGTGAAAGAAAAGATGCCTGCCAATGCGTCCGGATCGGCCACAACCAACTGTGGTGCCTCTGTTGCGAGGTAAGCCTGGCCGTTGCCGCGGTGGCCTGCCTGAGCGGTGTCCCACTGCTCAGCGCGCGCGGGCGATGTGGTAATCAGCACGGCGCGGCTATGCGGCGTTTGCTGGCGACGAACCACGTCCAGCAAGCCCTGCAGGCCGGCTCTGTTGCAAGGCTGCAGCAGGGCCAGCAGGTCCAACAACTCATCGCGGCCGCCGCGGTGGGACGATCCGTCCCATTCCCGAAAGGGATCGCAATTGGCAGCAAAGAAAACCGTCGTGTCCCGGCTGCTCAGCATCTGGTCATTGTAGATCGTCGCCGCCACGCTGATGGCGAATTCCAGCCGCTGGCGTTGAGCCTCCGTCGGTCGCTCGGGGAGAAACATGTCGAGCAGCAGGATGAGGTTCCGGTCGCGGCTCTCGCGAAACTCCCGCACCATCAACTCGTTCCGTCGCGCCGATGTTCGCCAGTGGATCGCCCGCGGATCATCGCCCGGGCGGTACTCGCGGATTCGGTGGAACTCATCGTCGAACGATCCTCCCCGCGGCTGCGCATGGCTGACCAGTTGTGTCGCTGTGAGCAGTTGCCGTCGCCAGGACGCCGTAAACCGGCCGATGCGGGGGTACACCAGCATCTCGGCGGTATCGGCCAGGACCAACCCCCGTTCCACCAACCCCAACGGAAACCGAGAGTTGATTTGGATCGGCCCGAAGGAATACCGGCCCCGTTGGCTGAGCCGCAACTGGTACCGGCCGGTCTCCCGCCCGCGCCGTGGAATCCGTGTGAACAGAACCTCCGGATTCAGCTCCTCTCGCCCATTGCCCACTTTGTCCCGCACGCTCATCAGCCACGCAGACAGCCACCACTTGGGGTTGATGAGTTCCAGCTCCACGGAGAACGGCTCGCCGGCCATCATCCGCGGCGGGACCGTGCGCCGCACGTTCAGCTTCTTCAGCATGGCGAACGTAATCCAGCCGTTCATGATGAACGGCCCCGCCATCAGGGCGAACACGAGCAGCAGGGTATTCGAGTTGCCGATGGCCGAACCGGCACACAGCACGATCATGATCACGCCATAGACCCACCCCTCGGCCGGCAACAGAAACCGGTTGCGGCGTGCGGGAGCCTTGCGGGGCATGGCCCCCGGCCACCAGCCGGTAATGATCTCCTTCAAGCCCCACACGGAGAGTGTCACCGCCGCCAACAAGGTCAGCCCGTGGGCCAACAGCCCGCCCCACACAAGCAGAGTTCCGTAACGGAGCTCAACCGCCACCAGCGCCAGGCCAACGACCATTGCCGCAATGCCATCAAGCGACAATCGCGGCAGGAGCCGATCATCATCTGCGGAGTGAGTTGTCACGGGAAGTGGAGTCATCTGCGACAGTGTCAGGTGACGGACCGGCGGAGATGTCACCGGCCTCGTCGATTCTCACGAATCTCCCCGGCGCGCACAAGCGGGCGACGGGTGGCGGGCGCATGCAGGGTGCGTCCGCCCCATGGTGGGGGGGCTGGGGTGATCTGAATCGTCGGTCGGCGACCCGCGCGGAACTCTGGGGCTGTGGACGGTGAACAAACCACGCCACGGGTCCCGTGTTCGGAACGAGGCCAGGTTTCGTGGTCTCAATCGCGCCCCAGCCATCTGGAAAGGGGCAAGCACCACGATCGAAGGGATGCCCCCACGCATCACGTTTGAAAAGCGTCGGTCGGTCGCGACAGCGTCGATTCTCTTCGTGGTGCGACGCCGGTTGACGCACCCCCCTTCGACACTCCACGATTGTCAACACGACGCCGCGTGCAATAGGGCCTTGTGAGAGTACGACATGGAATACCGCACTTTGGGGGCAACCGACCTGGACGTCAGCTCGATCGGCATGGGCTGCGTCACCTTTGGCCGGGAGATCGACCGGGCAACCTCATTCGACGTTCTCGACCGCGCGACTGAGCGGGGAATCAACCTGCTCGACACGGCGGCCGCATATGCGAATGGTGCCTCGGAATTGGTGCTGGGGGAATGGATCGCCGCGCGGGGGGCGCGGGATCGAGTGGTCCTCGCCACGAAGGTCGCAGGGACGTTGGCCAAACAGCAGGTCATCGCGTCTGCCGAAGAAAGCCTGAAACGGCTCCGGACGGACCGCATCGACCTGTTGCAGTTGCATCATTGGTCCGACGAAACCCCGTTGGAAGAGACTCTCGAAGGACTGAACACGCTCGTCCGGCAAGGGAAGGTGCGGTACGCCGGCTGCAGCAACTGGGACGCGCAGCAGCTCAATCAGGCATTGCGGCTCGTGCACGAACAGGCATGCGTCCTCCTGCAGTCGGTCCAACCTCCGTACAATCTGGTCCAACGGGAGATTGAGGCCGAGTTGTTGCCGCTGTGTGGCGATCAACGGATTGGCGTGCTGAGTTACAGCCCCTTGGCGGCTGGCTTCCTCACGGGCAAGTACGCGAGAGGCCGCGAGATTCCCCAGGGGACGCGGTTCGACATCATCCCCGACCATCAGCCCATCTACTTCACCGACAGCGGTTTTGCCATGCTGGACCGGCTGCTGCTCGTTGCTGAGCAAAGCGGACGGTCGCCGGTTGACCTCGCGCTGGCGTGGGTGATTGGCCGACCGCACGTCACCTCCGTGCTGGTCGGAGCCCGCAACCCCGCGCAGGTCGATCAGGCCTTTAATGCCGAACGGGCGGGGCTCGATGACGACCTCTGCCAACAATTGATGCCCTTGTGAGACCCAGTTTCCAGAGGAGGCGAGATCCCCGATGGACGCCGACACGATTGAAGAACTGCACTTCCAGGTACAGGTCAGCGGATTCTGTGTCTTGCAGGATGTCATCCCGGCGGACCGCTGCCGCGAAATCTGCGATTCTGTCGTGGATACCGTCAAACGAGAGAGCGCCAATTCGGCGACCGGACAGTCGGCAGCCCAGCAACGAGTCGGCTTCACGCCAAGCATCATCAACCACGATCAGTCGTTCGCCGAGTTCCTGGCCGATGCCCGTCTGCTCGCACTGGTCGGCCGGCTGCTGGGCGACCATGTCCGCATTTCCTTTACCTCAGCCATCATCAACCAACCCCGCAACGATCGTGGTGACTGGCATGCGGACTGGCCGTTCAATCAGAGGAATGCCGGGCACGTTCCTGCCCCCTATCCCGATGCGGTGATGCACCTCACGACGCTGTGGATGCTCTCCCCCTTTGAGGCCAAAAACGGGGGGACACTGGTCTTGCCGGGCAGCCATCGTTGCCCGACGAATCCGACGGCCAGGGAATCTGCACAGGACGAGCGGGCGACAGTTGCGCTTTCACCCACTGAGGCCTCCGCAGGCCAGTTCGGTGGCGTTCCGCCGCGTCCCGATGAGCAGTTCGCGGCGGAGATCCATGCAACCGGTCCTGCCGGGAGTGTGTTGGTGTTCGACAGCCGCCTGTGGCATGCCACGGCTCCCAACCAGACCGACCAGCCGCGCGTGGCGCTGGCGGTCCGCTACGCACCGTGGTGGCTCAATCTGGAGGTGCTGCGCCCCCATTCGGACGAGCGCATGCGGATGTGCGACGAATCGGCCGCGACGGACAACGAGGTCCCCTCGATTCGACGCGACGTGTTCGACCGACTGCCAAAAACCGTGCAGTCCCTATACCGGCACTGGATCGAACCGACACACGGCACGAACGAGACGGCGTAGCCAATCTCGATCACTGACGGGAAAGATCGCAACCAGGGCCAATTTGGCCGCGGAGCTTGCTCCGCGCGCGTCGGTTACGACGACTCACCCGCGGAAGAAAGATACGCGGCGAGCGCATCACGCCAGGGGCGGAGCGAGAGGCCAGTGATCGCGATGAGGCGGGTGCTATCGAGAACACTGTAGGCCGGGCGGTGGGCGGGAGCGTCGAACCGGGCAGATGTGATCGGGGTTACGTTGATGTCGATGCCGGACAGATCGAAGATCGCCCGGGCGAATTGGCACCAGGTTGTCGAGCCGCTGTTGGTGGCGTGGTACAGGCCGTATTGGTCGGTCTGCAACAGCGAAACGATCGCAGAGGCGAGGTCGGCGGTGGAGGTCGGCGTGCAGTGCTGGTCGTTGATGACGGCCAGTTCGTCCCGGTCCTGGGCGAGCCGCAGCATTGTACGGACAAAGTTGCCTTTGCCGACGGACGTCGGTCGGCCGTACAGTCCGCAGGTTCGCACGACAAAGTGCTGCCGGCAGGTCGCCCGCACGAGATGCTCTCCGGCGAGCTTGCTCGTGCCGTACACGCTGACCGGACCGGGGAAATCGGCTTCCGTGTAGGGGGTCGTGCGTGCGCCATCTTGCCCGAAGACATAGTCCGTGCTGACGTGGACCAATGTCAGATTCCGTTCCGCGCAATGGCGGGCCAGGTGCAACGGTCCGAAGGCATTGATCGCAAAGGCCCGATCCGGTTCCTGCTCCGCCTTGTCGACGAGGTTATAGGCGGCCGTGTTGATCACAGTGTCCGGGGCGATGGCGTCCAGGGCGGAGGCGACCGACACCGGATCGGTGATCTCGATCTGTGCGTGCGTCAGTCCGATGGCGTCGTCGCCGAGCGAACGCATCAGGTCTGAACCGAGTTGCCCGTGGGCTCCGATGACGGCGATTTTCATGGGGAGCGTTCCATCGGGTCATTTGAGCGACGTGCGAAACGGCGAGCCTTAATCGGCGAAACGGCAAGCCTTGGTGGCGTGGTCAGTTTCGCCAGAAGGAGGGGAACAACAGGACCAGAATTGCGAACAGTTCGAGTCGTCCGAGCACCATCAGCAGGGTGAGCAGCAGCTTGGAGCCCGGACTAAAGAAGGCGTAGTTGGAACTGGGGCCGACGATGCCCATGCCGGGGCCGATGTTGTTGAGCGTCGCGGCGACGGCGGTTGCACAGTCGAACAGTTTTTCGGCTGTCGAATGCTGGCCCGGCACGTTCCAGTGATGGTCCGATTCGATGCCGACCAGTAACAGCCAACTGGCGGCGAACACGACGAGAATCAGTCCGAAATAGACAGTGACATCACGCCGCACACTGTCGTCAATGGTGGCCGATCCGATACGGAGTGGGCGGACGACGTTCGGACGGAAGGCGCGTTCCAGTTCGAGCCAGAGAATCTTGAAGAACAACAGAAACCGGACGACCTTGATTCCACCGCCCGTCGATCCGGCGCAGCCGCCGACGAACATCAGCACCAGCAGGATCGCCTTGGAAAACTGAGTCCACTGCGTGAAGTCCTCGGTTCCGAATCCGGTTGTCGTCATCAGCGAGACCACATTAAACGACGCATGCCGCAGTGCCGGACCAAACCCCTCGTAGACAGGGTGCCGCAGCAGGCTGGCCGTCACCAGAGCGATGGCCACAGACAGGATGGTCAGGTAGAGCCGAAACTCCGGGTCGCGGACCAAAGGTGTGAACCGGGGCCACCAGCGGTGCTTTTCACCACGCGACCGCATCATGGCGTCGTAGAGCGAAAAGTTGGTCCCGGCAATTACCATGAACACAATGAGAGTGACTTCGACGACCGAGCTGGCGAAATGGCCGACGCTCTGGTTGAACGTGCTGAAGCCGCCGGTGGCCATCGTCCCGAACGTGTGGCACAAAGCATCGTAAAAGGACAGGCCCTCGGCCATCAGGACGGCCGTCTCGACGACGCTGAATGCCACATAGATGGCCCACATGGCAAGGGCCGTTTCGCGGACGCGGGGACGGACCGTTTCGGCAATGGGACCGGGGACCTCCCGCCGCATCATCGCTTTCCCGCCGGCACCCAGTTGTCCCAGTACGGCGACGAACAGCACGATGATACCCATGCCGCCCAGCCAGTGCGTGAACGAACGCCAGAACAGCACGCATCGCGGGACCAATTCCGGGTCTTCGAGTTCAGTCAGCACCGACGCCCCGGTCGTTGTGAATCCGGAGAGTGACTCGAACAGGGCATCGACAAAGCCCATGCGAACACCGGGAGCGGAGTCAACCCCGGCAAACAGATAGGGCAGCGCACCGAGCACCCCCGCGAGGCACCATCCCAGGCCGACGACCGCCAGCGCTTCCTTGCGGAGGATCGTCTTCTGGTCCTTGCGACCGATGGCGTACAGCGAGCCTCCGATCATCAGGCTGCAACAGACGGATGCGACGATGCCCCAGAAACCGCGCGACTCAAACGTCTCGGTCTGCCCGCAGAGGGGGAACGCCCACGGCAGGCTGAACACCATCGATGCTCCGACGAGCATCCCCAGCATCCCCAGCATGCGACACAGCAAGAGCCAGTTCATGATGCGGGCATCTTAGCAGAGAGGGGGGCGCGAAGAGAAATCGAAGAAACGGGCGGTTCCCGGTTTGCGCCTCACCGTGGGTGGCCCTGACAGTACGGCTGGGTGCCGTAGGCCCAGGATGTCTCACACGCGGCTCCCCTCGTGCTTGGGACGCTCGGGTGACGAGTGTGAGTCATCTTGTCGCTTCGCGACCCAGCCGGATCGGCTGGGCCACCCTCCGGCGAACGAGGCCGGACAATGCAACCGAAACCGATGGACCGATCCTCACGCGGCGGGTTGTTGCTGGGCGGCCATCACCGCCTGGCGGGCCAGACGATGCCATTCCAAGCGGGAAATCGGCTTCGCCGGAATGGTAAACTCGATTGCCGATTGCACTGTCTGCTGTCCGACGAGCCGCCGGAACAGCCCACCGAGGCCGCCCGTTCCCAGCTTGATCCGCTGCGCGACGCCGGGAAAAACAGCGAGATGCGCTTCCATAGCATCCAGCGAGACCGGTCCGCAGCAGACGAGTGGCTGTCCCGGTTTGAGACTGGCAAACAGATTGGCTGTCGCCGTACACGCTTCCGGACTGGAGAGCGCGCCGTGAAAAGCGTCCGAGTCTCGCAGGAGGACAGCGTCGAACGACTGGGCAAGAAACGGGACAGACTGATGCAACACCGCTGGTTGGATCGCCGGCGTCTCGTCTTGTCCCGCTGCGGTCGCCTCCGGGTCGCGGGGCGGTGCGGGACCGTCAAACAACCCGAACGCGCTCACTCTGCAGGAGCGAAGGCTCGCGACAATCTCACCGTGTCCCCCGCCGATGTCAAGGACCCGGGCGTCGCCGCGCAGCCGATATCGGCGCACGAGATCCTTCGCCAGACGACTGGGGGAAATCGAGTCAGCGGTGTTGGACAGTCTGGCGGCGGACATTCAGTCAGCTCCCTGTGACTGGGTCGTGGCGAATCGTCAAGGACGCCTGGCGGATGGCGACAACATGCCCTCCCCCCTAGAATCGGCAGAATGGTCCTGTCCGTTCGAGGTTTTCCCGGAATGAATGGGGTGTTTCGACCGTTCGCGCTCGCGGACCGGCGAACTCTCGAATGCTGGAACTGGGCTCATGCGGAATCATCTGCGGGACGGTGTGTGACGACTTGCGGCTGTCATTGTTGACCGTCGGTGTCCCGTCGCTAACACTCCGGGCTCTGATTTTGCCCACCGCGCGACCAAATACCCGGTGTCTCGAATCAGCAAGGACGCCAATCTCCGCATTTTGGCGGCTCATGCTCTCAACGTTTCCCCGTCTCGCGAGACACCGGGTGTTTTCCCCGAACAACTCACAAGCTCTCCGGGCTCTGATTTCGGCAGCAAACGCCGATCCTCATCCCCGTGAATCTCTGAACAGCGTCGAATGAGTACCTGGCACACAGTCGCGAAGATTCAAGACATCCCTGCGGGTGCGGGCCGCACATTTTGTGTAGACGGTAAACTCATCGCGGTTTTTCAAATCGACGACGCGATCTACGCAATCAGCGACCTTTGCCCTCATATGGGAGCATCGCTGGGGGAAGGGGACGTTGAAGACGGTGCGGTGACCTGTCCCTGGCATGCATGGCGGTTCTGCGTGAAAGACGGCTCCTGGCTCGACAGCCCCAAATCACCACTGAAAGCGGAGACCTACGCAGTGCGGGTCGAGGCGGATGACATCCTGGTCGAAATCCCAACTGACCGGGACGCCGACGGGCAACCCCACGATTCTGCAGATGGCCCTTCCGCGGACGAGGCGTCCCCCGATGAGACATCCCGCGGCGGAGCGCCGCACGGCGATTAGTCCCCCATATACCGCCATCGTTTAGCGACCGTTCGCAGAGCGGACTTGTACGGTTCGGGGCTCAGCAGTGGAATGCGCCCCTTCGTCTGATAAAATAGAATCGAAGAACGAACAACGGTTCTACGCCAGGCAACCCGACGTCCGGCATTTGGACGATCAACGGTCATTGTTCCTCGGAAGATCGTGGGAGTGAAGATGCAGATGGATGTCATTCGCGGTTGGCTGCTCGTTCTGAGCGCGGGCACTTTGGCAGTCGCCGCGGACCCGGCGGACGTCGCGCCGGTGGACTTCAGCCGCGAGGTGCGGTCGCTGCTGTCGAATCACTGTTTCCAATGTCACGGTCCGGACGAGAACAGCCGCGACTCGGAACTGCGGCTCGACACCAAGGACGGGGCGTTTGCCAACCTGGGCGACCACTTCGCGATTGTGCCGGGCGACCCGGAGGCGAGCGAACTGTTGCGCCGGGTGGCGACCGACGATGTGGACCTCAAGATGCCGCCGCCGGACTCGGACTACGAGCCGCTGTCTGACGAGCAGATTGATACGTTGCGGCGCTGGATCGCCGAGGGAGCGTCGTGGCAAGTGCATTGGGCGTTCGTGGCCCCGAAGCGCCCCGCACTCCCGAACGTTGGCGGCAGCGCCTGGCCGGTGAATGAAATCGATGCGTTCACCCTGGCGAAGATGCAGGACAAAAAATTCGAGCCGTCCCGGGAGGCGCGGAAAGAAACTCTGATTCGCCGGGTGACGCTGGACCTCACCGGACTGCCGCCCACCATGGAGGAACTCGACGCGTTTCTCGCCGACGAATCGCCCGACGCCTACGAACGGGTGGTCGACCGGCTGCTCAAATCGCCTCGGTATGGAGAGCACATGGCCCGCTACTGGCTTGACGTGGCCCGTTACGGTGACACGCACGGGCTGCATCTGGACAACCGCCGCTCGATCTGGGAGTACCGTAACTGGCTGATCGATGCCTTCAACAGCAACATGCCGTTCGATGAGATGACGATCGAACAACTGGCCGGCGACCTGCTGCCGGAGCCGACCGTCATGCAGCAGGTGGCGACCGGGTTCAACCGCTGCAACGTCAGCACGAGCGAAGGCGGCTCGATCGCGGAGGAGTGTTATGTCCGCAACACGGTCGATCGCGTGAAGACGTTTTCGACCGTCTATCTCGGACTGACGATGGGCTGTGCGGTCTGCCATGACCACAAGTTCGACCCGGTGAGCCAGAAGGAGTTTTACGGGCTGTTCGCGTACTTCAACAGCTTCGATGAGAACCCGTTGGACGGCAACGCGGAACTCCATCCGCCGGTCATCGCCGTGCCGTCGGCGGAGCAGACCGCCCGCAAGGAACAGTTGCAGGAACAACTTGCGGCTGCCAATCGCGAGATCGACCAGGCATACGACTCGCTCGAATACAGCGACCCGCGTCCCGAAGCAGACGAATTGGCCGTCGAACGCAAGGACTTCGTGTGGTTCGACGAGACGATTCCCGCCGGGGGCCAACAGCAACAGACCGGGCATGAATGGCAATTCGTCACCGCCCCGGAGCCAGTGAATTCGGGCGACGTCGCCACCAAACGGACGACCGAGGGGTTGGGGCAACATTTCTTTACCGGAGCCAATCCGCCGCTCCTCGTGGGCGAGGCAGACACGCTGTTCGCCCACGTGTACCTCGATGCCGAGAACCCGCCCAAGCAGATCATGCTGCAGTTCAACGACGGCACGTGGGAGCATCGGGCCTATTGGGGCGAGAACATCATCCCGTGGGGCGAGGACGGACAGCCGAGCCGCAAACGGATGGGCGACCTTCCAGCAGCGGGCGCATGGGTACGGCTCGAAGTCCCGGTTGCCGACGTCGGTCTTGCGGCGGGGACCAAGCTCAACGGTTGGGCGTTCACCCAGCAGGAGGGCACGGTGTACTGGGACACGGCGGGCATTGCCACGGAGACGTTGCAGGATGGTCAGTCGTTCGAGTCGCAGCGGGAATGGGAACTGGCGGTCGGTCAGGGGGAGACGCTGCCGAAACCGATTCAGGAGACCCTCAATGTCGCGCCAATGGAGCGTTCCGAGGAACAACAACGAACGCTTCGTCGGTATTTTCTCAAGAGCGTCTTCCCTGGATCGAAGGAGTTGCTCGGTCCCCTGGCGGCAAGACGAGACGCTGTTCAAAAGGATCTCGATGCGCTGGAGAGCGAGATTCCGAAGACGATGGTCGCCAAAGAATTGGCCGAGCCAAAAGTCGCCTACTTCCTCAACCGGGGTGAGTACGACAATCGGGGCGAGGAGGTGCCGCGGCTCGTGCCGGCGGTTCTGCCGCCGCTGCCGGAGGGGGCCCCGGTGAATCGGCTGGGACTGGCCCAATGGCTGATCGATCCGTCACACCCGCTTACCGCCCGCGTCGCCGTCAATCGCTGGTGGCAACGGTTCTTCGGAGTCGGACTGGTCAAGACGACCGAGGATTTTGGCGTGCAAGGCGAGGCACGCTCGCATCCGCAGTTGCTCGACTGGCTGGCAACGGAGTTCATCCGCACCGGCTGGGACGTCAAACAGCTTCAGAAATCAATCGTGATGTCCGCGACCTATCGGCAGGCGTCCGGTGCGGACCGGAAACAGTGGCAACGCGATCCCGAGAACCGCTGGTTGGCGCGCGGCCCCCGGTTTCGGATGGACGCAGAGATGATCCGCGATCAGGCGTTGTTTGTCAGCGGGTTGCTGGTGGAAAAGCTGGGCGGTCCCAGCGTCAAGCCGTATCAACCGGCCGGCCTGTGGCACGCTGTCGGATACACCGACAGCAACACGGCCAACTTCACGCAGGATAACGGTGAAAAACTGTATCGCCGCAGCATGTACACATTTTGGAAGCGGACCTCGCCACCGCCATCGATGGGCACGTTCGACGCCCCGTCCCGCGAGTCGTGCACGGTCCGCCGCGCGCGGACCAACACGCCGCTGCAAGCTCTCGTGCTGATGAACGACAAGCAGTTCGTCGAAACGTCGCGGCACTTCGCCGAACGGATTCTGAGCGAAGGAGGCGCGGCCCTCCCCGAGCGGCTGAGTTGGGCGTTTCGCCAAGTGACGTCCCGGCAGCCGGACGACCGCGAACTTCAACTCCTCGCCGCCGCGTACGAGAAGCATCTCTCCACGTTCGTGGCGGAGCCAGCGGCGGCCAGCGCGCTGATCGAATCGGCGACAACACTGCTGGAGCCGCCGTCGGCAGGTCGCGACAAGTCCCGCGACCCCGAGCTGGCCGCCTGGACCTTGCTCGCCAACCTGCTGCTCAATCTCGACGAAACCGTCACAAAAGGGTGAATCCCAACGCGACGACCACAGGATTAATCAGCGGTCATCACCATTCCGCAAACAGACTTGACCGAGGGGACACATGGACCTTTATCGCGAACATCAACTGTTGCAAACACGGCGGCACTTCTTTGGACAGTCGGCGACCGGCATCGGCACGGCAGCGCTGGCGTCGCTGCTGAACCCGGACCTGCTCGCCGCCAAGCCATCCGCCAACCGCCAACCGCCATCTGCCGGCGTCCTCGGCTCAACACACTTCCCGGCGAAGGCCAAGCGGATCATCTATCTGTTCATGTCGGGGGCTCCGTCACAGGTCGACTTGTTCGACTACAAGCCGAAGATGGACGAGCTATTCGACACAGACCTGCCGGACAGCATTCGTCAAGGGCAACGGCTGACGACGATGACCTCCGGACAGCAGCGGTTTCCGATCGCCCCGTCCAAGTTCAAGTTCGCCCAGCAGGGGCAGAGCGGGGCGTGGGTCAGCGAGCTGTTGCCGCACACCGCCTCCGTCGCCGACGATCTGTGCTTCATCAAAAGCGTCCATACCGAAGCCATCAATCACGACCCGGCGATCACGTACATTCAAACCGGTGCGCAAATCCCCGGACGTCCCTCGCTGGGAGCGTGGCTTTCCTACGGGCTGGGGTCGATGAACGAGGACCTGCCCAACTTTGTCGTGCTGCATTCGACTTGGACCGGCCGAAAATCGGCACAAGCGCTCTACGAGCGGCTGTGGGGCACGGGGTTTCTGCCCAGCCAGCATGCGGGCGTTTCGCTGCGGTCGCAAGGCGACCCGGTCCTGTTCCTCTCCAACCCGCCCGGCGTCGCCGGCCAGACCCGCCGCGAGATGCTCGACGCACTTGCCGCCCTCAACCGGGAGCAGTACGAGTCCCTCGGCGACCCGGAGATCAACACCCGCATCCAACAGTACGAAATGGCGTACCGGATGCAAACCTCCGTCCCCGATCTGATGGACTTCTCCGGCGAAACGCAGGCCACGCTCGACATGTACGGGCCGGAGGTGAGTACGCCCGGCACGTTCTCCGCCAACTGTTTGCTCGCGCGGCGGCTGGCCGAACGAAACGTGCGGTTCGTGCAAATCTTCATCCGCGGTTGGGACCAGCATGGCAGCCTGCCGACCGATATCGCTGACCAATGCCACGACGTCGACCAGGGATGCGCGGCTCTCATCACCGACCTCAAACAGCGGGGATTGCTGGAAGACACACTCGTCGTCTGGGGAGGCGAGTTCGGGCGGACGATTTATTGCCAGGGGAAATTGACCCGCGAAAACTACGGACGGGACCATCATCCGCGCTGCTTCACGATGTGGATGGCCGGTGCGGGCATCAAACCGGGCATCACCTACGGGGCGACCGACGATTTCTGCTACAACATCACCGAGAACCCGGTGCACATCCACGATCTCAACGCGACCCTGCTGCAGCAGTTGGGCATCGATCACAAGCGGCTCACTTACCGCTTCCAGGGCCGCGACTTCCGCCTCACCGACGTCCACGGCAACGTCATCGAGGACATCCTGGCGTAGCCGTCGAGTGGGCTTCGCCCACCAACCGGACTCGACTCCCGAAACTGTGGGCAAAGTCAGGTAGGTCCGGCTCTGCGTGTGCCGTGAAAAGGCTTTGGGACTTCAGTGGGAGGTAGTCCCACCCGGAAACTGGTCGCTCCATCCGGTAGTCCTTGGGGCGGTTCAAGGAGGTAACGAATTGGACTGAAGCACTTCAAG
>JAJDEI010000049.1 GCA_029259845.1 Planctomycetaceae bacterium | reverse complement strand
TAACCCGAGCAGCGGCAGCAGGCTGGGGAAATCAGCGAGACAACCTTCTGCGACGACGTGTGGTGTTGCCGGCGGATGGTCGCGAATCCTGGTCGGACAGTGGACACCGAGCAACTGCGGCCGGCAGACTTTGCCAGCATCTCACTCCGGCGTCACTTCCCCCAGCAGCCACAGCGACCAGAGTGCCCCGGCGATGCCGGCGACGCGCCACCCGTGCAACACCTTATGGACGATTCAATCACTTCTGCGTCGTCGGCGAATTTGAACACGCCTCGGACGCGAACAATCTCGTTGGACAGTCGAGTCGGCCCGTTCTGCTGTGCCAGTGTTGCCCGGAATGCAGCAGAGTCCGCCGGCCTCAACGTCTTGATGGTTCGATTCCTCCCGAACGCCTTTACGATCCGCTCGCACGTCGCGTTCTGTTTTCTGAACGTGAGGGGCGAAAGTTCCCCGGCAGACAGCTTGTCAGCTTGCGACGCAAGGTAGGCATTGCACACGTCCGCGGCGGTCGGCTCGCCGGTTGTTCGCCTGTCGTCGCATGGATTGATCCCCGCTTGCCACGAGGCTTTTTCATCGCAATACTGTTCCCGTGCCCTTTCCAGGTCCGCCCCAAAGTAGACAAACCGACCAGCGATGTTCTTGCACCACTGGCCCGAAGCATGCAGCCACAACGGATTCTCACGCCTTGACTTCCGCGTCCGTTTTCGTGCGGGTGTAGACATGTAGACATAGTGTCGTCCTCCGGCCACCGCGAGACTGCTAGCCAGCGGGTGTAGCCATGAAGCTGTTTCAAAACCTGATCTGGGTGGCGAGGGTCGACCGAAGGGAGCCCCCAGACGTGTTGTTTCTGGGGGCTCGGAAAGCCTCGTCCCAGCCACCCACTGTGAAAACAGGTTTTGAAACAGCCTCATGTCACATCGCCCAATCCGGAATTGCAAGATACCCTGTAAAAACAGGCACGCCCCGATAGCTCAGTTGGATAGAGCATTGGTCTTCTAAACCAAGGGTCGCAGGTTCGAATCCTGCTCGGGGTATTTGGAGAAACGGCGAATTGGGGCCGTCACCGTTCGCATTCGGTCTTTCGGGAGAAAGAATCACGTTTGGCGACAATCTGTCGAGACGGGCGCACAACAGGAGGGATGCGACGTTGGGTGCGGCAATCCCGCGCGTCCGATGAGTGTTGCCCAAGCGGTGACGTGCCGATTCGCCGGGCTCTCCGCAGGTCAGCGAGTGAATGTGTCAGGACGAACGTACATACTGGCCGGTGGGGGCACTGGCGGGCATTTGTTTCCGGGCATCGCCGTTGCCGAGTGCGTGACGGAGCGGCATCCGAGGGCCCGTGTGTTGTTCGTCGGCTCCGACCGACCGATCGAACGGGACATTCTCGCGGAAACGCCGTTCGATCACCATAGGTTGCCCTCGGTGAGCTTTGACAGTGCCGGACGGCATCCGCTGCGGTTTGCCGCGCGCACATGGCGGGCGTATCGTGCTGCGTCGCGCTTGATCGAGGAGGTGTGTCCGCAGGCCGTCATCGGTTGTGGCGGGTTTGCCAGTGCGGCCCCCATTCTGGCAGCCCGCAAACGGGGCGTGCCGTTTCTGCTCCTCGAGCAGAACGTGATCCCCGGTCGGGCGACCCGTTGGCTGAGCCGTCTCGGTGGGACCGTTTGCCTGACGTACGAGCGGACGGCGTCGCTGCTGCCGGCGTCCGTTCAGCCGGTTGTCACCGGGAATCCGGTCCGCTGTGACATCGCCCGATTGGCCGGACACGCCGCACCCCGGCAGGGACAGACGCTTCTGGTCCTCGGCGGGAGTCAGGGGGCAAAGCGGATAAACGATTTGATGCTGGCGGTTGCTGCCGATCGTCGGGCAGCGTTGGACGGATGGCGGATCATTCACCAGACCGGCCTCCGCGACGAGGAACGGGTCCGTCTGGGATACTCGGCCGGCAACATCGAGGCGACCGTGTCTGCCTTCTATGCCGATATGCCCGGCTTGTACGAACAGGCGGATGTCGTCGTCTCACGGGCCGGAGGGACGACGCTGTCGGAACTCGCCTGTGCCGGCTTGCCGTCGGTGCTGCTCCCCTATCCACATGCGGTTGCCAATCATCAATGGCACAACGCTGAGTTGTTCCGCGCGGCGGGAGCGTCGATCCTCGTCGACGAATGGGCGGATGATTCACGCGCGGTCCCGCATTTCGCGGAGGCTGTCGGTTCGTTGCTGAGCGATCCGACGTTGAGGCAGACCATGTGCGCTGCAGTCTCAAAACTCGCCTGTCCGGATGCCGCGGACACTGTCGTGACGCTGCTGGACGCGATCACCGCACGGGGCGACGGAACGGCTTCGTCGCAGCGCATGACGTGATTTGGCTCACCGACATGCCCGATGAACGATCACTCACGCGGGGACTCCTCCCGGACGGCGAAGGTAGAGCCACCATTCGCCCAGCAGGATTACAAAGGCGGCGAATGCGAACCACGGCCAGAGCGGGCGGTCCGTTGTTGCCGGAGCCGATGCGGCTGTCACGGACAGCTCCCGGAAATGAATCTCGTCGACGGCGTGCAGCGATGTTTCCGTTGAATTGAGCAAACTCGCCCCCACCCGCCGCACGATCTCGCCCCCCTCGCGGATGTCGTATGTTCCCACCGTCCTCGCGGCGACGCCCTTCACGATTCCATCGACGTCACTCGTTTGCTCGACACTGTCGGTCTGCGGCTTATCAATCCGATACTCCCGCTCCGGCTTGAGAACCAGCGGCGGCAACACGCCGGTTGCGGTCCCGCGCACGTCCGACAGATTGGCCTGTTCACGGGCCAGGGCGACGATATTCGAAATCAACACGGGAAAACCGACCCGATACGGCAGCGTCGAGCGGTCGGTATCGAACAGAATAAAGAATGACAGCCTCGGTCCGTCGCGGCGTTTGAGAATCAGCGGCCCCGTGTTGCCGTGCGCGAGGACCTCATACCCCAGCTCTTCGAAGTCAGCATCCCCAACGTCCGCAGCCGTCGTCGGCTGATCGGTGATTTCCAGTCCCTGAAACTGTACGTGCTGGAGCAATCGGCTGTCCCGTTTCCAGTCGACCACTTCGGCAAGCCCGCTTTCGATGCTCACCAGCGTCTGTAAGTCTTCGGGGACGAGCCCCGTGAACAGTGCCGTGGGAGCTTCGATGTCGCGGTCATCGGGGGTGTTGGAGATGACGAGGTCATAGGCTGCACGAAGCCCACGGATTGCAACCCGTGGGCTTGCGGCCTGTTCCTCACCTTGCGGAGACAGTTCGATGTCTCCCAGGCCCTCCAGGGAATGGCGATAGGAGATCAACTCGACCGGGCAATACACGCTCAGTGGGCGGCTGACCGGCAGGTCGAGATACGCGATGTTATCCGCTGTCAGCGAATCCGTTCCGTCGGGTCGCAGCCGCACTTCGAGCGATGCCGCCTCCGCACTGTCGTACCGAAACACCAGCCGTTGCGATTCCCCCGCCTCAAGCACGACCGGCTCGGGCGCTCCCACCGGGACACCATTGGCGAATAGTTCGACCTCAGCCCCCGTCTGAGCCGCGTCGGAGCCTTCGACCCGCACAAACACGTCCCAACGGTCCGGCCCGGATTTGCGGGCGTTAAACGCGGTCACGCCCATGTTGCCGGCCGCGGCGTCCAGCTTGTGAAACTGCAGGTCGAACGGCAGATCGAAATCCACAACCGCCAGCGGCTGTCCGCTCGGATCAGGACGGGTCGGCAGATTGCCGTCGGAGTAGAACCGCACGGTGTTGATGTCGAACGTCCGCGCGAGGGCCTGCGCCAACTGTAACCCTTCTTCCGGCCGGCTCGGCACATCATCGACTTCGATCTCGTCGAGGGCATCGAGCAACACACGGCGGTTGTTGGTGAAGTCGGTCAGCCGCTGCGCCGCATCACTGACCGACACCAGCGTGACCCGTTGGTCTGACAACAGATTCTCAATGATGTCCCGCACTTCGGCTTTCGCAACATCGAGCCGCGAGTGGCCCTCTGCATCGGTCGCCGCCATGCTGGCCGAGCAATCGATCAAAATCGGCAAGTAACTGGCCCGTTCCGCCCCGCCGCGCACAAACGGCTGCATGGCCGCCAGCACCAGCAGACACAGCACCGCCGCCTGCAACAACAGCAACAGGTTCCGCTTGAATTTCTGAAACGGCGAATTGACCCGTTGGTCCTCAATCACACTCCGCCACAGCGCGAGCGACGGAATCTCCAGCCGCGACCGCCTGAGTTTGAGAAAATAAAACACGACCAACGGCACCAGCAGGGCGAACAGCCATGCAGCAAGCGGAGTCGTGATGCCGGGGAGCCAGTTCATGAGTGCTTGGCGGTTGACGGGTTATTGGCAGAGGGGAGAACGCGGATTTGGGCGGATGCAGCGGATGGCAGCGGATGGCAGCGGATTCTTATGAGGATGGTCCGCTCAGCCTCAGATGCGGTTTGTTTTCGTTGAGATAGATTCGCCTGCGGAATTCCGGTTTCGGCCCAAAGTTCAGCAAGAGGCCGACTTCGATCGGTGTTGCACGGAGATAGTTGATGAGTTGGGCCTCATGGGCATCGATCGTCATGTCGGCTGCCTTCAATTCCACGATCACGCAATTGGCAACGAGAAGATCAGCGCGGTACTCGCCAACGATCTCACCCTCAAACCTCACCTTGATCGGAAACTGAGTTTGCACTTCCATCCCTTGTTTCCTCAGGACGACGGCCATTGAGTCCTCATAGACCTTCTCCAGGAACCCGACTCCCAAAGAGTTGTAAACATGATAGAAGGAACCAATCACGGCCTCAGTCACGTCGGCATTCACCAACTTGTCAACACCCATTTCACGTTCTCACTCTCATTAGAAATCAGAGGCCATCCGCCGCATCCGCCCGATTCGCTTTTCCCTTTCTTGTCATTCACCACCCATCCACATCACCGCACCCACCCTCGCCTCAGCAGCCGGTCGAATAGCACGCTTTTGACGTCCTCGTCGGAGCTGACCGTTAAGAACCGTCCCTGCCGTTTGCGGCACAGGGCGGCAAGATGATTGGAGAGACCTTCCCGGTGTTCGTGATAAAGCCCGAGGAGCTCGCCGACCGAGGAGACGTCGAGGATTTGTTCGGTCTCCGAGTCGACGAACCGCAGGTCGCCGGTCAGTTCCGGGTCGAGTTCAGTCGGGCTGAGGATCTGCAGGGCGAAGATTTCCAGGCCCGCACTGTGCAGCAGGTTGAAGGACCGCGTCAGGTCGCCGAGTGTGAGGAAATCGGACAGCAGCACGGCGACCCCCTTGCCGCGGTGCAGCTTGAGCGCTTCCTCAATCGCCGCTTCGATGGGGAACTCGCCGCCGCCGGGCAGCTCTTCGAGAAATGTCAGCAGCCGCCGCATGCTCCCGCGACCGGCACTCGGAGGAAAAATGACCGGGGCCTCCGACCGTTCGCGGCAGGAGTAGGCACTCACCCGCTCGACGTTGAACAACCCCATCACGCCAAGCGCCGCGGCCAGTTGCCGCGCGAGGCCGAACTTCCCCTCGAACTGCATCGACCGGGACGCATCGACCAACAGCACGACATGCATCTCCTCTTCGTGCTTGTACAGCTTGAGGTAAGGATGGTTCGTGCGGGCGAAGATGTTCCAGTCGACGTACCGCACATCGTCACCCTCGACGTAACTGCGGTAGTCGGCGAACTCCGTGCTCGCCCCCCCCTTGCCGGAAAGGTGCTCCCCGCGCGAATGGTTGGTCTTGCGACGCATGGGATTCAGCCGCATCCGCTCGACCCGCGCGAGGACGTCGTTCGGCAACAGGGATGTGAATTGTGCGGTTGCTTCGGGCATGTTCGAATCGCAATGACGGTGCCGGTTGATGACGCACGCCGGCTTCGGCGCACGCGTCTCGATTTCGCTGCACATTTCAAATGTGTGGCGAAACTGGTCGAATCGCGTTTCAAGCCGCCTCTTCCGGCAACGAGGTGACGCAATCCTGAATGAGACTTGTGACGACGATGCTCTCCGCCTGCCCGTCATAGTTGAGCAGCGCGCGGTGCCCGAGGACTTCGTCGGCGAAATGGCGGACGTCGTCGAAGGCGACGTGCGCCCGTCCTTGGCTCAGCGCCCGCACGCGTGCTGCTTTGATCAGCGCCTGAGCTGCCCGCGGACTGGCCCCCCAGCGGACGAACCGCCGGACATCCTCGGTCGCAAACTCGGAGTCCGGATGCGTGGCGAGCACCAATCGGCACGCGAAGTCACGGATCGGATCGGCGACGACCACTTTTGACAGCACGTCCCGCAATTGCAGAATGCGGGACCCGTCCATCAGTTGCCGCAGTTCGACGACCGGTTTGAGAATCGTGCGGCTGACAACTTCGTTCAGGTCATCCCGAGAAAGGAACGGCACGTCGACTTTGAACAGGAAGCGATCCAATTGAGCTTCCGGCAGCGGATAGGTCCCCTCCTGTTCGAGCGGGTTTTGCGTGGCGAGCACGAAGAACGGCTGCTCCAACCGATGAATGGTGCCGCTGGTGGTGACGGTCCCTTCCTGCATCGTTTCCAACAGAGCCGACTGGGTTTTGGGTGATGCCCGGTTGATCTCGTCGGCGAGCAAAAGTTGCGTAAAGATCGGCCCCTTGCGGAACTCGAACTGATACCGCCCATGCTCGTCGGTTTGCATGATGTTGGTGCCGATGATGTCCGCCGGCATGAGGTCGGGCGTGAACTGGATTCGGCGGAACTCCAGGTCGAGCACCCGCGACATCGCCTTGACCAGCTCGGTCTTGCCGAGTCCCGGCACGCCTTCCAACAGCACGTTCCCGCCGCAGAACAGGGCCGTCATCGTCGCCTCGACGACCCGCTGCTGACCGACAATCACCTTGCCGATCTCATCCCGCACAGCCGCAAACGTCTGCCGGAAATCGTCGGCTTCGGACTGGAGTAACTCGATGTTCGTTGAGTCGTTCATAGGTGCCTCATTCTCAATGAAACGTTTTTCACCGCAGAGGACGCAGAGAGCGCGGAGTGCGACTTTGGCTGCTCTTGGCTCTGCGCTCTCTGCGTCCTCCGCGGTGATTCAGTCTTCTTCCTTCCGCCGCCGTTTCAACTCCAACAGCCGTGACGTTGTCGAGTGGGAATCGGCGTCCTTGATCGCTTGCGGTTTCGCAGCCGGCGTCGCGGTCCTTGTCCTGGCGGTTGCCGATTGCGTCTCGTACGGCTGTGCGTCATACGTCGGAGCGGGTGATGTTGTGGGCCACGATGGGGCGGAACGTCCCTTGTCCAGTTTTGTGTCGAGCGACTGTTTGCGGCGGAGCAGAGCCCCCATCGTGGCGGTCGACTGGTCGCGACGTCCGAGACCCAGCCAATTCTTGATGACCGGCCAATCCAACTGCACCCGTCGAATCCCCACATCCAGCGGCACCAGACAGGCGAGCGCGATCAGAAACCAATCGAAGATCGGCTGCGAGCTGCGTTTGGGCTCGCGGCGATTGAACACATCCTCAGCTTGAGAGTCGCCCGTCAGCAATACGCCACCAGTCCGCTCGCGGACTTCCTCAAGGGCGATCGGGTCGGAACGAAAGCGAAGGTACTCCGGCGAGTAGGGCACGATGAACCCGCTGTGCACGCGGTCCGTACGGTTCGTGCCGCCGCTGCCGATCGCCATCACTTGATAACGCCCCGTCCCCCACAGCGGGAACGTCGCCTGATACCGCCGCGGTCCGACTTGTTTGAGGTCGAACGACTGCTCCCGGTCGCGCGGCCCGGCAACCCTCGCTTTGAGATCGAGGAACGTCTCGTCCGGATGGAAATCCTCCACCATGATGACTCCTTCGCCCCCCGCCATGTAGGTCCACATCCGCAGGTCGCTGTCCTGCTTGACACGGGAAACGCGGATCAGCAGTTGCTTGACAAACGCCCGGTACTGCTCCCAGTTGACCCAGTCGACGCCCCACGCGGGGGACAGGTCCGAGGTGAACGCCGCTGTCGTCGCCAGTCCGTATCGCCAGATGGCGAGCACCGGATCGGTCTCCTCGATGTCCGCCAGATGATCCCGCGTGACGAGCACGGTTTCCGCCATCGGCTTGGAAGTCGCCAGCACATACCCGTGCAGCGGCGGGAGGGCGTCGATGCCTTCGATCACCTGCGAGGGAAACGCAACTTCCGGCGTGAAGGTTTTCTCCTGCACCATGCTCCGTTTGAGCGTCTTCGCCTCCTTGATGAAGATGCCCGGCAGCCGCTTCGGATCGTCCGGGAAGTAGTACCGCCCGCCGGTCGCCGCCGCAATCGCCCGCATCTTCGAGATGTCGGCACCGCCGTGCGGGAAGATGGCCACCATCGAGCAGCTGATCTGCTCCTTGATGAAGGCCTTGATGAGCGACGGCGGCGGAGGTGTCGGGTCGCCGTCCGAGATGATGATCATGTGCTTGGTCGCCGCGTCCGATTCCTTCAGTGCGTCGAATCCCATCTTCATTGTCGGACCGAACGCCGGCATGTCGCCCACACCGAGACCGTTGATCTGCCGGACGAGCGTGTCGTATTGGCCCGCCGGAGTCAGCTCGAAGACCCATCCCTCGCCGGCTGTCGTGTAGGCCAGCACGCCGACCTCATCCTGCGCACTGAGCACCTTAATCGCCTGTTTGGTGATCCGCTGCCCCCACGTGTTGCCTTCGGGGAACTCGCACGTGTGCAGAATGATGGCCAGCGCCCCTTTGGGGAGAATCTTTTTCTGCGTGATGTCCATCGACACCGGCAGCGCGTCTTCGACAACCGTGCGGTGATACCCGCCCGCTCCGAAGCTGTTCGGCCCGCCAACCATCAGAAAACCGATCCCCTGGTTGTAGACTGCGTCGTGCAGCGCCTGCAGTTGGACGGTGTCGAAGGCATCCTGTCCCACGTTGACGAAGACCACGCAGTCGTAGGGCATCAGTGAGAGCGGGTCGCGGGGCAGGTCGTATGCTTCGAGCACCTGCACGTCCCGTTCCCCCTCGCGGATCGCCCGCGTGAGCGATTGCCAGTCTGCCGCGTCGCCCGCCGGGTCGACGACCACAAGCACCTTTCCCTGCCCCTCGACGTACAGGTAATTGAGCACCGAGTTGTTCAGAGAGAGATGGTCGTGTCCCTCCTCGGTTTCGATCGTCGCTTCGTATTCGTAGTAGCCCGGCTCGCCGACTTTGATCGGGATATCGATTCGTGTCTTGCCCGCTTCGAGCGTGATATCCTGTTCGGAAATGATGCGGCGATTCTCCCGCAGCACCAGCCGCCCGGTGTCCGCCACTAACGAGGACAGCAGCACCGACGCCTTATAGTTCTCTCCCAATTTGACGAACCGGGGCAGATCGAGCCGCTCGATCCAAACTTCGCGGTCGTACTGGTATTCGATCGGCAACACGTCGACGCCGATCCCCCGCGAGGCGAGTTGGTCGAGCACGTTATCCAGCGAGCCGGTCGTCTGTGTGCCGTCGCTGATCAGCACGATACGTCCGCGCGTTTCTTCCGGAATCATTGCCGCCGAAAGCGTGAGCGCCCGTTCCAGATCGGTCGCGTCGGGTGAGATTTGAACGTTCTTGTTCTTCTCGAAGGGGAACGACTGCCGCGGCGGCAGTTCAACCGCCGCATCCCGGCCGAAGAAGATCACCCCCGCGTTGTCCTTGTCCGGTTTGCCGGAACCGGCCTTGGCGACAAAGTCCATTGCCCGCTCGATCGCCCCGTCGCCGACGGAGTCCGACGAATCGACGGCGAACACGACGGTCAACGTGTCGCTTGTCCGCACGGACCGCGGCTCAGCCATCACCATCACGAACAGGCCGATCAACAGCAACCGCATGGTGAGGGCCACCAGCGCCCGGTTGCGGCTCAGACCACTCGCCCCGGTGAGCCACATCCACCAGACCCACACGCTCACGACCATCAACCCGAACGCCGACCGTCGCGTGAACAACAACGTGTGCGTCTGTTCCAGCGCAATGACCGCCGCCGCGTAGGCCGCCAGAAACAACACCAAGGGCAGTGCTTCGCGGACCCCGATCGGCCCGCGACGCGGGGGGAACACAATCCGGAACCACCGTTTCACGTTCACAACGACAACTCCACCGTGCGATGATTGCCCGTGTCCGCGACGTACACCCGCCCCTGTGCATCGACCGCCAGTCCCCACGGCGTGTAGAACTGCCCCTCTCCCCGGCCGACACCGCCATACCGGCCGATCAATTCGCCCTCGCGGCTCACCTGCGTCACTCGTCCGGCTCCATATTCCACGACAAACAGCGATCCGTCCGGACCGAGCGCGATGTCATAAGGATAGTCGACCGCGACGGACGATTCCCTCGCCGAATCCACAATCGTCCTTTGATACTCTCCGTCGCCGGAGAACACATGCACCCGGTTATTGATCGCATCGGCAATGTACAACGTGCCACTGCTTCGCCGTCCCTGTAGCGCAACCTCTGAGGATGCTGCGCCCGCCTGCGAAGCAGTGCCCCTCGCCATCCACACGATCCCGCTCGGCCGCTGAAACTGCCCCTCCGCCGTCCCAAAACTCCCAAACGTGCTGACAAACTCGCCACTCTCGGTGAACTTCTGAATCCGGTCGTTTCCCCCATACTCGGCGACGTAAACATGCCCCGAGTCGTCCCGGGTGATCGCGACCGGATAGATGAACTGCCCCGGCCCCTCGCCCAACTCGCCAAACGTGCGCAGCACATTCCCAACCGCGTCGAAAACCACGATGCGGTGATAGTGCGTGTCCGCCACGGCGACCGTGCCGTCGCCCAAAATGCAAACGCCTTCCGGTTTGCCGACGTCGTACTCGGGCATCCGCCACTGCCGGTCGAGCGTGCCGTCGGCTGTGTAGACAAGCACGCGGCCCGCGTTGTCGAGCACGTACAGTTCCCCCGCCCGGCTGACGGTCAGACTCCGCGGCGCCGGCACGCTCGATCCGTCAGGCGGCATCTTGAACGTCCGGGTACTTGTGACCGGCAACTCCGGACCGGCAGCCGACTGCTGGCATCCAGCCCACACAAGACACATCAACAGCACCGCACACAAACGGAGCATCACCAGCATCCCTGTGTCGAGCGGCTCACTCCCCGGCCGATGCACGATCGTCCGCACGTCGCGCGTCGGCTCGTGCTCCAGTTCAGACTCGACCAGTCCCCCTATCTGCCGGCTGCTGCGAACCCGCAGTCCATCGCCGTTTGTGGGGATGATGTCCAATCGTTCCGGCCGAACACAAACGCCGCTGTTCTCAACATTCCCACCATCCTCCGGCGCTGTCCCCAGTGGCAGCCAACAGGCCGTTTCGTCTGCACCGAACCAGTTGGCCGGCCCCAGAAACCGCGCGAGCCGCGGCGACGGTGGTTCCGCGTACAGCGTCTCGACCGACCCCGCAAAGCTCACGTGTCCCTCATCCATACAGATCACCTGCGACGCTTCCCGGAGCACCGCCTCCGGCGAATGCGTCGAGAACACCAACGACGTCTCCCGCTGCCGACAGTGCTCACGAATCGCCCGCCAATAACCGTCGAGAGACACCGGATCGACATGCACCAAAGGCTCGTCCATCACCAGCACCGCCGGATCACTGCACAACGCCCGCGCAACCGCCAAGCGGGACCGCTCTCCCTGCGACAACCGTCCAACGTCCGCATCGGCCAGTTCGCCCAGTCCCAAATCCGTCAACAGCGCGGCCACGTCGGACGTTGACGTTCCCACAGGAGCGACCGACTGCAGATGTTCCCGGACAGACAAGTGCGGCCACAATCCAAAATCGGGCGGCACCCACGCCAGCGAAAGCCGTTCGCCGTCGTCCGACAGATGCGACGTCAGCTTCCCGTCATCCGCCCGCTCGAACCGGGCCAGCAGATTCAGCAACGACGTCTTCCCCGCCCCCGAAGGGCCGATCACCGCCGTCAAGCCGCTCCGCACAACAAGCGAAACGCGATCCAGCCTCCGCGCCGGGCTGCGACCGAGGGAAACATCGCACAAATCCCACAGGACGTCACTCATGCCGCCCAATCGTGCCGGAACTCGTTTCAGTGAAATCAGTTGCCGTCTAACGACCGGTCCGTTGGAGTTCAAGCTTGAGCTTGCTTCGGCAGCCTAAAGGCTGAACTCCAACTCCTCCCAACCAAGGTATGACAGACGACAAGGACGCCCTTGATAGACGAGGCCCCGCGACACCACACAACAGCAGATCAGGAAGGGAATCAGAACACTCGAAAAAGCCGCGGGGCGGTGCGGAATCCCCACCACCCGACAACCATCAGTACGACCGGAGCCGCCATCGTCGCAAACAACATTGCCGAAAGTCCGGAGATTTGTCCGTAATGCATCAGATTGTACAGCACCACGGGAGCCGGTGTCATGCCGGGCGGGGCCAACAGCGACGGCAGCGTCAGCTCGATGTACGCCCAATAGCAGACCAATAGCAGGCCCCCCCAGCGCCCGCTCGCATCCAGCCGCCAGAGCAATGCGGACGCCTCCCCTTGACGGCGACGATCGCTCGCAGTCGCCAGAAGCTGTGCCGCATGCACGGACGACGACTCCCGCCAACCGCCGACCAACAACCGAATCAGCACCGCCCGCGGCAGCAGAAAAGCCACTTCACTCAACACGAGCGGGACCGGCGAATCCCTCACGAACACCAGCGGCTCGTGCTGCACGAGGCCGGAGACCGTCAATCCGAGGGCCAGTGCCCCCATCAGCCCCGGCAGCAGCACAACGCCGATGCCCCATCGGCCGAACCGCGAGCCGCCGAGCCCGGATCCGCTGATCGTCCCGCGAGACGGCGTCACCAATCCGCTGACGAACCACGTCAGTCCGCCCGCCGTGATCGCCATCAGCACGGCAAGCCCCACCTCGCCAAACAACGTCCGGTGAGCCCGCAGCACCGACAACCCCTCCCACGTTCCCCGCAACACCACGACCCCCGGCACGCCGGCCAACATCAGGACCGCCAATCCCAGGTAACCGCCAGCCACCCAACGCCGGCTCGCCCGCACAGGCACCGATGCCGGTTGAATCTGGCCCCACGCGCCCCCCGATGCAGCGACAACCCACACAGCAGCACCGACAGCCGCCAACTGAACCGACACCGGCAGCACGAGCGCCTTAATCGTCTCCCCCACCTGCAGCCCGCCGGCGAATCTCGTAAACAACCACTCCGTCCAACTGTGAGTCTGCATCAGCGTCGCGACTTCCGATTCCTGAAACGCCAACAGGAACATCACCACCCCCGCCGGCAACAGCGCGAACAGATGATGACGTAACCAGACTGAGACGAAAGGAAGTCGCACTGTGCCACTGCTTCGCCGTGTCAACCGGCCCACGTTGTCATGACCCGCGTTCAGCTGCGAAGCAGTGCCTCCGGAACGGCGCTTCGGACCACGCCCCGCCACCAACCACCGCACATGCAGCGCTGACGCACTCACCGGCGGCGGCGGCGAGCAAGCGATAACCAACGTCCCCACCGGCACAATCTGCAACATCACCAGCGCGGCATACAACGCCTCATTCCCGGTCGGATGATGCACCAACGACAGCGCGAAGTTGCGATACCCGTACCCGATCAACAACCCCGGCACGAACACCGGCAGCAGCGCCAACGTCCACAACCCCAACGCCCGCCGGCCCGATACCGCTCTGAGCGTTTCCTTCAGCGGCACCGCGATCGCAAGTCCCGCCGCCGCGATGACAAGACTCCGCAGCAGTGACCACGCACAAGCCACACCAAACGTCATGGGGCGTACTCCTCCGTGAGCCACCGCAGACAGGCCCGTCGCGCATCCGCCAAACCGGCGAACTCAACCGACTCCCCCGCCCACACGGCGAGCGGGCGGACGTCATCCGGCAGACGCTCCGGATCAACGGGCCCGAGCGGAATCTGCCGCGCCTTCGACGCCGCCAGGCGAAGCTCGACCGCTTCCGACAGCAGATAGTCCGCCAATCGTTCCGCCTGTTTGCGCTTCTTCGTCCCACGAATGATGGCCACGCTGTTGGGAATGCAGATCGTCTGCCCGGACGGCGTGCGGATCGGCAACATGGCGACCGGTGCACCGGCGTCCTGCGCCAGAAAGAAATCGTCCGTGTCGGTCATGCCAAAGTCACACACTCCGGAAGCAACAAGGTCCTTGGCCGTCGCATTGCCGGGAACAATCCGCATGCCGCGCTTCACGCGGTCGTGATGCCACGCCTGCAGTTCTGCGCCCCCCATTTGATCCCACAGGACCGCGTAATGCGACAGCGTCGTCCCGAACATCGGCTGGGCCATCGCCATCCGCGAGAGGTCCCCCGCCAGTCGCTCCTCAATCGCCGTCGCGTCCGGATTCATTGCCTCGGTGTTGGCGATCCAGACTCGCAGCCGCCCGCCGAATCCGGTCCAGAGGCCGCCGGCATCCCTGAACCGTTTCGGAAGACGCTCCCAGCCCGGTCCGCGATACGGTTCGAGCACGTCCTGCCTCGCAAGTTCAACCGTGCCGAGCAACTGGTTGTTCCAGAACAGGTCGCAGACCGGATGTTCTTTCTCCCGGATCAACCGCTGCACCAGCCCCAGCGATTTCGTCGCCTCCGTGTCCGGCACGATGACGATCGGGATGCCCGATTCTCGCTCAAAGTCCCGCAGCACCTCTTCCGCGAACAGCAGGTCGTGAGCGCAGTAAACAATCAGGGCGTCCCGGTCGGGCCGGAGGGCAAAGTAAGCCCCGGCCAAAAGGACCCACACAACGGCGAGCACCACCGGAGGCCCCGATCGCGCGAGACGGGAGTCATTCGCCGCCATCAGAAGCAGTCCGGTCAAGGCTGTCGAAATACTTCTTGATTCCTTCGTGATATCCGGGCGGGATCTGCTCCTGATCAATCACCTCGCTCACCGATTGCCTGAGGTCGCTGACAATTGCGTTGTACTGCAGTTCGAGGTCCTCGTTCTCGTCCTCGGAGACGCCCTTCGTCTTGAGCGACAACAGGATCTTCCCTTTCTTGATCGCCGATTTGGACGTCTCGTCCTCGAAGCCGGTCTCCACCGAGTCGTCATCCGCCATCGCCTCGATCTCTCCGGCACCGAGCCCCTCGCCGTCCCCCGGCATCCCTTCCATCGCGGCGACGTCGTACCCCAGTTCGGCCATCATCTCTGCGTACAGTTCGGAGTAATCTTCCATCGACTCGGCCCCCTCGGCCATCTCGCCGTCCAGCTCTTCGTCGTTGTTGAGCCGCTTGGCCATCTGCATGACTTCCAACGCCTTTTCCAACTCCTGCAGGTCGCGGGCCGATTGGGCCAGTCGCTTGAGCTCCAGTTCGGCCAGCTTGACCGCCTCGGAGAGCGCCTGCATCTGCTCCTTCGACATGTTCTCCGACTTGGCGGCCTCCAGTTCCTTCATGGCCCGCTCGAGCGCGGCTGCCAACGGCTTGGAGTTGACGTCTTCACTGGCGAAATCTTTGAGATCGTCGAGCTTCTTCATCAGCCGCCGCATCGCTTCGGTCCGTTTGAGCGGGTCGTCCATCTGGGCGATGTTCTCGATCTCCTGCTGCAGGTCGTTCATTTCCTCTTCAAGTTCGTCGGTTGACCCCTTCCGCAGGTCGTCGGCCCACTTGCGAGCCTTCGAGCGAGTGGTCGCGCCGAACCGCTGCGCCATTGGCTTGCGGCTCAGGAGCTGCTTGAGTTGCTCGGCGCCCATCCGCCACTTGTTGCCGAGTGCCTTCTGATGCGCTCCCAGGACACGGGCGTTCTCCTGCCGGTTCTGCGGCTCCATCCGCTTGAGGTCCGACATCAGATCCTCGAGCGACTTCTCGACATCCTCGGAGGTCTCAGCGTCGAGGTCCGACTTCGCCAGTTCGCTCTTGCGGACTTCGGTCGCCTTCCGGCTCTTGGCAAGCTCCTCCTGGAGGATCGTTTCCTCTTTGGCAGCAGCCACCTTGCCGAACGGATCAAGCGCCGGCAGGAACAGGCTCCCGACAACCAACAGCCCCAACGCAATTGCAACATGGGCAACCCGCCGGCTCCAGTGCCAGGGAACAACGGCCGTCGGCTCGATTCCCGGTGCCTTGGCCTCCGCATCGCGGCCCACTAGCGGTTTGTACTCTCCGGCAGCGTTGTCGAGCATCGTCAGCGTGAGGAACAGGTCCTTCGTGCCTTCGTAGGTGTCCACGCGCCTCGCCGCATCCGCTGAAGACGGACGCCGCAGGACAGCAACGGCCCCCAACAGGGCAAGTAACGGCAGCATGAGGATTGCCGGAGGAGAGAACCAGTCCGGGAGCAGCCCGGTCAGCCGGCTGACCAGCAACAGCACCGCGAACGCACCCGCCAGTGCCAGACAGGCCCGATACGCCACCCGCCCAATCCGAGCCGCATGCAATCGCTGCCCCACCCGCCGCAACAGACTGCCCGAACGTGGAAACTCACTCATTGTCCGACTCCTATAAGGATGCCACTCGGGTGGAGTTACGTCCCGTAGCAATGCCGCGTTGGAGAAATCCCGACGAGTTGGGTGATGTTCCAGGGCCGTTCAACGATTGAAGCTGGGCAACCTCGTCCCCCGAAGCGTCAGCGAGGGACGAATCGCTCACTCACGTTCGCTTCCT
The DNA here is from genome assembly GCA_029259845.1 of Planctomycetaceae bacterium. Lineage (GTDB taxonomy): Bacteria > Planctomycetota > Planctomycetia > Planctomycetales > Planctomycetaceae > JAHBXU01. The sequence goes on along the minus strand of JAJDEI010000049.1, from coordinate 9,020 downwards.
CGCTGACGCTTCGGGTTACCATTGAGCTTGTCCCGGTCGGCCCTCTCCACAGTGAAACTTTGAATGGCCCTGGGTGATGTTCGCCACGGCTTGACGCCGCCACTCGATATCGACAGTTCCGACGACTTACGGATCGGATCAGCCAGTGTGGAGTTTACGGCACGTGCACCCCGGTATCAAACTGAGCTGTGCGTGGGTGCATCCGTTCGATGGTGGTGCTCGCTCGTTTCCGGGTGGCTGGGGCGCTGTTGCGGTGACGGAAATGTGTCCTCAAACCAACCTCTGGTTCGGTGACGCGGTTCGTTCACTGTCCACAGCCCCAGTGGTCCGCGCGGCTGACCAATCATCGGTTTCAGATCGCCCCAGCCACCCTCACCATTGGGCGGTTGCACCCGATGTGCGGCTTCAGTCGTTGTCCCAATTTGAATTCGCGGCAAGCCGCGATACAATGCGGAAGTCTCGATTGAGGTTGTCGGATGAAGAAGTTCGTCAAAACAGCCGCCGCCATTATCATCGTTCCGTGCACGGTGGCCCTTGGTCTCGGAATCGTGGGTTTGCTCGTCTCCATTCCCGGCGGCGGAGATGCGCCGATGGAGGCGTTGTCGTTTATCGCGACATCATTGTCCGGCATTCTGTTTGCCGGCACCATCTACCTTGTCGCTCAAATCCTCGACGTCCTTGAAGACTTTTCAGGAAACATGCAGGAGCGTCAGAGCGCGATTCTCGCTGTGCTGCATTCACTAGCCAAGGATGTTCGGGAGAAACGGGATCGCGCGGAGCAGGATATTGTAGACTCGCTGTTTCAGTGAGGCGCTAACACCCCCCGCTCGCCTCCGACTGTTGTGCCTCCTCCGCGTCGATCCAGCCACTGGCGTCTTGATCGAGCTTTTCGAATGACGCCCGCGGGCCGAGGAACTCGCGCCAAGTGACGTCCCCGTCTTGGTTGCGGTCCATCTTCTGGAACCACGCGGGACCGGTCGTCGTTGGCCGCACGACGGGGAGACGCCGGTCGGCGGTCATCTGGTTCTGCCGGTCGATCCGCACCGCCGGGGGCACGCCAAACGAAAACGTGACCCGATACTTCCGCAACGCCAGCAACTCGGTCGCGTCGAGATTGCCGTCGCCGTCATGGTCGTACGGTTGCATCCGCTCGATGCCGGCAGCGAATTCCTTTTGGGTGAGCCGGCGGTCGAGGTTTTCGTCGAGGATTTGAAACAACGGCTTGTCGATCGCGTCGACCGCCATCTCGGCGTAACACTGGGCCAGATACGCTCCGAGGCGGATAAAACGGTCCAATTCGTCGAGATACACCTGCCCGTCACCGTTGAGGTCGATGTCCTCAAAGGTCCCGCCGGCGTCTGCGAGGGAGGCGAATTCCTGCGGCCCTAAATATCCGTTCTTGTCGCCGTCCCGCCGTCGGAACTCGATCTTCAACAGACTGATCTGATCGCGGGCCTGGTATCGGTTGTCCGTTGCGGAAAACTCGACAATCTCGCCGCCAAGGCGGACGGACAGCCGAATTCTCGTTGACGACGGCTGCTCGCTCACGCGATCGGCTCCCCAAGGCACCGTTTTCAAGGCGACACGACGCCGACGCAAATTGACATCGATTAGTGCGTGAGGTCGCGGCTGCCGGAGCAGGGCCACGAGTTCTCCTGTCTCCAGAATGCCGTTGTCGTTCTCGTCAAACGCCAGAAACGCGAGATTCGAGATCTGAATCTCGGACGCACAAAGGCCGTCTGTTTGGGATTCCGCGTACATCGTGACGAGGCGGTCCGCGAGGCGTTCCAGCGGCTCGTCGGCGGTGAGGACCACAAAGTCGCGGCGATCTTCGTCGGTCTGCGAATTCATCGCCGCGTCCAGCATCGACTGCGGGAACGGTTGCAGTTCGGCCGGGCTTAGCGTTTCGTCATCGTCGAAGTCGAACTGCCGCAGCGATTCGACGCCGTGTTCGATCTCGTCCCGGGAAATCTGCCGGTCGCCGTTGCGGTCGAGCCGCGGATGGAGTTGCACCGACTGCACGAGCAGCGGTGCTTTGCGACGGCTCGCGAACCTCGCCCCGAGCAATGGATCGAGATACGCGGCCAGTTCCTCCAGTGAGACACTTCCGTCGGTGGGTGACGTGTCGAGTTGGCTCCAATGATCGCCGAGCTGCTCTGCACCCGCTGCAAATCGGCCATCAGCCGGCAGCAGGCGGGCTTCCGGCTCGTTGAGGGTGCCGTCCTCATCGGCATCGACCGTATCGAGCAAAACGGATGCGTATCGTTTGCGGACGGCCGCGATCCCCGCGCCGGACGATTCCAGGTGAATCCGCAGAAAGGCCGGTCCCTCCGACGCGAAAAACAGCACGTCGTACTCATCCGCGCGATCGGCGGCCTGTGACGAGTGGCCTGCAGCGAGCAGCGACGCGGTCACCAAAGCACACGCCAGAGATTGGAGCTCCATGCCCATGGAACGCGATGACCGATACGTGGAGCGTTGCGAAAACAGACCACAGGTTCAAGATACCGCGAGGTCCCCGACCGGTCCATCCCGACGTACGTCCTTGGAGGCGACGCTGTTGGACAGTAAACTGAAAACGGTTGCTTTGTCGAATCCGGTCCTTCGGGTTGGAGCTCAGCCTTGTGGCTGCGAGTTACCGTTCACGCCTCGCACCGTTTTTCACGCGGATCAGGGGGGGGGCAGGCACCCTTCTCCGCCACCATGTCCGCAGGGTCGGACACCGTTACGAACCGAAGTGCGTAACTGTCGCCAACCAAATGAGCGGCCGCCGCTGCAAAAGCAAGCGAAAGCTTGAACTCCAACTTCCCAATTCCTCTTGCAACCGAATGGCCCAATCGTGGCGCGCTTCTTCATCACTACCGCCGTTCTCATCGGCACGTTTGCCGTCCCCGCCGGCTGTTTGTTCGCCGACGAGAAACCCCAGGGACCGAGCCGTTGGGAGCCGGCCATCCGGAAGTTTGAAGAGCAGGATCGCCGGATGCCGCCCGCGAAGGGGGGCGTCCTGTTTGTGGGGAGTTCGAGTATTCGCTTCTGGGATCTGGAGAAGTATTTCCCGGAGCTTGAGCCGCTCAACCGGGGATTCGGCGGATCGCAGGTTGCCGATTCCGTCTATTTCGCCGACCGGATCGTGCTGCCGTACGAGCCGCGAGTGATTGTGATGTACGCCGGGGACAACGACATCGCCGGCGGCAAATCGCCCTGCGAAGTGCACAAGGACTTCCTGACATTCATCCGTATCGTGCACGAAAAACTGCCGGAGACGCGCATCGTCTATGTGGCGATCAAACCGAGCATTCGGCGTTGGAAGCTTGTGCACAAAATGCGTGCGGCCAACGCGCTGATTCTCGCCACGTGCGTCGAGGACGAGCGGTTGGAATTCGTCGACATCGACACGCCGATGATTAGCGAGGACGGACAGCCGCGCCCGGAGCTGTTCATTCAAGACGGGCTGCACCTGAGCGATGCGGGTTACGAACTCTGGAGCGGTCTCGTGAGACCGCACCTCCCCTGAGAGCCGACCCGTGCGAGCGTTCACTCCGGCGAGACCAACCGGCGGTCGAAGTAGTTCACCGACATGCCGGCGTCGATCACCAGGCTGCCGGCGTTGATGCCCGATGACCGCGGGCTCAGCAGAAACGCGACTGCGTTGGCCACCTCCTGGGTTTGCACCGCCTGCTTCCGCAGCGTGGCGGACTCGGCATAGAGATAGCTGTCCACATAGCCGGGGATGCCGGCGGAGGCGGACGTTTTCAGCAGTCCGGGGCCAACCGCGTTGAAACGGACCGCCGAGAATTCGGAGAACGACTTCGCCAGGAAGCAGACCGACGAATCGAGAGCCGCCTTGACCGGAGCCATGTAACCGTAGTTCTCAGCCGCCATCCGCGTGGTCGAGATGGAGACGGTGACCACGCTGCCTTGCTCGTCGTCGAGAATGTCGCGAAACGCGTTGGAGAGGGCAATCAGCGAAAAGCAGGAGATGTCGACCGCCTGCAGGAAGGCCGTTCGCGGCGTCTCGTGGAACGGCAGCCAACCGGCGGAGTAGTCGGCGTAGGCGAGGGAATGCACGAGCCCTTGCAAACGCCCCCGGTCGCGGGTGACGTCGTCCCGCAGCCGTTCGATTTCCTCGGGACGTTCGACGTCGCATACGTAGATCGGCGCGTCTCCCACCAGTTTGCGGACCGACTCCCTTCGCAGCTCGCTGCGCACACTGTAGAGCACGTCCGCCCCCGCCTCGGCGAGCACGCGGCCCACGTGATAGGCGACACTCTTTCGGTTGGCCATGCCGGTGACGAGCACTGGCTCACCCTCAAGTTGTAAAAAATCAGTCATCGGATCGCATCAACAGTCGAAAGTCGGACGAACGTCGCTTGTTGCAGCATTCGTCGGGGGCAATTGTGTCTTGTGACCGCTCACAACTTGGGGCGGCTCGTTGAAAAGCTCCGGACCCTGGCTGACGGGCATCCCCGGGGGCCCCTCATACTAAGCACTGACAAAGCACTCGTCATGGCACCCCCAAAGAATAAGCTTGCCGGCATACTCGTCCGCGTTTCACACGAATTCTCCACGTCGGGGATTCGATCACAGCAATCCGATGGCGCTGGACCGCCGATGTCACAAGGCGGAGGGACGTGAGCGGAAAAACTCGGTCGGATCCGCGAATTTCCAGATTCACCTCTCCGGTGCCGGCAACTTCATCCCGGCGGGAATCCGGTCCGCCAGTGCCTGATCCCACTGGTCGATCGGGACTTTCCACCCTTCTTTCCTCAGAGGCTCTGTCAACGGAATGATCCAGGGTTGCACGCCCCAAACGCGATCGGTTTTGGCGTAATCCAGAGTCGGGTCCATCAGCAATTGCGGCTTGCGGCCGTTCAGAGAGGCCAACGCCAGCACGTGGATTTCGAGATCGCCTCGCCCGTGTTCGCGATAATGGTCACGCACATAATGCACGAATTCCAGCACCATGTCCGCGTCCTTGCCCATGCGGGTGAGTTGCCGCTCATTCAGAAAATCGCTCACTTTCAGCAGGCCCCGTTGGCCGGTCTGGGGGTTGAACACGAAGAACCGGATGCCCACGTCCTTCTCCCGCAGCATCATGTGCCACGCGAAGTGATGCCCCTCCTCGGTCCAATTGACGTTCCCCGGATACAGGCAATGGCGGAAGGGGAAGAGCACCTGCCAGGCCAGAAAACACCCAAGGGCCATCGTGAACCTCCGCTGACGGGCAGTCAAACGAGCCGCAGGATCCAACGTCGTCGGCTGGCGGACGGGCCGCATCGACAGCAACCGCCGCACCCAACCGGGCGGAAAAAACAGCAGCGTCGCACCAATCATGAACCAGGGAAAGATGCCGATGTCCCACAGCACGTGATTCGACACATGAAACACGAGCGAAGCGATGTAGGCCATCCGCCGGGTTCGCCGCGACAACAGGGCCGGCACGACCAACAGGTCGTAGGTCAGCCCGGCATCGGAAGAAAAGAGCAGCGCGTAATCGTGAGCCAGCCACTCGCCCACGACAGGGACGTCCGTACGGCGATCCAGCCAGAGACGCATGGGCATGCCGTGCAGCCAGTCCGAATTGAGTTTCGCCAGCCCCCCGTAGAAATACGGAATCGCCAGTTGAAACCGCAGCAGCCACAACCACACGATCGGAGCCACCGAAGAACGGATCTGCGGACGCCGCAGCACGTCGATCGAACCGGCACGGTGGGCCGGAACAAATACCATGATCCCGCTGATCAGGCAGATCAGGTAGTAATGGTTTTGGTGCAGCGCCTTTTCGATCAGGAACGCGTGTGTAAACGTGAGACAGAAGACCGCAGCACTCACGCGATAGAACAAACCGGCCATGATCCCGACCGCCGCCAGTCCCATGACCGCGAAGTGCACGGACATCCCGTTACCGGGCCACGGGTGCACCCAACCGAAGCCGGGATACGTCAGATGAAAGTCCGGCTGCACGTCGAAGAACTCGATCCACCGGTCTTTCGCGGCGGACACCACGTGGTAGAGCATCGTCGCGCCGAAGAAAATGCGAAAGAACACAAGTGGCGCGATGTCGATCGGCGTGAATAGCCGGCTCGTCAGCCGGGTCTCAAGGCCTTGCGGTTCGCGCAGTGTTTGTGCATCCCCCGTCGTCGGTCCGGGAACATCGGCGGCAGCGTCGTTTGCGCGTGCCATCGATGAAACTGCCGGCGTGAGCACAACTCCCTCCGGCACGGCGGAGTCACACCGCCTGCTCGCACGGTCATTGAATCGGTGCCGAGGCCGGGCCTTTCAGTCTCCGGCAGCCCGCTTGCGGCGGTTTTTCGGGATGTCCGGGACCTGTTCGACCAGTTCGTTAGACTGTCCGGAGCGCTTGATGAGCGTAAACGCATCGTACAGTTTTCCGGAGGCCGTTTTCGCCTGATACACCAGCCGGTCACCATCGACGGTGATGATCTGATACAGCTGCGTATCTTCGGCCCGACGCACGAAGGGCGCTGAGCCGGCATCGTACTGTTTGGGACCGGACACCGAGACGACATAGAGCGTCCCCGCATCGCCGCTGCGGAAGGTGGTGCCGCCCGTGACGTTGGGCGAGTGCTGCCGCAGCCCCGTGCGACCGTAACTGTGATCGTGCCCCTGCAGCACGAGATCCACCTTGAATTCATCGTAAACCGGCTGCCAGGCATTCCGCAACTCCGGATTGTCCCGGCCATCGCTGACGGAGAAAACCGGATGATGATGCGTGACGATCGTCCAGCGGTTGGGATTGTCGGTGAGCACGGTCCGCAGCCACTTCGCCTGCAGATCGTAATCCTCCATCGAGTTCATCCCGACGAAACGCACACCCTGGTAGTCCAGATAGTTGGCTGTCTCGCCGAGGTGCTGGGAGAACTCGGTCGGTCCGTTGTCGGGAAACTCAAACCGCGCCTGCCAGCGAGTCGACAGGCTGCGGGGCAGCTTCTTCTGCTCAGTTCGCGACTCCGGCAACGGAACCGTGCGGATAATGTCGTACTCGTGATTGCCGGGGATGGCGAGCGTGGGGATCATGGCGTTGACTCAGCCTCCCGCCGAGCACCATTCGCCCCACTCCATGTCGCGGTTGCCGCGGTTGATCAGGTCTCCGGCGTGCAGCATGAAGCTGGCCTGCGGGGCGTCGGCGAACGCCTCCCGGAAGAACCGCGACCAGTGCGATTTCACGTCGTTCTGAGCGTCACCGAAGTACACGAACGTAAACGGTTCGTCTTCATCGTGGGCCGTGCGAAAATGTATCCATGCGGTCCAGTTCGTGCCGTCACCCACGCGGTACACATAGAGCGTATCCGGTGTGAGGCCGGTCAGGTTGGCGGCGTGGTAGTGGACCGTTCCGAGGTCCGTCCGATGAGCCGTCGTCGTCGCCAGGGACCGCTCGGCATCGACGACGAACAGCGGTCCGTCTGCGGCGAGGGCCAGTTGCACGTACGCATGCTGCACACTCGTGTCCGTGCGCCACGTGATTGCCTGCGTGTGAGCCGGGTCCCCCTTCCATGAGAGCAGAATCCGATCGGGCATTGCGGTCGGCATGGACAGTTCGGCATCGGGAACCACGGCGACCGCCTCGCCGTGCTCATGTCCATCGTGAGACCGTGCGGGGGAACAGGCGAGTCCCACCAGGACCAAACACAACACACTCACGTGAAAATGCAAACGCATGGGGTTGTCGTCTCTTTTATTTTGAGTCAGTAGGAACCCTCCTCATTCCCAAGCGGAAGCTTGGGAACAAGGCATCTTTCACCTGAAATCACGTTCCCTGGGCCGGGTCGAGATCGATAACGTTGTCCCCTTCTTCGACCGTCACCTTGATCGTCCGGTCGCCGCAGACGAACGGATCGAGGACGACTTGCTCATCGTCCTCGGGGTCCAGTTTGTAGATGCGGACTTCATGTTCCCCGACCAGGGCGCCGTCTCCGTCTTCGTAGGTCTTCACGATATACGTGCCGTCAGGTTGAATCCATGCCGAGCCTGTCTTCCCGGACTTCATCGGATTGGAGCCGGATACCACAATCGGGGTGAAGATGAGATAGCCCTCCGTGACCGGCTCTCCGCCGCAGGTGACCGTGCCGGAGACCGGCGCGGTGACCATCACATGATCCGGCGTGCATCCCGCCAGCCCGGCAAGGGCAATGACCGCTAACACGCAACCAACCTGTATCAACCTGAACACCAAACAGTCTCCCCGTGATTTCGCAAACGATATCATCATTGTTGAAGCGTCGGTACAGTCTCCTGCCTGACGCGAACTGCGACTCGGAGCTCCCACTGTCATCGCCGTCAGGCGGGAGCCGGACCTACAGGATTCGCAATAGACGCCGAAGCAGCCATGCCCACCCGCCTCGCGGCGTGAGGGCATGGCACTCGATTCTCAATAACATTCTCGACAATCCGTCAGAATTCGCCGGTGACGTTGCCGTCTGCTTTATCGCCGAGATTCATGAAGGTGGTCATGTCGATGTTCTCGGAGATGAAGTGTGCCGAACCGTCAGCAAACAGCATATGGATACCACCGGTATGCTCGCTGGCGAACGAATCATCCCGGTCGCCGTTGGGAACGTTCCGCAACCGCGTTTCGGCGACGACGTTCTGGTGCTGACTGTTCGTCCCGATCCAAACACTAAAATCACGCACATTCCCGTGTGTCGGGCTATCGATCTCACGCATGAACACGGTATAGCCCTCACCAACGCACATCGTGTTGCTGGTCCCGTCCAGGACATCGCGAATCTTCGTCGGCTGGAGCGTGTCCTTGATCTTGCCGAACATGCCGGTCACCGAACCGCCGCCCGATCCCAGGCAACCCTTGTAATCGTTCCGGGCATGGCCGCCCCGGTCCTCACCGTCAGCATCGGGATTACGGCCACGGCAATCGCACGTTCAAGCGGCTTGAAATGCTTGGTAAATGCCGTCGAGGACGGCTTCGTCCCAGCCGGCACAGAGGCGTTTGCCGCGAATGCTCTCTTTGAGGGAAGTGTCCTGCTGGAGAATGTTCAGAGAAA
>JAJDEI010000048.1 GCA_029259845.1 Planctomycetaceae bacterium | reverse complement strand
TCGTCGACTTCCGTATCGATGGCCGCCTGCAACATGCGCCTGGCTCCCTCACGGATGATCTCATCCAGCGGACTGCGTGTCTCGAAGTTCGCTCGAAACTCGACGACCTCCGCATCGAGCGTCTCGTCGACTGCTGTTGTGTGCTTCGCTGTCGTACTCTGGCTCAGGGCGTATCCTTGTGCCCGCTTCGGGCCGTTGAAGTCTGAAATCATCAACAGGATACGCCACCTTCTTCTCATCTCAACAGAACACAACTTTCGACAATACCTCCTCCCGCAATTCGCGGTTTGTCTTCGTGCTGGAGGTTGGACAAACTTCAGCGAGTTTCCACTGCAGAAACTGATGGAGGTGGAGGAGACCTCTGCAGTTGCCCCATCAAATCGACGACAGTGTGAGCCTGCTTGTGGACGTCCCGAACCGAGTTCACGCTCGCGACGAAGGAGGGCGCCACATTGGTCAGTTGGGCGAAACCATTCATCACGTCTGACCGACACGCCCACGCGCCTCAAGGGCGAGGTCATGGCCTCTCTGGACGAACGTGATCCTCTCTGGGAGGGTTGCGGGAGGGTCGGCACCGAGCTGAGCAAAACGTCGCACTCCAACAAAGACACAACCCACTGCATGACAGTGGGTTGCGAAGTGAGGGCGGCGGGACTTGAACCCACGACCTACGGATTAAAAGTCCGTTGCTCTACCAACTGAGCTACACCCCCTCAAGTCAATTCATGGCACTCGCTCCAAGATCCCTTGGACCAGTCGTTTGCGTCGATTCTCGCCCGCCGGACCCCTTCGCGAATTCTGTCGAAGTCTCCCTGTTCATCGTCCCCCGACGTGTTTGGGACCGGCTGGATCCTCTGATGGAGGGCGACGTTACGACGGAGTTTATCGAACAGAAACCGGGACGTAAACCGGCCCAGCCCTGCGAAAGCTTTCAAGGGTGTAGGAGCGAATTGTTGCCCGCCGGTGCAGGACATCATTTCGCGGGAGCGCGTCGTTGAAGTGCACTCCGTGTTATCGTCCGCACGAATCGGTATCTGATCACGGCTTCCGAAACGACGCATCTTCGCACCAAAAACTGACTGCACCCGCTGCCGCGCACGCTCTGCAGCCTGCCCGGTTCAACCGCCGCCACTCGCCCGCCAGGGCGATTCAAAGATCGATTCCGGGCAACATGGCCACGCGAAGCGTCAACGAGGAGGCAAATCGCTAACTCACGTCCGTTAACCCAAGTTCGTCAGTTGGAGGCTGATTTCAACAATTCTGGCGGCATTTCCGGCCTGAGAGTGACGTAAGTCGTTTCGTGGTGGTCGGCGGTGGGAGTGTTGGGGCGTGAGTTGCGTTGTCGTGGAAAGAACCGGCCTCGACGGCTTGTTTTTGCAGCGTACAACAGACGCATGTTTCTTCGTCCGCATGATCGCACGGTTGACGGCAAGCGGCAGGCGTATTGGTCTCTGGTTGAATCGGTCCGCACCGAACGGGGGCCGCGGCAGCGGGTGGTCGCTTATCTCGGCGGCCTGGACGAAGCCAGCCGGCTTGGAGTCCAGCAGGCAGCCAGGGAAAAGTCGAACAGCCACCAACAGCCATCGCTGTTCGACGACGATTCGACTGAGCCGCGGCATGCCGACGTTGATGTTTCCGGGGTGCGCGTCGAGAACTCCCGGGAATTCGGCGGACCATGGCTGACGTGGCAGTTGATTCAGCACCTCGGTCTGGATGAGTTTCTGCAACAGACCATCCCGCGCGGCGACGAGGAGATTCGCTGGGGCGTGATGTCGCTGGTGCTGGTGATCGCGCGGCTCTGCCGTCCGTCGAGCGAACTGCACATCGCCGAGCACTTCTATCGGCAGACGGCATTGTCCGACATCCTCGGCGGGCCGGATGCCAAGGTGAATGACGCGCGATTGTATCGCACGCTCGATGCGATGTTGCCGCACAAGGAAGCATTGGAGGCGTTCCTCAAAAACCGGCTCGGCGAACTGTTCGGCCTGGAGTACGATCTGCTGTTGTACGACGTCACCAGCACGTACTTCGAAGGCAAAGCCGAGAGGAATCCGCTGGCGCGGCGCGGTTACTCACGCGACCAGCGATCGGACTGCAAGCAGGTCTGCATTGGGCTGGTCGACTCGCGGTGCGGCATGCCGCTGGGGTACGAAGTTTTCGCCGGGAACACCGCCGACGTGACGACCATCGAATAGATCGTGGAGACGATGGAGAAACGCTACGGAAAGAGCGACTGCATCTGGGTCATGGATCGCGGCATGGTCTCTGAAGACAACATCGCGTTTCTGAAACAAGAGAACCGGCGATACATCCTGGGGACGACGAAGTCGCACCTCAAGAAGTTCGAACAGCGGTTGCTTGAGGAAGATTGGCACACCGTTCATGCAGGAGTCGAGGTCAAACTCTCCCCGTCTCCCGACGGTGACGAAGAGACCTTCATTTTGTGCCGCAGCCAGGATCAACGTTCGAAGGACGAAGCGATCCTGCGTCGCTTCGAAGAACGGATCGCCTCGCGGCTGGAGCCGATGCAGGCGCGGTGCGAAAAGCAACGCCGCGATCAGCGGAAGGTGGAACGGGAGATCGGCCGGTTGCTGGGCAAGAACACGCGCGCCGCCGGTTTGTTCGACGTGGAAGTCAAACCGGACGAGAACGGCCACGCAAAGATCACCTGGAAGAAGATCGCCGGCCGCCGTGACTGGGCAACGCTCAGCGCCGGCTGCTATCTGTTGCAGAGCAACGTTCGCGACTGGAGCGACAAGGATCTCTGGAAAGCGTACATCCAACTCACCGAAGCGGAGGCGGCATTCCACATTCACAAAAGCGACCTCAGCATCCGGCCGATCTGGCACCAGAAACAGGACCGGGTGCTGGCACACATTCTCGTCGGCTTCCTGGCGTACGTGCTCTGGAAAACGCTGGCCGCTTTGTGCGAGAAAGCCGGCCTCGGCCACGAACCCCGCCGGGTGCTGGAAGAACTCTCACAAATTCGCTCGACCGACGTCGTTCTGCCGACGCGCGACGGCATCGAAATCCGCAAACGCTGTGTGACAAAACCGACCGATCACCAGGCGATCCTGCTGCACCAACTCGGCCAAACGTTACCATCATCACTTCAACAAACTGAATTCTAATGTAGTGGACAAATCTGCCTGCCGCGCGTTGCGGTGAAAAAACTTACATCGACAACTGACGAACTTGGGTTAACTCACGTCCGCTTCGGTCTAGCAGTCTGTTGAAAAACTGCTTCGTCGGCGAGAGCGCGGCAAAACTCGTCAGATCAAGGAGCCGAATCGCAGACATATCCCTAGATACGTCGAGATTTGGCGACGCCGAGCTGACGAGTTTTGACCGCTTGCAGTCAG
>JAJDEI010000047.1 GCA_029259845.1 Planctomycetaceae bacterium | reverse complement strand
AGTCGTCACTACAACGCGATCGGCCGTCATCCGACTCTCAGACCCTCAACGCCCGACCATCAATCAACGACTTACGACAAACTCCGGCTCGAAAAAACTTTCAGAAACACCGATTTCCCAAATCACTGGGGAACTTGGGCTACCGGCAGCCCCCTCCTCCCCTTCCTCGAAACCGGAGAATCACCATGAAATCACACTTGCCAAAACCTCAGATGTCTACCCGACTCAGAGTCCGAAGCGTCAGCGACGGGGCGGCAATGGGGAACGCGCGACCATCGCTTCGACAGCCATCCGCGTCAAACCGGATGTTACGCGTGATGGGGATTCTTCGGCGTGCTTGAATTCGGCGGAATCGGTTCGTCGGTGGCCATGAGCTTGTCGAACAGATCCGGGGGCAGCACGCGGAGCACTGTGAACAGGCCCTTGACTCCTTTGTACCAGCCTTCTCGCATGCCGTGCGTTTCGCGGCGGCTGGTCAGCTTTCGCATGTCCGGCATGGTCATCTTCATGCTGTAGTCGCTCTTGTCGTCCGTCTTCATCCCCTCCATTTTCATTCCGGACATGCCCTTCATGATTTGCGGATAACCGGGAACCTGGAAGCCGGGATCGTTCTTCGTCTGACGAATAATTGGGCCGACTTGTGAGACCATATGGTTCATCATGTGATGGAACATGTGACAATGCATCACCCAGTCGCCAGGGTTGTTGGCGATGAATTCCACATCCCGAGACTGCGCCACACCCACAACCACGTTGTTGCTGGGGATCCACGCGGTTTCGGGGATGCGGCCTCCTTCGGTTCCCGTGATCCAGAACGTATGGCCGTGCAGGTGCATCGGATGCTGGTGCAACGTGCTGAAGTTGATGAAGCGGATGCGTACCCGCTCACCCAGCTTGCAGACCAGCGGAGTCGTGTACGGTCCGCTGCGTCCATTGATCGTCAGGAAATTCCAATCCATCGCCGTTGTGTTCGGAATGCTCGCATTCGGCAAAATGGAGAATTGCTGTGTGACGAGCACGAAATCACGGTCGACGACCGGCGCGTGCGCGACCCGGGGATGGATAATGAAGGGAACGACCATGCCGACTGCTTCCTGCATGGCGACATGCGGGTGCAGAAAAAAACTCCCTTCCTGATGCACGTCGAATTCCGTCACGAACGTTTGCCCCGGCTTGACGTAGTCCTGCGTCACCGCCGGGATGCCGTCCATGCTGATGGGCAGTTCGAGGCCGTGCGGATGCAGTGTCGTTTCTTCCGGCAAGTCGTTGCGAAACACGATCCGCACCCGCTCGCCCTGATTCATTTCGAGTACGGGGCCGGGAAACAGATCATTGTAGCCGTAGGCATCCATCCAAATGCCGGGCAGCAACTCGCGACGCGCCGGCGTCGCGCGGACATGGAATTCCCTGGCGCCATTGACCATTGTCCCGCTGAGTTTCTCCAGGTCGGGAGTCGTGACGCCGACCGGCGCAAGGCCCGGCTGGCGCAGGCCGGGGACCAGCTTGCCACGATCGGTGGGGCTGCCGATCGGTCCGCCAAGGCCGGCATGCATGCGGGGATACTCCTCGTTCTGTTGACGATCGACCGGGGCGTCGGAAGGAGCGGTCGTTTCCGGTGGCTGACCCATTGCCGCGCCCGCGGCCAACAACCCCGCAGTGGCCGCCGCGCCTTGCGTAAGGAAAGTTCTGCGATCTTCGGGAGTGCTCATGGTCTCTCTCTTTCGCGAATGCTGGACTTCGATTCGACGGCGATTCGGCTTCTCGCAGTTGGGTTGGACTACCGTGGCTTGGGAACCGCATCGATATGCCCACCGGAAACGGGGCTTTGCGGTTGGGCCAGTCCGCCTGTCAACAGCATGCCGCGGATCGCCACATCGCCTTCGCGATACGTCGTGAGATTGCCGAGGTGTTCTCTGCGCAAGTTGAGGTACAGTCGTTGGGCCGTCAGCACGTCGGGCCAGGCGGCACGCCGCGCCTTGTAGCTGTCGTGCAACAAGTCGTACGATTCCTCGGCCTTGGGGAGCATCTCGTTCTGGTAAGTCCGCACGCGCTGCCAGGCCGTCTGGTAGTCGCGGTACTGACCGGCCAGGCGCGTGCGCAGTTCCAGCTCCAGGCGTCGTACTTCGGCATGCGATTGCATGAGATCCGACCGGGCTTGTTGGATGGTTCCCTGGTTTCGATCGAAGATCGGCAGGGGAATTCCGAGGTTCACGGTTGCCGTCGTGTCGCCGGCTTCGAAATTTCGACCGACGGTGACGTCGGTGAGGAGATTGGGGATCGGTTGAACGCGCTCGCGCTCGACGGTGATCTCGTCGTGGCGAATTTTCTGCCAGGCCGCCCGAAGCTCCGGACTTTCGGAGAGGAGTTGCGAGAGTGCTGCGTCCCAGTCGAGCGATTCGTCGCCCGGCTCGAGTGTCCCAGCGAGAGTTCCGGGAGCCAGTTCTGGTACGCCGGCAAGCGAAACCAGATTTCGCCAAGCATGCTGAAACTCGTTTTCTGCCTGCTTGAGGTCGAGGCGATCACGCTGGAGGCCGACCTCCGCTTGCAGGAGTTGGGATTGGTTCGCCTGCCCCAGATTCAGCATTTCCCGATATGTTTGCAGATTGTCTTCCCCGTTGGCGACCAGCTCGCGGTGGATTTCGACGAGACGCTGTGCCGCCAGCGTTCGATAAAACTGAGCTTGCACATCATTGAGCACGCGCCGTTGCTGGATCAGCAGATTGGTCTCAGCGATCCGTGCACGCTGAGTCCATTTGGCACGGCTCAGCCGCAGCTTTCCACCGGTGACGAATTCCTGCGCAATAAAACCGCCCTGCGTTTCGCCGGCGGTGCCACTCACGCCGATTTGCTCGCCCGTGTAACCCACCACAGGATTCGGGTAAAGACCCGCCTGGTAGGCCCCACCCCGAGCCGCCTGAATTTGCGCCGTCGCCTGGACCAACGTGGGATTGTTGGCCATCGCCATGCCCTCCAGATCCCCCAACAGCAATGCCGGTGCGGCGGCAACGGCGACGTCTTCGGCGGCAGCCATCAAGGGCGGGAGGATTGTTTCGGGATCGTCGTGCGTCGGCGGAACTTCCACCTGATAGGCCGCCAGCCGGGTTCGTGTGGCGGGGGTCTCTTCCGTCTCTTTCACAAGCTCATGCTCGGGACCGGACAAAGGGGCCGTTTTCTCAACGGTCGCCAACCCAGTCGCGTCCAACGCCCCCCGCTGGTTCTGTGAAACACCTCGATTTCGCCCCGCGGCGCACCCGCTGGCAACGGCCAACATCAGCAACGCGACAGTATGAAGTTTCCGATCCACAGTCATTCTCCGTGATACGCGTGTCCGCATCGCATCCGATGCGGGGGGAGCTACAACTGCGATAATCGACGGAATTCTTTCCGTCGCTCTACTCCAAGATGTCTGGCGCGACTGGTCCGGCACACGAACAACAACGACAACCGTCATAACCAACGGTGCAGATCCTCAGACGGTCCCAACGATTACGATACTTTCGGTTACGCAGGGAGTCGCCTGCTGAGAAACTCCCCATTGGCCCGGGTGCCCCGGTGGAGTGACTGTTGTGTGCGACGGCTGTGTCAGCCGTGCCGGTGACGGGCGGAGATGGCTTGGGGTTGGTGCGGGGAATGGTAAGCGGGCGTCTGTTGCGTGCTCGCACTGCCGGGACGGCAGTGGCACACGGTGGGCGGCTCGACGAACTCCTCTCGACGCGTGCGGGGATGGCCAATACGATCCGCTCGCCAAGGAGCGAGAGGGAGCAGGTCCATGCGGCAGGTCGTCGAGGAAACGGTCGAAGAAGTTGGCCGAATTCATGGAGCGTTGGGCTACGCCAAGGCCGTGTGCACCGCGTTGGGGACGATCGGCGTTGGGGTGCTCATCGCCTTTTTCGCACCGGAGGACCTGCGGGAGGAGATTCCGGTCCATCGCGAGTTGGGCATCGGCTTTATGGTTTTCGGGGGGCTGTTTACGCTGGCGTTGTTTGCCGACTCCGGACCGGGATCGATCGGCCAGCGGGCCAAGTCGCTGTTGCTGGGGGTGATCGGCGGAGCGTTCGCCCTCGCCTGCGGAGTCAGTCAGATGGGGCCGTACGGTTCTGTCGGATATGTGTTGGCCGTGCTGGTGGGCCTGTTCAGTCTCTGCGCTTTGTGGGAAGTGGTGACCGGGCAACCGAGTGTGACTCACAATCCGTAGTGCCGGGTTGTCTCGGTTTGAAAGCTGACGTGTGCCACGAACGTGTCAGCCGTGCCGGTGACGGGTGGGGGCGGACCGATGGGGACGTTTCTGGATCACGCCGGCGTCGCCCGGGCCAACAGGCGTTGGAGCGCGACTTGCGTCGGGCCTTCTTTTGGTACAAGCTGTCGTTGGGGACGCAGAACGCCGCGGTCAGCCGCATGGTGGAAGCGTGGCGGACCGCGATCGACGCCTGCCGCCAACCGCAGCACCGCCGGGTCGCGTTCGCGTCCCTGACAATTCAATGCGATTCCGCCCATCGCCGCGCCCCGTTATCACTGTCCGGGTGAGACTGGGGCTCCTTTGCCGATCACTGATTCCGAAGAGAATATGCTGCCCATGCAACGGTTCCCGAAACTGCTCTACGTCCTGTTCTTTTTCTCGGGGGCCAGTTCGCTGATCTTTGAGACGCTTTGGCAGCGGATGATGTACTTGGTGTTTGGTGCCAGTGCGCCGGCGACCACGGCAATTCTGACGGCTTTTTTCTGCGGCATCGCCCTGGGAAGTTGGGGGGGAGGGATCCTTCTGAAGAGAAGCCGCAATCCGATCCTGTTTTACGCCTGGGTGGAATGCTGGATCGGAGCGTGGGGGTTGGCCGTCCCGCTGTTGCTGCGGCTCGCCGACTCCGTTTACGTCTCGCAGTATTATGATGGAGAACCGGGAGCCCTGCCACGTTTTCTGCTCAGCATTGCGGTCGTGCTGCCGGCGACGCTCGGCATGGGGGCCACCGTCCCGTTGATGAATCGCATTCTCAGCGACTTTGGCAACGGGGTCGGCAAGAGCGTGGGACTGGCCTATGGCATCAACACGATCGGAGCAGTCGCCGGAACGTTGCTGACAGGGTTCGTGCTGATCCGGCTGTTTGGTGTGAGAAACACGCTGTTCGTTGCGTCCGCGCTCAACGCTCTGGTGGTGCTGGGGAGTTTCGCCCTGCGAAACCGGTACGTCCCGCAGGCCCTGCCTGAAGCCGGAGGGCTGATCCCGCTCGACACCAAACAACGGATTCTTTTGCTGTTGTATTTCGTGGCCGGTTTTCTGGCGTTGGGGTTCGAGGTGACGTGGTTTCGGCTGCTGAGCATTTTTTGCATGAGCAGTGTAACGACCTTCTCGCTAATCCTGGCCGTTTATCTGCTCGGCTTTTCCTGCGGCAGTCTGTTGCTCTTTCCCGTATTGAACCGTTACATGCGGGCCTCCTCCCTGTTCGTATTATCACTTTGGGGCAGCGGGGCCAGCGCGTTGGCAACGCTCTATTTTACGTACCAGATTCCCGACATGACGTTGGCGATTCTCGTCGATCCGATTCAGCGCGGCGTGCTGACGAGAACACACATCCTCATCACAGAATCGCTCTCAAGTGCGCTGATGATGCTGGTTCCCACCATCTTTATGGGACTCGCCTATCCGGCCATTTGCCAATTGCTGATTGCCTCCGGCGAGGGCGTCGGACGTCAAAGCGGGCGGTTTTACTTCTGGGGCACGTTGGGGTCGATGGCCGGCGCTTTTGTCGTCGGGCTCTATTTGATCCCGGGACTGGGACTGGTCAAAGCATTCGGGTTCCTTTGCCTGACGAGCCTGTTCGCCGGCCTAACGGCGGCAATGCTTATTCACGACATGGCGCTCCCGCTCCGCCTTTTCTTTTACAGTTGCGGAAGCGTCGCTGTGGTTGGCGCGGCTGCCTTCATGGTTGCGGGGCACCCGTTTGTCAAATCGGGGCACCTGCGGCTGATGCCGGACGGAAACACCTGGGCCTACGTCGCTGCTGAGGGCGGGCTGGTCGGAGAGCGGATTATTCGCAGCTACAAGGTCGGCCGGAGTGCGACCGTCAGCGTTGAAGAAGAGCGTTACAACCCTGTTCCGGGGGCCCCGTCCCACCCGGAACGAGCCATTCTTGTCGACGGACAAGACGTGGCTTCCAGCCACTCCGATGCCTTGATTGACTCCAAGATGCTCGCCCACCTGCCTTTGCTGCTCCACCCGAAGCCTCACAATGCCCTGACGGTGGGATTCGGCAGCGGCGGCACGTCCTGGTCGATGACCTGTCACGGGATCGAGACGTACTGTGTGGAAATTGAACCGATGGTCCCGGCCTCGTCAGAGTGGTTCGAGAATCAGAACTATGGCGTGACCACACATCCTCACTTTCACCTCATCCTCAATGACGCCCGCGACCACCTGCATCTCACCAGCCGCCGCTATGACGTCATTTCGACCGATGTGACGAACCTCCAGTATAAGCAGAACGGTAACCTTTACACGCGTGAGTATTTCCAACTCATGAAGGACAAGCTCGCAGACGGCGGGATTGCCTGTGCCTGGATTCCGATGGGCGCGATTTCGGAAAAGGATTTCAAGATTCTGATTAAGAGTTTTCTCGTCGTCTATCCTTATACCACACTCTGGTATATGAACCATGCCAAGACCGTGTTCGCCATTCTCATCGGCACGCCCGGACCGTTATCAATTGACATGCGTCGCCTGGACGAAGGATTCCGGAACAGCAAGGTCCGGGAAGATCTCCAGAGAATCCACATGGTCTCTCCCTACCAATTCGTGCATGGCTTGCACCTTGACACGGATGGAGTTCGCAAGTACGTGGGGGACGTCCCTTTGCACACTGACGACTGGCCCATTCTGGAGTTCAGTTCGCCGCAGAGCCATTATGAAAAGACAGAATTATTCCTCGCCAACTTGGAAGGCAGCTTGCCATACCGCCCCAAGGAGTTCACGCCCTATATCAGTCATCTGGAGGCCGGCCAGGAGGAGTCGTTTCATCGCTACGGAAAAGCTGCGATGTTGCTCATGAAGATGGTCGCCGAGAACCAAAGGTATATGATCAATTATGAGATCGCCACCAGCCGTTCCGTGAGGAAGGAGCAACCTGCCGTTCACGCGGAAGCCGTCCAGGCGATGCGGGACGCGCTCGCGACGGGCGTGTCCCTGGCCCGCGAAGCCATGGAAGTGCTGCCTGGCGATCCCGAAATCAGGAAACGGTACAACGAGTTCAACGATATCCTGCAGGCGATGCCTCCGGCGAAGCGTTAACAGCCCGTTGAGGGAAAGGGCGGCAATTCCCTGTGATCCCGGTGATACCGCCCGGAGGGCTTGAGTGCCTGCCGGACGCCCCACGTGCCGAGCCCTTGTACGCGAGTTTCGGCGGGCGGACGTGTGGCACAACAGTGTCAACTGCGGCGATAAAAAGAACACCCCTTGAGGGTGATGCGCGGCGAGTTTGGATCGCGTCCGTACGATTGCGGGGATCGTCGGGGGGGGCGGCGCTCTCGCTTGGGGGCGGCTGCGTCGGTAGGCTAAGCCAATCGTGAGGGCAGTGGGTGAGCCCGGGGTCCGGTGGGGGCCCTTGCGTGCCTGTTCCTCGGCTTTGAACTCTTGTTGACTGACGGCTGAATACGCTCATGGCATTTCCTTCTGTTGAAGACCAACTCGCTGTCATCCGCCGCGGCGTGGAGACGATTGTTCCGGAAGAGGAATTGGCGAAGAAGCTGGCCGAGAGCCTCGCGTCGGGCCAACCGCTGCGGATCAAGTACGGGATTGACCCGACGGCGGCGGACGTGCATCTGGGGCACACGGTGCCGCTGAGAAAGATGCGGCAGTTTCAGGACCTGGGACATCAGGCGGTGATCATCATCGGCAACTACACCGCGATGGTCGGCGACCCCTCGGGACGGGACGAGGCGCGGACAAGCAAGCTTTCTGCCGAAGAGGTCGAAGCGAATGCCCAGTTCTATCTGTCGCAGGTCGGCAAGGTCATCGACATCGACAAGGCGGAGGTGCACCGTAACGGGGACTGGTTCGGCCACATGTCGTTTGCCGACGTCCTCGGGCTGTGCGGGAAAGTGACGGTCGCCCAATTGCTCACCCGCGATGATTTCACCAAGCGGATGAAAGCCGAAACGCCGATCTACCTGCACGAGTGCCTGTACCCGCTCATGCAGGCATGGGACTCGGTGGAAATTAAGGCGGACATCGAATTGGGGGGCACGGAGCAGCTTTACAGTTTCATGCTGGCCCGCGATCTGCAAAAGGACGCCGGCCTTCCCCAGCAGATCGGTGTGATGTCACCCATCCTCGTCGGCACCGACGGCAAGAAACGGATGGGCAAAAGCCTGGGCAACTACATCGGCATCTCGGAGGCACCCTACGAGATGATGAAGAAGTTTATGCAGCTCTCCGACGACTGCATGCGGATGTACTACGAACTGCTCACCGACCGCCCGCTCGCAGAAGTCGACGGCATCCTGTCCGGCCATCCCAAGGAGGCGAAGGTGACGCTGGCCAAGTCAATCATCACCGAATACCACGACGCCTCAGCTGCCCAGGAGGCGGCATCCCGCTGGCAACGCGAGATCGGCGGCGGCGGCCTGCCGGCTGACATCCCGATTGTCGAGATCAGCAAGAGCGACCTGAGCGACGAGGGCACGCTCCGCGCGGCGAACCTGTTGAAGCTCGCGGGCCTCTGTGCGTCGACTAGTGATGCCCGCCGCGCGATCCAGCAGGGAGGCGCCAAACTGGGCGAGTCGAAGACCGTCGTCGCATCACACGACCAGCCGATCGAAGTCACCGACGGCCTGCTCGTCTGGGTCGGCAAGAAACGCTTCTGCCGAATCAAGCTTGTCGGCGGCGAGTGACAGCGGCGATTGATGACCCGTATCAACTTCATCCGTGCCCATCCGTGAAATCCGTGGTTAGGATTGTGACCACGGATTTCACGGATGGGCCGGATTGGTTGGAAGGGCGGGCCGTTCAGCGGCTGGGGGGCGGGGGTGGTCCGGGGAAGACCGGGTTGAGGCCGGTTTCAACGGTGCTGAAGATTTCGCGGAGCACGTTGTTCACATTACCGAGCGGCACTTGGGGAATGACCACGATGTTGGGGTTGGCCGGCGTGCCGGTGACCTGGATGCGGATCCAGTTGTCGACCATCGATCGGGCGATCGGGCTGAAGAAGGGGATGTTGGGGATCAGTCGGTTGCGTTGGGCAACCTTGGAGAGGAAGACGAGGTTCATCCGGGGGTCGACGCCGGGAGCGAAGGGAATCGCGCCCCGCCCGACCATCTTGAGCGTGTTGCCGTCGAACAGGATCAGGCGTGTGTCGTCGCCCGGTCTCTGCGAGACCGGGGAGCCGAAATCGAACCGTCCGTCCGCCACGCTGAACTCGGCGTAGGCGTAGCGAAACGCGGTCTTGTCCGGTTGTTTGAGCTGCGTGATCTGATTGAGCAGTTGGGCCATCTGCGGCAGCTCACCGAGCCGTGCGTCGGTGATCTGCATCCAGCATTTCTCGCCTTTGAGGGCCAGCGGGCTGGTCCCCCGCCCGTACAGGTTCATCCGGCCGTTCACCGTGCCGGCGACGTGGTACTCGGCGGCTCCCCATTCTTCGGCCCATTGGCTGAGGTCGGCATTCTCCAGATCGACCTGGACTTCGTAACGGGTTCGCTCCGCGTCGTTCGGGTCGAACTGGGCGACCGAGTTAACCTTGACGATTCCGTCATACAGCCGGGCGGTCAACTGTTCGTCGGACGGGGCCTTCAGCCGATCGAGAACGGCCGCTGAACCGACTGTGACCGTGGTGCCGTTAACGACAAAGGGGCCACGAATCTGAGTGCACGTCATGTCGAATGTGCGGGCGTGTTGGAAGTCGATTGTTCCGTCTGCCGTCAAGTGGGTGCCATCCCACCGGGCGACCGCCTCGACCTCGCCGGTCACATCCGTCAACTCCAGCCCGGCGAAGATGCGGTCGTTCTGTAAATCGACCTTCACATCCCAGGCGGAGGTGACGATTTCCCCCAATTGGTCATGGGGAAAACCGGCGATTTCGACCCAGAGTTCCGCGTCGACCGGTCCGCGCGGATCGAGATTCCGCAGCACGCTCGCCGCGTCAACCGGAAGCGCTGCCGCGAACTCATCGCCCGGATCGAGTTGCCGGACAGTGATCTTCGGCAGATGCAAACGCCAGTTGAACCGCTCTCGCTCAGCCAGCTCGAAGAACGCCGGGTCGTCAGGTCCCTGTCCCTCGATGACGACAAACGTTCCGTTGTGACGCCCCTCGGCCCTCTTCAGGTCAACGCGGCCGTCGCGCCAACTCAGGTCGGCGGTGACGTCGTCCCAGGGGAAGGGGAAACTGCTCAGCTCCACGGTCCCCCGCTCCAGCCGCATGGAAGGAAGCACGATCTGAGGCGATGTACCGGGGACCCAGGTGACCTCGATGCCTTCGGCGTCAATTGATCCGGACGGATTCAGTTCCTCCCAGACCGCAGCCAGATCGGGGTTCGCGGTGACGGTCGCCTCGCGGAGTTGCTGGTCGAGAGGGACGTTGTGGGCATTGACCGTTAACGCCAGTTGGGCGGGCTGTTGCTTGAGATCGAGAGTCACTTCGCCTTCCAACGTCGCAGGACCGTGACGCCCTTTGAGGCCTGTGAACCGCCAGACCGGCTCGACCAAAGGGTCGCAGTAGACATGTCCTGACAAGTGCTCGATGAGATAAGGAAAACGATTAAAATTCATTGTCGCGCGGGAGACATCAGCATCCACACTCATCAGGAATCGTTGCCCCGGACCAGCTTGACGCAGGAACTGCACACGGAGGTCGGCCAGTCCGGTGAGGTTCAGGGACTCGATTGCCTCGCGAGCCGCCGCCTGTTGCGGCATGACGATCGCTTCGGTGAACTGCCGGTCGATCGGGAACTGATCCGCCTGAATATGCACGATCACTTCGCCTTGAGGTCCGGGATCGCGGACCTCGCCGCTGATCTGCACGGGACGTTCCGCCGCGGTTCCCTGGAACGTGAACATGAGCCGCTCCGCCTCCTGTTCGATCGTCCCCGTGATGCCGGTCACCGGATACGGAAACATGGCATGCTGTATCGCACAATCGAGTGCGGTGAGTTGTTCGAGTTGGAGTGGTTTCTCGGCTTCGCTGTCGTAGCGGGCCTTCACGGTGAACCGGCCAGACGGATTGAGGAGATCGAACAGCCGCTGTTGTCGCGGTGGCAATAGTTCGCGGACCTGATGGTCGAGCCACAGGTTCGTCGCGCGGATGTTGAACCGCTTGACGGTCTTCCCCGTCAGTTTGAGGACCTCTCCGTCCAGGTATAACTGGCTCTTGCCGTTCGCTGCAGAAACCCGATGGATCATGATGCGGTCGTTTTCGAGGAGAAGCTCCCCCTCCAACCCGGAGAGCGGCACGGGCGACAGTGGCTCGGTGACCTTGCCGTCCATCACCTTGGCGATCACACGGTAGTCCGGGATCGGCTGATCGCCGTCGCTGCGCAGTTCGAAGTCGACGGCAATGTTCGCGACCAGACCAAGGTTCGGCAGCGACAACTGAGAGACGCCCAGCGGCACCGGTTCTTCTTGAGACACGGGCCGAATGAGTTCGTCCGCTGTTTCCGCGGAGGACAGAGGTTCCGGGGACGACGAAGGTACTGTCGAGGGCAGAGGTGACGCGCCAGGAATGAGGGACGCTCCCGGTCCTGACAGTTCGGCAACCTGCCTCTTGACGGCGGGAGAAAAGGCGGCCGCCTTTTCCAGCAGAGCGGGCGACATATCCAACCCGTCGGCCTTGCCGGCCAGTTCCCACGCACCGCTGGTCAGGTCGATCTTTCCGGAGAACAGCAAACCGCCCGCCCCGTCAATCTGCGAGGCCCCTTCGATCAGATACCGATGCAGCCCCGCCGGCAGCAGGCTCAGCGCCACGTCGCGACTGGCGATCTCCGTCTCCGGCAAACCGGCAGCCGCTTCAACCCGTACGACGAATGCCCCGGACTCGACCAGCACCTCAGGGGTCTGCTCCGAGGGGGCAGGGCGGCCGAGCTTTTGCCAGTTCCAGGTTCCATCCGCGTGACGGATCAGCGTCACCGTCGGCCGCGACAGCGTCAGTTTACGGATCAGCACCTGATGGTCTCGCAGCAGCAGGTCCGGATCGAGCGTGATGAAACACTCCGGGATGTGCAGCAGCGCGGTAGTCTCGCCGCGTGGTTTGATCACGATGTCCGTGAGCCGGACCCGCCCGCGAAGATTGACGATCTTCGCATCGCCGACCACCACGTCCCAGTCGGGAGCCTTTGTCGCAATCTCCGTTCGGATTCCGTCCAGCAACAGCGCATTCCGCTGCTTCCACGTCCTGAGCACAGCGTACCCGCCCACCGCCGCAATTAGCAGCAGCAGCAGCACGGCCCACTGGATGACCTTGCGGATGAGCATGGAGTTGAGGGTTGAGGGTTGGAATCTCAGATTTGAGATTTGAGATTTGAAATCTGAAATTCAAGGCCAACAAAGCCCACGGGCAACGCCCCGTGGGTCACGATGGTGTTTGCATATCCATTTTCTGTCTTCGCCATCCCAACGACCGCCATCCGACAGCCGTCATCACCATAAGCGGATACTCCGCCGGCAGCCGGTATCTCAATGAGCTGACGAACACCATGTGCAGCGCGGCGAAATACAACAGCGGACCGACCGTTAGCCCCCACACCCAAAAGTTCGCGCGGACCATCCACCACCCGTACGCCGCCAGCAGGAACGAGGGAACGATGAACGCCGCGATGACAAACGCCGGCAACAGGCCGCCGAACTGGGCCGCATTGGGCCACGGTTTGAAGTACCGTCCCAACTTGATCGCCGCCAACTCCAGCGTCCGTCCCGGATTCGCCCGGACAAACGCCCACGCCTTGCGTGTGTAGTGGCGGTTGACTTCGTTTTCCGACATGCCGCCGGCCATCAGGTTGTCGCGGTCGAAGAACTTCATGTCACTGGCACCGGTCGCCTGCGGACTCAGCCCGTCGTACAGGCTCGGTCCCATCCAAAGTGTCGTGAGCACGAAGTGCCCGGTCACCCGTTCGTTGCGCAGTCCCCACGGGATCAGCACGCCCACCGCTCCGACGACCACGCACACTGCAACAACCAGCGCCCGCCCTTTCTCCGCCGACAGCAACACATACGCTCCCCCAAACAGCGGTGCCGACAACAGCCAGCTCGGTCGCACATAACAGGTCACCCCGATCATCCCCCCCACCAACAGCCCCATCGCCAGTCCCCTTCCCAACGGCAAGCCCACGGGTCGCACCCCGTGCGGCGTCTCTCCCGCAAACGACGATCCTCTCGCGACCACCATCCAGGCCATCGCCACCAGCGTCGCCAGCAGACAGGCCGCGAACAGCGTCTCACTCAGGATGAGCGGCGTGAACCCCAACAGCGTCGGAGAAACCGCCGCCAGGGCCGCCGCCGTCAGACCGACGCCCACATCGAACAGCATTCGCCCCAGCACATACGCCAGCCCGCACGCGACCGTCCCGACCACCGCCAGCAGGAGACGCGCCGGTAACAGCGGCGACGAAAACAGGCGGATCGGTACCGCCAGCAGCGCCGGAAACCCCGGCATCCGCAGCACCCGTCGCGGCGGCTCGTAGATGGCGAACTCGCGGCCCTCCGCCAGATCCTCCGCCAGATGCCAGTAGCCGTTCGCGTCCCCCTCGATGACAAACGTCCGCCCCGGCTGACGGTCAAGCCACCACTGGACGCCCACAGCGGCACCGACGCGGAGCGCCAGTGCGACGCAGAGAATCAGCCAAATCAATTGCTGGGGACGTTCCAACGGCATCGGGCAATGTCCGCGACAAGGCAGACGAACAGGTCACAGCGTCACAGCGGACGCACTTTGACCCCGCGCCGGGCCCACGTCCCCCGCCTGCCCGGCGACAAGGCACGGAATCCTAGCCCCAGGGCCAATTGAGGGTCAACAGCGATCCCCCCATGAACCAACCCGCCCCAGTTGCCCGCATTTAACCCGAACCCCCAGCGACCGATCCGAACGCCGCTCGGAGAACCATCGATCGCAGGTCGATTCCGCCACCAGAATGAGTCTTGATCGAATAATCTGTGTTGGCCTGTTCACCACAACGGCTCTCTTGATCAATTTGTGTTCGCCCACCAAGGTGGAGGCGTAACGGCTGGGAATCGCATCTCGTGACACAACCAAATCTTGTTCAGGCCTTGATTTGGGCGTTGGAGTTCAAGCTTTAGCTTGTTTTCGCAGCCTAACCCAAGTTCCCCAGTGATTTGGGAAATCGGTGTTTCTGAAAGTTTTTTCGAGCCGGAGTTTGTCGTAAGTCGTTGATTGATGGTCGGGCGTTGAGGGTCTGAGAGTCGGATGACGGCCGATCGCGTTGTAGTGA
>JAJDEI010000046.1 GCA_029259845.1 Planctomycetaceae bacterium | reverse complement strand
TCGGCCGGCAACCCGGCCAGCTGCTGTTCAGAAATCGGCGGTCCTGTTGGTCGCTGCGACATGGAGGAGATGTCGCAGAAAACGCCATCTGTGAAAAGACGAATTGCTCACCCAACCTCGTTCGAGGTGTGAACGGTTACTGACCTGACCTCCCCATGATTGGACCGTAGTTAGGGTATATAGCTACCGGCATAGACACGGCATTATCGTCGCCGGCTTCTACGTGTCGGGACTCCTGCGACCAAACTGGCGCTTAAGCATCCAAATGACCAACGCCGAGAAACAAACCACGTTGAGAAACACGACCAGCAACGGCATCCCGCCGGCTTTCACTGGCGCAGGGCCACGTGCCTCGAGTGTTTCTGCAACTGCCTTCTTGACGTTGGAGACCGGAGATTCGAGGCGTGCATTCACAGTTCGTTTGCCAGCAACGTCATAAGCAACAAGCCGTGATTTGGCAGGTGCTGCGACAACAAATGCCTCTTTGCTGATCACCTGATTGATGGACGTGGGATTCAGCAAGAAGGCCCTGACTGAGGTAATTGTGGGATTGTGAGTCGCCGCCTTTTGGGATTTCGCGATGATGCTCAGCATCGGAATCTGTGAATCCAGGCGACTAGGCCATCGTTGCCAACGGTCGATTCGAATCGGAGCATTCGTAGGCTCAATTGCCACATGCATGATAAACCGAGATTCGCGGTCGTAGCTGATTTGCAACCACGGGTCTAAACGTATCGTGTCGACACGGTTCTCCGTTCGGGTGACCACACCCTTAGCTGACAGCTTGTCCAGTAAGGACAGTCCCGGCTGATAGCGAACATCGCGAAGTCGGTATATCTTTGTTGTTGATGGGGCCGACGCGACGCAGGCGGTGCCGCTCGATGGCGTAAATGTGACTTCATGCTCTGGAAGCCGAACATACGATGTCGGCTGGTCCGTGGCGGTCTGGTAGTCGTTTCTTAGGTTCGTACCGTCAGATGTGACGGTGAGTGATTGCCATCCATAGACACTTAGCGAAGTATCTTCCAGAAACTGGAGTATCGCATCCCGAACATGCGGATCATCTGCCGAACCGTTTTCTTGCGACAGAAGGCTTGTCAGAACCGACGAAAATTCGACCAGATCGGGGCCAGTGGCGCTTGGCGAGGCCTGGGCCATCAACACTTGAAGATCGAATTCAATCGTCGCGATTGAGGTGTCCAAGAAACTCCACACTTCGGCTGGGTGTCGCGTCTCTGACGACGGGTCACTCGCGAGCGTCTGTGAAGAATCCGCTTCGACCAGAAAGAGAACGCAGCCAGCAGCCAGCAGCCAGCAGCCAGCAGCCAGCACAACCGTGAAGAGTGAAGGAAGGCAAAGCGAAACATCTCATTGACCTATGAGAACCACGAATCGCAGCAGCCGACACTAGCAATTCCCACGTGCGATGGCAAGCCTATGGAGACGCTCATCTGGTTTGCAAATGACGTAGGTCAAGCCTCACCTGACGGAAGATAAGCTGAGTCAAGGTTTTCAAATGATCTTGAAATGCATCGTCGCTCCTCGCTCTCCCGGATTGATGTGTCCCATCTGGGCTGGGGAGTCGCCACAGTCACTCAGCCGAAGATTTCGTGCAGCGGCTCGCCGGGACTGACGCGGAGTGAGAAGCCGTCGGGACCGGAGCGGGTCTCCGGCGGAATGCCGAGCGTATGAAACAGTGTCGCTCCGAAGTCGGCATGGGACACGTGACGTCCGGACGCGACGTACGCTCCATCCCGGTCCGATGATCCATAGACACTGCCGCCGCGGACCCCTGCACCGGCCAGCAATGCCGTGTAGCAGTGGGGCCAATGTCCGCGACCGCGTCCATTGCCTTCGAACTTGGGCGTGCGACCGAACTCCCCGACAGCCACAACGAACGTGTCGTCCAGCAAGCCACGTTCGTGCAAATCGTCGAGCAGCGCGGCGACCGCCTGATCGAGACGAGGGAGTGACCATTGCAATCCGTACGGGCCGTTGCCGTACATGCTTTCGCCATCGTTATAGTAGCTGTCGTGGGAGTCCCAGACCTGCGTGACCGTGGGGGTCGTCTCGCCCGGTGCCAGTCCGGGCCATGCGGTGACAGTCACGAGCCGCACGCCCGATTCGACCAGCCGCCGCGCCATCAGGCAGTATTGGCCGAGCGGATTTCGCCCATACCGGTCGCGAACGTTGTCATCTTCGCGAGTCAGATCGAATGCCCGCCGGGCGGACGGGCCGGTCATCAGTTCCCAGGCCTTCTGTTGGAAGCGGTCGTACTGTTGAACCGATCGTGTCCCCCCACCGGACGAGTCGCGATCGAGATTCTGCAACAACGTCTGTCGCCGTTCGACGCCGTGTGAAGAAATCCCGGCGGGAGGATCAAAATCCTTCACGCGGAAGTCGGCGGCGGCCGGGTTGTCCAATTCGTATCCCACGCGAAACGGCGCATACTGATGTCCCAGCAGATGCAGTCCGCTCTCATAGCGCGGCACCTTGTTGGTGCCCGTTTTCATGTTGTGCAGCCAGACGTAGGAAGGGACCGACTGGGACGACGGGCGAACTTTGGCGACCAGCGAACCGATGAACGGCGATTGGTTCCCAGCCGAACCGTCCGGCTGGCCGGTAAGCATCGTGTGGACCGCCGACACGTGGACGGCGTCTTCATGACTCATCGACCTCACGAGGCAGTAACGGTCCGACCTTGCGGCCAGTTGCGGCAACATTTCCGATAGTTGCACGCCGGGAGTCCGCGTTGCAATCGCCTCGTACAGCCCGCGGATTTCGCGGGGCGCGTCCGGTTTGGGATCGAACGTTTCGTGCTGTCCCGGTCCGCCGCTGAGGACGAGGAAAATACACGATTTCTCCCGGTGGCGACCGGAGGATTCGGCTGTGGCTCGGTTCTCAGCACGCAGCAATTCCGACAGCGTCAGCCCGCCGAGCCCAGCGACACCCGACTTGAGAAACCGTCGCCGCACGATGCCAAGGTCGCCATTCCGGCATCGGCCCGACAACCCGTCCCGACGACGATGTGATCCTGTCCGGCTCATGCAACCATGTTATCGCGATAACAATGCAAACGTCGAGGCTCGAATCCCGCAATCAGCGCCGCAATTGTGAGGAAGCGGCTGATCACACGCGTTGGGAGCCTCCGCGCACGTTCCCGGGCAGCCCTCCTCTTTTCACATCGTCTGCGAGTTTGCTCACGCATTCCAATCCGGACCGCGACGGCTTCCTGACGGGCGCGGCTCTGAGGCGGCGCGAACCCACCGGTTGTATCAGACGGTGGAAAACTGTTTCCTCCCGACCTATTATCCGATTGATTCTGCTGTAGTCATTTCCTCCCGACGTCCGAACCAACAGACCGCATTCACAATGCCCACTGTCAAGTTCACCTCTGACAAGAAGACGATCGAAGTCCCCGAAGGCTCCAATCTGCGACAGCAGGCGAGAAAAAACGGCATCGAGCTGTACTCAGGGCCGCACCGCTACGTCAACTGCCGCGGCAATGGGGTGTGTTGCAGTTGCCGCGTCCATATCAAGAAAGGGCGCGAGAACGTCAGTCGGCCCGGGTTGTGGGAACGGCTGAACACATGGATCAACCCGCTCGGCTTCTTTGGACGGATCGGACACGAGGACGAGATGCGGCTCGCCTGCCAGACGAAGGTCTACGGCGACTGCGAAGTTGAAGCCCGTCCCGAACTGAACTTGCACGGCGAGAAATTCTGGAGCTGACGGTCTCGTCCCAGCAGCGTGCCGCAGCCGCTCCTGCCCCCGCCTGGTGGCTGGGACGCTGTTGCGGCAATGGAGACGTATTTTCAGACCGAACACTGGTTTTCAGACCGAACGCTGGGGCTGTGAGGTTGTGAGTTTTTCGGTGGAAACACCCGGTGTCTCAACATCTCGGGAAACGTTGAGGACCATCGCCGTTGAAATCAGGCTTCTCGCGTCCTCGTTGATTCGAGACACCGGGTGTTTGGGCGCACGTTGAGAAAGAAACACACCCTCGGTGCATTCACCGTCCACAGCACCAGAGTTCCGGGCGGCAAGCCCATCATCGGTTTCAGATCGCCCCAGCCACCCGCACCTTTGAGTTTGAGCGGATGCGCCCGCGCAACAGTCTGCCCCTCAGGGCCATTCAAATTTCACTTGGGAGAAGACCGACCGGGACGAGCTCAATGGTCACGCGAAGCGTCAGCGCGGAAGCGAACGTGAGTGAGCGATTCGTCCCTTGCTGACGCTTCGGGTGACGAGGTTGCCCAGCTTCAATCTTTGAACGGCCCTGGACTGCCCCTCCACGTGGTTGCATTGGGCGGGTGATTTCGGAGAATGGGAGGCTCACGATCACCCACCGAGGAGCCTTCCCATGCGGATCTTGCTGACGATTCTTTCGACCGGTTTGCTGTTGAATGCCTGCGCACGCCCGTCTTCTGCCGAAGAAACTGGCGAATGGGTCAAGCTGTTTAACGGCAAGGACCTCTCCGGATGGAATTACGACGCGGACTACTGGTCGGTCCAGGACGGCGCGATTACCGGTCAGACGACGCCGGACAAGCTTCTGAAGTACAACACGTTTTGCGTGCTGGCGGACAAGAAGCCGGCCGACTTCCAACTGCGGCTCAAATACCGCATCGAGGGGGGGAACTCCGGCGTGCAATACCGCAGCCAGGTGGTCGACGAGAAGAAATGGGTTGTCAGCGGTTATCAGGCGGACATCGATTCCTCGCCCACCTACAGCGGGATCAACTACCAGGAGCGGGGCCGCGGCATTCTCGCCGACCGCGGCCAATTGGTGGAAATTATGGCCGACGGTGCCAAGCATGTGACCCCCTTTGCTGGCAAGGAGTATCTACAGGAACTGGCCGTCAAGACCGAGAGGTGGAACGACTATCTAATCGTCGTTCGCGGGAATCACCTGCAGCACTTCATCAACGGAGTGCTGATGTCCGAGGTCATCGACCACCAATCGGACAAAGCGACGAGCAGCGGCATCATCGCGCTCCAGGCACACGCCGGTCCCCCGATGACCGTGCAATTCAAGGATCTCGAACTGCTGGAACTCGACTGACGAGACCGCGTGCTGGCCGCCGTCAGACACCTGGTGTCTCAATCCGGCGACGACGTTTCGACATGATCCGCCATCATCCTGGCGATCGACGATGAAGGACAATCGAGGCACCGGGTCTCTTGCCGCGCACGTTCTCGGCGGGCCGTAAGAAGAACTCCGGTCGGACGATCACTTCGGTGTTGAGCTTCGCTGCGGCTGCTCGAAGTTGACCGGGACGATGACCGCATCGGTATCGAGGGTCCGTTCAAACAGGCGGAGACTGTCCGCTTGGGGCAGATGAACGGCCAGTTCCTGTTTGTGCCTGGCGATCATGACGCGGCTTTCTTCCGGGATGCTCAGCAGAAGACGGCTGAACTCGGACAACGCGACAAGGTCTTTCAATTGGTCGACGAGCGGCTGGCGGCGCTGGCTCACGTCGAGGGGAGTCGCAGCTCCGGATGCTGCGGCGTTGTCCCATTTGTCGATCCGGCTGATGATCGCTTGCAGTTGCCGGTCCGATTTGGCCGACGCTGCGGTAAGGTTGAGCCGAGAGCTGACCGTTCCGGCGGCGACGGCACATCCCAGTCGCGTCATCAGCGAGGCAAACTCCTCTGGCTCGATGCCGCGTGATGTCAGAATCGCCATTAGCTCGCGGTCGCGACGCCAGCGGCTCCCCTGCTCGACCGGGTCGAACATGCGGCGGTACTCCTGACGGTAGGCGGTCACCAAGGTCTCCGAGGGCAACCGATCATCGACGGCAGAGCGAGGCAAAGGGGCGAATTCCGGCGAGCGGCCTTCAGGCAGAGCGCGGACGATTTCCAGAAACGTCCGAATCTCCTCCTCGTCGAGCGGCGTGTCGAACGACGTTGCCGAGCGATGCGCAACCGGCGTTTCCGGCTCCGTGACCGCCTCCGAGCCGCCGCATCCGCACACGAAGACGAGCAACGACAATGCGAAGCTCAGGAATCGCCACACAGGCCGGCGAACGTGGGACCGCAAACACTGCGACAGTGCAGTTTCTTGAAGCGACATGACATCCCCGGAAAGCGACTGAATCCAAAAACAGGGCGGCGGGCGCCCCTCATACGATTCGCCAGAAAACAGGTCAATGCGAGATATTCTCTGCCGGTGCTGAAACATTTCGCGGAAGGCACCCGGTGTCTCGCTTTGTGAATCCGGCTTGGGCCGTGATTGAAGCCGCAAACGCGGAAGAACCTCAATCACGAATTGGGACGCTGGGTGTCTGGCGGCACGCGGCTGCCAAGGCTTGCGGCGGCAGATGATTCGCAAGTGTCACCATAACCCGTTTACCCAATGTGTGTTGTGGCGTTTGTTCCTGGGTCGATTCCCGTTGACCGCGCTGCCGTTCCGCACCTATACTCCCGCCCCTTTCCCCCCACGCCCGGGGAGCCACCGGTCTGAAGGCTCCCGCCCCCAATCCCATTGTCGAATTGTCCCGTTACCGAATCCCGGTCTCCCATGAGCGCAGTCCCTCAGCGGCGCATCGTCCCGTTCCCTCAATTCGAGCAATTGCGCGAAGGAAAGCAGGTTCTCCTCAGCGAGGCGGAGGCTCTGCAACAAGTTGCGGGGCGGCTCGATGCGTGCTTCGTCCGGGCTGTGGAGATGCTGCTCACTTGTCCGGGGCGGGTCATCGTCACCGGCATGGGCAAAGCAGGACTGATCGGCCAAAAGATCGCCGCCACTCTTTCGTCGACCGGCACCCGTGCCCAGTCCCTGCACCCGGCGGAGGCGGTGCATGGCGATCTGGGATGTCTTTCCGCCGCCGACGTCGTCCTGGCACTCTCCAACAGCGGGGAGACCGAGGAACTCTGCCGGCTATTGCCGATTTTCGCGAAGATCGGCGCTCCGGTGATCGCCGTCACCAGCACAGCGACCAACTCGCTCGCCACGCAGGCGCAGGCGACGATCTGCCTGGGGCGACTGCAGGAAGTCGGCGTCTTTGGACTCGCCCCGTCAACGAGCACGACGGCCATGCTGGCGGTGGGGGACGCGCTGGCGCTGGTCGTGGCGCGGCATCGCGGGTTCACCCCCGAGACGTTTGCCGTCTTTCATCCGGGCGGCAGTTTGGGCCGGAAACTGACACAGGTCCGCGACATCATGCGGCGGGGTGACGACGTCAGGATCGCGGCACAGTCGTCGACCGTGCGAGACGTGTTTACAAATCTCGCCCAAACGGGACGCCGCACTGGAGCGATCATCCTTGTGGACGATGCGAACCGGGTGCGGGGACTGTTTACCGACAGCGATCTCGCGCGGCTGCTGGAGAGCCGCTGCGACGATCAACTGGACGGGCCGATGCAGTCGGTGATGACCCGTGACCCGTTGACCATTTCGGGAGAGGCCACGTTGGCGGATGTCGTTGAGATTCTCGCCGACCGAAAAATCAGCGAGTTACCGGTCGTCGACGAACAGCACCAGCCGATCGGCCTGATCGACATCACCGACGTGATCGGGTTGCTGCCCACATCGGAGAGTGAGCCAACCGTTTCTCCTGATGAAACCTCAGTTGGTGAGATTTCGACTGTTGAAACTTCGACTGGTGGAACTTCGTGAGCCGCCGCCAGTGTTGACGTTGCCCGGCCGCATCCTCCACGGTCCCTCGTAAGAACGCTGATGTCTCCCAGCTTGAGAACATCGATCACGGTCGTGGTCCTGTACGTCGTGTACTGGATGTACGTCGCCGTCGTGTCTCCGCTGACGGCTCCCAGGGGCCGGGAATCGGCCGCTGCGGCTGTCGCTGTGAGAGAGGCCGAATTGCCGTCCGATGCGGTCGTTGTGGCGAAGCAGTATCTGCCCGGTGCCGCCTGGGCGGCTGATGCGAAAATCGCGATGAATCGTGAGAAAGAAGGGTTCGTCTATTTCAACACGTTTCGGCCGATCAAGGATGACCGACAGAACAAGATGCGGCTTGTGCCGTTTGCGCTGGTCTGGTTCGATCCACGGCGCGGCGATGGTGAGCCCTACACGGTGACCTGCGATTCGGCGGTCGTGGAGTTCGAAGAGAAGTTCGACCCGGGTTTCGGGAACTCCGACAACAATCGCATCGTCGGCGGACAGTTCACCGGGGAAGTGCGGATTACCGGACCGGATGGATTACTGCTGGTCGGAGGAACCATCGACTTGTCGGAGGGGCAGGGAGGACACGGCTCGCTGGCCAGCGACAGCAACCAACCGGTTTCCTTTGCGTACGGTCCGGCGAAAGGCCGGAGTGAACAGGTGCGAGGAACGGCGCAGCAGTTCGAAATCACGCTGGCGACCGGCGATGATTCGGTTCTGGGCAAGGACATGCCTCACATCGGCGGAGTCGAACGCATCGTCCTCCGGCGAAACGTGTCGATCGATCTCGTCATGGAGGAGGGCGGACGTCCGATGCCGGTCCACGTCCAGAGCGACGGGCCGTTCGAGTATGACGTTGGGAAGCTCGTGGCGGTCTTCGATGACAATGTGAATGTGGCCCGCCTGACCAACCGGCCGGGAGAATCGGAGGAGTTTGACCGCCTGAACTGTGACCGTCTGGTGTTGGCGTTTGAGCCGCGAGTTGACCCGGAGGCGGAGCTCGCACAGCCGGGCCGTGCTGATGAACCAGTCATTCAGCCTGTGGCGGGGGCGACAGCCTCGTACCGGCGGCATCAGAGGAACGGCCTCGATCTCGACGTGCAACTGCGGTCGTTGCG
Organism: Planctomycetaceae bacterium; assembly: GCA_029259845.1. GTDB lineage: Bacteria > Planctomycetota > Planctomycetia > Planctomycetales > Planctomycetaceae > JAHBXU01. The sequence goes on along the minus strand of JAJDEI010000046.1, from coordinate 11,904 downwards.
GGCGATCGGCCGAGACGTTGTGCTGAGTTCCGATGAGAACCAGCTCCGCGGCCGGATGGGAGATCTGCGGTACGATGTCGCGGCTCGAAAACTAATGATGCTCGACAACGAAAGCGTGGTCGTCCAGATCGGCTCGGCTCACCTGTCTTGTCCCGACATCCGAATGACGCACGACGAGGAAAGCCGGTTGCAGTCGGCGGCCTGCGAAGGAGCCGGCCAGGCATGGACCACGAATCTCGAGTCCGGCGAGATTGAGGTCGAGTCGAGCTGGAGCGAGCGGCTCAAGCTGGCCAAGGACCCTGCGTCCGAATGGGATCTTCTCGAATTGCACGGTGATGCGCGCGTCGTCCACCGGCAGCAGGAGATGGGGGTTGTCGGGGACGTCCTGCGGGTGTGGTTCGACGGCGAGCAAATGCAGGCGTCGGCAAGACGGTTTCAGCAATCGGCCGAGGGCGACGCCGATCGCGATGCCGAGACGGGCGGACTTCCGCTGCGCAAGGTCATCGCTGAGCAGACGGGCGGCTCACCGGTGCTGATGGCCACGCCAACGTTACGCTTGGAAACCGAACGGGTGGAGGCCGACTTTGTGGAGGCGGCCCGTTTGCCTTCCGGGGAAGAACGCCGCGAGGACCGCACGCCGTTCGGCGGGCCGTCGCGTGAAGACCCGGGGCGGCCCCCTGTCTTCGTCAAGGCGGGTGGCGTCCGGGCGACGGTGACGATCGATCCTGCGACCAATCAGCCGGGCCTGTCGGAGTTGACCGCGTCGCGGGACGTCCGCATTAGCCGCGCCGGCATCGAGGACGGCGATCCCGGTTCTGCTCCGGTGACCGACGACGCTGCCGATGGCCCCTTCTCTATCGAATGCGAAACGCTCGGACTCCAGAACCGGGCGACCGGGCAAGTCCTGCGGTTGCAGGGGGCCCCTGCCCGCATTCGGTTCGCCCAGGGCGAAATCGAGGGGAACGACATTCTGTTCGACCGAGAACGAAACAACGCCCTTGTCGACGGCCCCGGCACGATTGTGGTGCTCGTGGACCGTGGTCTCGAAGGAAAGGTTCTGGAAACTCCCGAACGTTTCCGGGTTAGCTGGCGGGAGAAGATGAACTTCGACGGACAGATGGCGTCCTTCTTCGGAAAAACCAAGACGACGCTGGCCGACAGCATGATGAAGTGTCACCGGATGGACGTGACGCTCAACCGGCGGATCTCCTTTTCCAAGGACGCCCCGGATTCCCAGGGCCTCGAAATCGCCAACATCCATTGTCTGGATGGCGTGACCGTCGAGTACCACGAGTTTGGAGAGCCGTCGCCGGGCGAACACTCGGTTCTCATCGGAATTCGTTTCCTGGAAGTGGCCGAGTTCTCCTTCGACCGACCGACCGGAAACTTCTCCGCGCGGGGACCGGGAAAAATTGACGACTGGCAACGCGGTGACGGCCAACAGCGAGTGATGCTCGGTCCGCCGAATATGGCTCGTGCGAATCAGGCCGCGAAAACCAGTAAACTGGACTGGAACTACACCTGGCTGAAGTTCGCCGGCGAGCTGACCGGCAATCAGCACGACCGCTTTTTAGTGCTCAAAGATCGCGTGCAGGTCATTCATGGGCCGGTGGAGCATGCCCTGCAGAAAATCGAACGGGACGACCTGGACGAGGACACCGAAACGGCGAGAAACTCGGTTTGGCTGCAGAGCGGCCAGATGAACCTGCAACTCCGTGCGGCCCGCTCGCCTCAGGAGGAAGACTGGCTGGAAGTCGTCGCGTTCGGCGACGCACAACTGGAAGGGAAAGTCTTCCGGGCCCGCGCGGACTCGATCAGTTTCGATCAGTCCAAGGAGCAGTTCACGCTCAAGGGGAAGGGGACCGAGGCGGGTATCTGGTTTCAGAAGGTCCCCGGGCAGGCGGTCCAGCCAGTTTTTGGCAAGACGATCCAGTTCGTTCCGTCCAAGCACCGCTTCTGGATCGACGAAGCCACCGGATTCCGTATCACTCCCTGACAGCCCGGCAAAAGACACCGGTCCTCGAACGGCTGCCGAAGAGGGGTTCTAAAGTGTCCCGGTCGAATGGTGCCCGGCTCCCATGTGGGACATTCCGCCCCGGCGACCGTCTGAGCGGGGGGTTCGCTGGATTCTGGTCCGGCCATTCGATATGTCATAGTGCATGCCCCGCCGCATTCGGCTGGCTGCGGTGCCCGATTCCCGACAGATCGACTCGTTGGGGCGTCGGTCCGGGGGCGGCCTTGTCGTCAATTGGTTTCAGGCGAGGCGGCCGGAAACTTGTCACAGCCATTCATGAAAAATCGGAACTTGGAGATGTTTGCCGAGACGAAACAGGCCGGTCACACCGCTGATTACGGCGAGGATCGCACTGCCGACCTGTGCGAGGTGCTTCCGCAGGCGGTCGCCCATGCCGAGCAGGGGATCCGGGACGGGCTCCATAAGGGCGTGCAGCTTTACGTCTCACTCGATGGCTGTGCCGTCGCCAACTGCGGCATTGGTGAATCCCGTGACGGCGTCGCCATGACGCGGGAAACGCTCACGTTATGGGTCTCCGCCGGGAAACCACTCACCGCCGTTGCCGTCATGCGGCTCGTCGAAGACGGACGTGTCGGCCTCGGTCAACCGGTGGCCGCGCACATCCCGGAATTCGCCCAGCAGGGGAAAGAAGGTGTCACCGTCCGGCATCTGCTGACCCACACCGCCGGACTGCGGCAGATCGTCCTCGGATGGCCCAACGATCCCTGGGACGAGATCATCCATCGAATCTGTCAGACCGGCCTGCAGGACGGATGGGTCCCGGGCGAACGCGCCGGCTACGATGCGGGCAAGAGTTGGTTTGTTCTGGGCGAACTCGTGCGGCGGCTGGAAGGCCGGCCGGTGGATGACGTTGTCCGGGAAGACATCATGCGGCCGCTGGGGATGCGGGACTCCTGGATGGCGATTCCGCCCGATGTGCTCGCCGGCTATGGCGACCGGCTCGGGCATGTGTGGGCCCACAAGCCCGCCGGACTGAAGCTGCTGCGAAGCCACGATCCCGTCGTTGTCGGTGCCCCGTCGCCCGGAGCGAGTTGCCGTGGACCAATCTGCGAGCTCGGTTTTTTTTACGAGATGCTGCTGAACCGGGGCCAACGGGACGGTTGCCAGATTCTGGAACCGGCGACGGCTGCGCTGATGACGCAGCGGCACCGGGAGGGGCTCTTCGATGAAACGTTCGGACACACGATCGATTTCGGACTGGGGCTGATCGTGGACTCAAACCGGTACGGTCCCGAGACCGTCCCGTACGGGTTCGGCAAGTATTGCTCACCACGGGCGTTTGGGCACGGCGGGGCGCGGTCTTCCATCGGATTCGCCGACCCGGAATACGGCCTCGTGGTCGCAGCCGTCGCCAACGGCTGTCCGCCCGAGCCGATTCACAACGAACGTTTTCGCCGGCTGCTGACGCTGATTTACGAGGACCTGGGGCTCGGCTGAGTCGAACGTACGTGCTTCACGACGACGGGCGATGGGGCTTCGGTCGTCGGCGACCGTTCCCTTGCCGCCGGCTGCGGAACCGTCAGTATCCGGCGGAAAACTCGAAAGTGGCCGTCACGCTCCGCGTGCTGACAGTGCAAGCACAACATCCCCCGACCTGGCGACGCACTCACTCCCATCGCTCATCACGCGGAGCGTGATGGCTGCCCTGGGCTTCCGACGGCCAACTCGGTCGTGTTGACATACGAACCGGGTAGCACGGGTTGCCCCAACCCGTGTCGCAACGCGACAAGAAGCCGCTGGGGAAATCGTCCGGTCAAGCACAGGCTTCCTGCCGCTGCGCGGCACCGGTTGGGACAACCGGTGCTACCCATTTCCTGCGGAAAAACCGACGGATTGCATGTTAACGTCAACACGACTGAGTGCCTTGTCAGGCTTCGTTTGAGGCATCGTGAGGAGAAAAACGCCCTCCGTTGTCGGGCTCCCGAACTCTGACTCATCCCTCAATTCACGACTGACGGACCACTAGTTCTCTTCGGATTCGTCAGGATCGCTCGGCGTGTTCTCTGAGGCTTCCTTGTTCTCTGGTGTTTCCTGCGGAGACCCGCTCGGTTCGTCCGGCTGTTGCTTCTCCTCACTCGCTGCCGATGTTGCGGGCTCCTCATCCGACGGCTCGGTTCCCTCAGTCTTGTCGGTGCTCTCCGTCGCGTCTGAATCGTCCGTGTTTCCCGTATCGGCTTCGGCGAACAGGTCCGGTTCCAGGGGCATGACGACTGTCCGGGGCGGTGCGAGTTGTTGGTTGGCGATCAGCAACAGGTACTGTTCGACGAGGGGACGGGCCGCGCTGTTGGGGTTGCGGGTGATGATCTGTTCGAACAGTTCGGCGGCGTTGCTGATGTTCCCGGCTTCAATGGCGATCAGAGCGTGCAACAGCTCGTTTTGCTCCAGACGCAATTGGTACGCCGTCTTCAACACGGCAACCGTCTGCGTCTGCTGGACCGGCAACAGTCCTTCGCCGTCACCCCAACCCAGAGTGCCGTCAGGCGTCGGAATCGGCCCCACGAACTGCAGGGGGAGCGATTCGAGCAACGCGCCCGTCACGGCCTCTTCCAAATCGGTATGTGCCTTCTCCAGCGTCACCTCGGCGGTGATGAGATCGTCGGCGGCAAGACTGCAATAGCTGGCCATCAGCGGCCACTCCGGGGCCTGCTCTTCGACAGCGGTGCCTCTCAGACTCTCCAGTTCATCACGCGCCTCGGAAGTGCGACCGACTTCCAATAGCAGGATTCCCCTGAACAATTGGGCGAGCGGGTTGGAAGCCGAAACCGTCAAGTCCTCTTCGAGCAATTCGAGTGCCAACTGCGGACACCCGGACGCGTAGGCAGCCCGTGCCGCCGCCAGCCGGCCATTCTCCGATTGCAAGTCCGCCTCCGCCTGCGCCCGCACGCGGAGGACCCCTTCCTGCAGCTCCACTTTGAGGGCATCGTTGAGTTGCTCCTCCTCACGCTGATTGGGATGGCTGACGGGAAGAATCGAAGTACTGCCTTTCGCGTACTCGACACGCTCCAGATACTTCAGGGCCAGGTCGTAGCGGTTGTGCGTGTTGTAGACGGTGAACAGCCGGTACATCGTTTCGACGTTGTTGGGAGCACAATCCAGTGCCTGGTGGTAAGCAGCGATCGTCTCGTGATACCGTCCGGTGAGCGGATGCGGCAGACCGCGGCTCTGTTGGAAACTGTCCTCAACCGCTTCGAGGAACTGATACGACGTTGCCAAAATCCGGTATCCGGTCGCGTTGTTGGGATCATCCCGCAGCCCTTCCCGAGCAGTGCGGATTGCCTGGTAGGCGAGGGCGATTGCGTCATCCAGCCGTTGGTTTTCGAGCGACAGTTCGCGGAGCACGTTGTAGTGGTTGGCGAGACGAATGCCGTTAGACATCGTCTTCTGCGGGAGATAAAGGTATCGGTCGTAAAACGTGGGCGGCTGCGGCCAGACGCCGCGTGGCATGGGAGGCTCCGTGTCTTCATCGTCCGTTCGGAGGAAACGGACAACAAACTGTGTCGATTCGTGTTCGCGAAGGTACGCCGCCAGTTCCGCATTGGCCGTATCGGTCCGGTAGAATGACGCTGAGGCGGCGCCTTGTGCGGTCAGCTGCCAGTCCGGGCTTCGCAGCAATGAGTAATACGTGATGTAATCCGGCGTACCTCCGGACAGCCGCGGCAGCACCTGATTGATCTGATACTGGTCAAACGCTTCCGTCCACAGCGCCTTCATCTCCTCGTACTCGTGGTTTTTGGCCAAGGCCCGCATTGAGCGACGAAGCACGTGATGCTGAGGGATCAGCGAATCCGCCCCGCCGTACAGTCCCACGCGGCTGTCGATGAACGGTTTCATCCCGATCCAGATCAGCAGGTCCCCTTGCGACAACCGAAAATTGAACGCCCGGCCGTCGAACGAGTCGGCCAGCAGTGACTGGTAGCTTTCAATCTGTTGGGTCAGCTCCGGAGACAGCCCTATCCCCACGCGGCGGCCCTCGGCTCCCATGAAATGGCCGCTGACAACAGCGAAGGCCAGTCCAAAGATGGCGAGCACCGTCAGTGCGCGGCCGCCCCGGGAAAACAGAATCTCCGACGGCTCCACCGAGTACGTCTGCCGGATGGTCACCAAGTACCACTGCTGGGCGTTGACGGTCGCCAGAATGGCGTTGACGATTGCGGCCACCGCCAGCTCCCGTCCGCCGGCGATCCCGATGAGATTCACTCCCAGCAACACCAGCACGCTCGACAACCGCAGCCGCTCGCGATTGAGCATCAGCGTCACCGCCGCAACCATCATCAGCAGCAATGAAACTACCGTATACAGGTCGAGATGCCTCCAAAAGATCGGCAGGAAGGCCGAGTAACGCTCGACTCCGAACGGCAGGTCGCTCGTTGCATACGCGCGCAATGCCGGGTACTCGACTCCGTACAATCGCAGTGGAGCCAACCACGTTTCCCACAGGAACGGATTCACGAGAAGCGCCACCAAACTGCACAGCATCACCACGCCGGCGGTTCTCGCAGGTGGTTCCGGCTCCCCCTCCGGGTGCTTGCGGAATCCGTCCAGCCAGGTCCCCAGCCAGAACAGAATCAGAATCACGCCGCCGATCCACGCCCGCCCGTCGAGGTTGCCCCACACCAGGAACACACCGGCCAGCGGCCGCAGCGATCGCGAAACATCCAATTGCCAGCGGAACAGCAACCACATTGTGACCGCCACGCCCAGCAGCGTGACGATGTGCGGCGTGGCCGTCAGGCTCGGAAAACAAGCGACCGCCGCCAGCACCGCACAAATCGAGCCCCACCAGGTCGGCACGCCGGGTACGCTCACCTTCGCCACGATCCAAAACGTGACCAACGCGATCGCTGCCGAGAACAACGACAGACCGGACAGCCCGATCGCTCCATAAACTCCGCTGATCATCAGGTCCCACAGCCAGGACAGGTTCACCCAGCGGCGGCCGGCGGTCGTCGCGGCAAAGACGTCCGTCGACGACGGAAGAATCCCATGCGACGCAAGGTGTTGCCCCGATTTGACGTTCACCAGCACTGATGTCTGGTCGACCAACATCCAGCCGAGCAACATGGCCACCAGGATGGCCGCCCACCGCAGCATGAAGTCGCCCCGGATCGCCTCCTCCTCAACCAGCTCCGGAGTCAGCGGCTCGAATCCGGGAAGGTCTTCCTCGGAGGGCGGATTCACCGTCGGATCATCGGCCGGCTCGGAGCCGTCGATCGGCTCCGAGTCGAGAGGCACGCCTCTTGCCGATTCTGCGGTGACCGATGAGGGATCGTCCGGTGCTCGGGAGTCTTCGGGTATGTTCAACGGACCGCTCGGTTGAGAATGACTGTCACCGTTGGGCACAGTCGAGAGTGACTGAAACATCACGAATGAAGATGCACCCCCATGCTACGGACGCGAACTGGTGATGGTCAAGCAGGTGAGTGGAGAGGCAACACCGACCGCCAATCTTCTGGCACGGAACACTGACCGGTGGCGCTCGGCGTTGGCTCGCGGCTAACAGCAGCGATTCCGCCGAACCACGCTATCGGCCCGATTGTCACTCTCCTAGAATGCCGATCGCCGGATAGATCCTCTCAACGAAGAACCATGACACGACGCATCCTCGTCACCGCCGCCCTGCCGTACGCTAACGGGCCGATCCACATCGGCCATCTGCTAGAGTACATCCAGACCGACATTTGGGTGCGGTTCCAAAAGTTGCGCGGCAACCGCTGCCTCTACATCTGTGCCGACGACACCCACGGCACTGCCATCATGATCCGCGCCCGGCAGGAGGGACGCAGCGAGGAAGCGCTGATCGCCGATATGCGCGAACAGCACATTCACGATTTCGCCGGATTCGACATCGAATTTGACAACTACGGCAGCACCCACAGCGACGAGAACCGCCAACTGTGCGAGCAGATCTGGCAGTCCGTCACCGACGCGGGGCTCGTCGTCGAAAAGCCGGTCGAGCAACTCTACGACCCGGAGGCGAAAACGTATCTCGCCGACCGCTTTGTGAAGGGCACCTGTCCGGTCTGCAAGGCCCCCGACCAGAACGGCGACCACTGCGAAAGCTGCCTCTCGAATTACACCCCCAAGGAACTGATCGACCCCCGCAGCACACTCTCCGGAGCAACACCTGAACTGCGTCAGGCACCGCACCGCTTCATCCGGCTCGAACAACTGCACCCCTTCCTCGACGAGTGGACGCAATCCGGCGAACACCTGCAGACGGAAATCGCCAACTATCTCAAAGGGCATTTTCTCGGCGATGAACTTCGCGACTGGGACGTCACCCGCCCGCCGCAGTATTTCGGCTTTGAGATTCCCGACTTTCCCGGCCACTACTGGTACGTCTGGTTCGACGCGCCCATCGGCTACATCGCCAGCACGTGGCAGTGGTGCCAAGCGAATGGCGAATCGCTCGACGACTGGTGGAAGTCCCCCGACTGCGACGTCCACCATTTCATCGGCAAGGACATCACCTACTTTCACACGTTGTTCTGGCCCGGCATCCTCAAGACGGCTGGCTTCAGCCTGCCAAAGCAGGTGCACATCCACGGCTTTTTGACCGTGGGGGGCGAGAAGATGTCCAAGTCCAAAGGCACCTTCATCCAGGCGTCGACGTACCTGGACCATCTCGACCCGTCCCACCTGCGTTACTTTTTCGCCAGCAAACTGACCGCCAAGGTTGACGATCTCGATCTCAACCTCGACGAGTTCAAAGCGAAGGTCGACAGTGATCTCGTCGGCAAGGTTGTCAACATCGCCAGCCGCTGCGCGAAGTTCGTCGCGGGAGGGTCGCTCAGCGAGACGTATCCCGACGACGAAGGTCTGTTCGCCAATGCAGCCGCTGCCGGCGAACGCATCGCCGTCCTCTACGAGAACTGCGACGACAACGGAGCCATGCGGGAAGTGATGGTCCTTGCCGATCGGGCAAACCAGTACATCGAATCCCGTGAACCGTGGAAGCTCCGCAAGGACGAAACGAAACAGGAGGAGTTGCGCGACATCTGCACGGTGGGGCTCAACCTCTTTCGCCAGATCGTCGTCTATCTCACCCCGGTGTTGCCGAGGCTTGTCCGACAGACGGACGAACTGTTGAACGCGCCCATCACGCACTGGGATGACGCCCAGTCATCGCTGACCGGCACGCCCGTCAGCACCTTCAAACACATGATGCAACGAGTCGACCCCAAACAGGTGGAGAAAATGATCGAAGAATCCAAGGACACGGCCGCCGAAGCACCGAACGATGATTCGTCAGCCGGCGACGCGGAGAGTGGCCATTCAAGATCCTCGGCCACTTACGGCGACGGCCCCGAGCCGCTCGAAAAAGAGCCGATGGCCGAAGAGCAATGCACGTTCGACGAGTTCATGAAAGTCGACATGCGCATTGCCCGCATCGTCGCTGCTGGCCATGTCGAAGGGGCGGACAAGCTGCTGCAACTCACCCTCTCTCTAGGAGGCGAAGAGACCCGCAACGTCTTCGCCGGCATCAAAGGCGTCTACGAGCCTGAACAACTCGTCGGACGGCTCGTCGTCTGTTGCGCCAATCTCCAGCCCCGCAAAATGCGGTTCGGCATCAGTGAAGGCATGGTCCTCGCCAGCGGTCCCGGCGGCAAGGACATCTACCTGCTCAGCCCCGACGACGGCGCCAAACCCGGCATGCGCGTGCATTGACGGATGAGGCGGGAATTGGCGGCTGATTTCCGATCGACCGTTCACTCACAAAACCGTTGTGAATAGCGACCGTTCGCAGAACAGTCAGTTGCGTGCTGTGAGAGAGAAACCGCTCGCCGAACACACCTAGCCATGATAACATGAACACGACAACGGTCTCGTTGCTGAGGACATCGCGTCATGAGCACTGCTCAAGAAACCACGTTCACTCCCGATGATCTGCTGGCGATGCCCGACGGCGTCGGGTATGAGCTCGTGGATGGAAAACTCGTGGAGCGAAACGTGAGCGGAGAATCAAGCTGGATCGCCGGACGAATTCATCGACGGCTCAGTGAGGCCGGGGAAGATTCCGGGATCGGTTGGGCCTTTCCCGCAGATAACGGGTTTCAATGCTTTGACGATCATCCGCAGCAAGTCCGCAAGCCGGACGCTTCCATCGTTCTCAAAGCACGAATGCCTGATGGGCCGCCCAGACGGGGATTCTGCCGCGTCGTGCCGGACCTCGTCGTGGAAGTGGTCTCCCCCAATGATCTCGCGTGGGAGATCGACGGGAAAGTCGAAGAGTGGCTCCAGGCGGGAGTGAAGCAGGTGTGGGTGGTCATGCCACGAGGGCGATCCATCACCATTCATCGCCCCGGGAACAACCCAAACTGCCTTGGCGCGGACGACGAACTCGCCGCCGAAGACATCATCCCCGGCTTCCGCGTTCCGATCTCTGACTTCTTCCCACCGAAAACCGCGTAGGCTACATGGCCGTTGAGCAAGCCGCGTCGGGTCCGCTGTGCGGGCCGTGGTGAAAGGCGTTGGCGAGAGCCAATGGTTACGATCGCAAAGGACGGTCGAGAGATCGACCGGAAGAAAATGGCCGAGTCTTTATCGGAACGTCCACCGCAGTGGTCCGCACAGCGGACCCTACTTGGCTTCGATGTTCTGGCCGAAGGGCTTGTTTCCAAACAAAGTCGAGGTTTCAGAAGACGGTTAGAATTTTTTCTCGCATCCGTCACCAAGGTCGTGCAGTTGGTGATGGCGGCTTAAGTTTCCGACCTTTTGCCTCGGTGCGTACTACGAAGACCAATCGAAAGTGCGGCCATACCGACGCCCATCAGCAACCCGGCCACATGCCCTGCATCTGCCATCCGGGGAAACCACACAGGACGTAGACTTGCAATCGGCTCCATGCCAATGATTACCGTGAGCCCCAAGGCGGTCAGGCCAATCCAAATGAGCATCGGTGGAAGTGCGAGTCGATGGACCGGATATATCAATTGCCACATGGATCGATATCCAAACATCCCGATCTTTATGCCGGACAGCCCCCCAAATGGCAAGTCAGAATAGAAACTCTGCACGAAGTTCGCTGTGGCAGCGAAGATTACGAACATTCCAAGTATACGCCAACTTCCGACCTCCGCTTCGATCGTTGCGGTTAGGTAATAGATCAAAACAGCGTTGACAAGCAGATGCATTAATCCAAGGTGGATGAAAGCGGGAGTGACAAGCCGCCAGATCTGTCCTTGCTTGACCTGTTCGAGTAAGTCGCCGGGAATACTGACGTTCCCATTCTCCAATAGTGTGACCCGACAGATTGCGATTGAGTCAAATCTGGTCCATTCGACCCAATTCGATGGAAATCCGTATGCAACAGCGACACCTGCTGCCGCTGTAATCACACAGACGACAACCGGGCACCGAAGCGGCGAGTATCGTGCCAAACGGTCGTGATGCCCAAAAGATTCCTCTTCTGAATCTTGCGTATCATCGAGTGGGTCGGAGTCGTTCACGCTTGCCGTCTTTACCCTTCGTTTGTTACGCCATCAAACGGTTAAACTTCGGGTGAGCCCAATCTAGCGAATCAACGTTATAGCGAATCAATATTGCGATTTCATCGGCGATTGGTGGTTTGAACCAAGCCGAGAAAGGGCAGCACACCAATTGGAGCAAAGAGGCTGCGTCACCGATCGGAGAAAAGGACGGCATTTGAACCGAGCGCATCGAGCAATATGTGCATGATTCCAAGCAAAAAGACCACCGCCGAAAACGACGAAGGGCTCGTTTGGAGTATTAGGCTCTGTCGGAAAACTCTGTTTACGTGCTGAGGCGTAGGTAACGCTCGATGAAGGCCATCTTGACCATGCCGCCAAAATTCACAGCCGTCTTCTCGAAACGCGAGAAAATACGGCGGCATTCTTTGAGCCAGCCGA
>JAJDEI010000045.1 GCA_029259845.1 Planctomycetaceae bacterium | reverse complement strand
TGATTCAGAAAGTTGCCTTTACGGGTACGGCGAATGACATCAAAATCAGAGAAACTCATAACTTACATTTAACATACTGATTAAAAGCTAAATTTTACTACAGAATACATTTTTGATGGGGGTTTGCCGTGCAAAGGTCTCACTAAGTGTAAGCTCTATGACTGAACGGAGGGCGACCCTGTTACTCCTGATAAGTCACGACTAATCTTGGATGGCGCGCGGCATTGTTATTATTGGCCGAGTAGAAGCCAGCAAAGTCAGCACCCTGATCATCGTTATCGTCCAGCGAGAAGTACAACCTCAGCTGCGTACGGCCTTCCTTACTTATAAAGCTGAGCGCATCTTCGTTCAAATCAACATTATATGTCGTGCCACTGCCGCCTTGATTCGAGACTATGCCCACTTAACCCCGTCCGCAGGCACCTGGAAGAAATGATGGAGGAGCGTGGTGTATCTGTAGACCATTCTACAGTTAGCCGTTGGGCGGTCCGGTTTCTACCATTGCTGGAAAAGATTTTCAGAAAGTATAAGCGCCCGGTTGGTGGAAGCTGGCGGATGGACGAGACTTATATCAAGATCAAAGGTACTTATAAATATCTCTACCGTGCTGTCGAAAAAAAGGAAAACACCATTGATTTCCTACTCACAGACAAGCGTGATAAATCAGCCGCCATGAGCTTTTTCAAGAAGGCTATTAATAACAGTGACATGCCTGAAAAAGCGGCGATGGATAAGAGTGGCGCCAACAAAGCAGCTATTGATCAGATCATCAAGGATAATGACGCTTCAATCGTCGTTAGGCAGATCAAATATCTCAATAATATTGTGGAACAAGACCATCGGGCAGTGAAGCGAATAACGAAGCCAATGCCTGGATTCAAATCTATTTAATCCGCTAAAAACATCTTGGCTGGCATCGAACTAATGCGCATGATTCGCAAAGGTCAGATGATAATGGAGGGAGCTGACAAGATGTCTTTTGCTGAGCAATTTTATGCTCTAGCAACATAATTACGTCAAGACCAACTGTACACTCGATAAAATCAAGAAAATATCAACTTTCTTTCGTTAATGCGACAGAACCCTTAACTTGGCAATACCTATTGCATGCTTAATATCTGTGGTTTTTGTCACAACCTAAAATATAGTTTAGCTTTATGATAGTGGTCAGGGTCAGGGTCAGGGTAAGAGCATGCCTTTGAGCATACTGACCGTGCGGCTCTATACTGTCGAAAAGATAAATCAAAGTCGTTTATCTTAAGTCAAGACAGGCGGCTAATCTGTCTCAATCATATATATTGCCCATGACGTAAAAAATTTTCTAATGTGATCGTCAATTTAACGGAGAGAGCCATGAAAGCTACTGCAATCGTTGTATTACTTCTATTCAGTTTTTTCAGCTATGCTGGGCCATTGCCACCTGATAACTTAACTGGTGAAACACTGAAAGTTTGGTTAAAGGACAACTGGCATACCGGAAAACATCAGAATCTTGGTTACGATAAAGCTAGACGTGCTATGTACAGCTTCATAGACAAAGGAACTGATGGAATGGTTACAGGTGTTTACACAGGATTTAAGCAAGAAAGTAAAGATACAACGTTTCTTAACCCAATAAATGCTGAACATACAATACCGCAGTCATGGTTTGAAAGAAAATCACCAATGAAATCAGACTTGCACCACTTATTCCCAACTCATCAAAACGTAAATTCTTCCAGAAGTAATTCACCCTTTGGAGAAATTGATGATAATGCAACTGAGAAATGGTATACAGCAGATGATTCCCGTCTGGTAAAAACTTCAAATATTCCAACAAGTGAAATAGATTCTTACAGTGAATCGATCGGTGGTGAAGTATTTGAACCTCGTGAAGACCATAAAGGTAACTCAGCCAGAGCTGTGTACTACTTCTATACTATGTATCCTGATGCAGCCGGTGACATATCAAAGATAGCGGATAGAGACATACTGTTCCAATGGCATACTAATGATCCAGCAGATGCAACAGAAAAACAAAGAAATGAACGTATTGAAGAAAGACAGGGGAACAGAAATCCATATATAGATCACCCTAAACTTGTAGCAAAAGCTTGGGGACATGATATCGATAACGGTAATGGAATTGACCCCGATATCACTAATAATATAGAAACACTAAGAACTGAAATAGCAAACATGGAAGCTACATTGGTAAAATTAAAAGAAGAACTTACTAGACTTGAAAACAACTTAAGCGAAAATTAATTAAAGTTTACGAGCAGAATTCCGGCGGTTTTGTGCTCACCCAAGCGTTGCCGCCAATTTGCAAGTATCTAGTGGGATCATGTAGGTGGCGAATTACAATTCAAGCTGCCATTGGCGTTTGATATAGATCTCGGCAATTTGATTTCCATCGGTACTCGTTGATGTTTGCCTTGCCCAGCACATCATTTCCGCTGAGGCTTAATGGCGGCTCACCATCTAATGCAGCGTGAACACGGTAACCATTATAATAGTCTTTGAAGGCATTGAGTTTCTTTTCTAAATCGTGTGCATTCCAAAACAGAACCTGATCAAGATACTCGCGCCTGAGAGTACCGATTAGCCTTTCGACAAATGAATGCGACACTGGAACGTGCGGGACCGTTTTGATTTCGTCGATCTCAAGCATTCGCAGATTGGCACGCCATCGATGAAAGGTAAACAAGGGATCATGGTCAGTACTCAGATATGTCGGCGTACCCATTCGTGCTATTGCGCTATTAAACATCCAGCAAAGGTTGGGTCCATCCACCGCTCCAGCGGGGATACCAAAGCCGATAATTCGTCGTGTGTACTGATCCATGACGACCATCACCCAGTGTGATTTCAAAAGGATGGATTCACAGCGAAATAAATCCACGGACCAAAGATTGTCCTTGTCGTGGCCGATAAAGCTAAGCCATGACGATCCGTTACCACCAGAATTTGGATGGTAATGTTTAGCAAGAACGCGCCGGACAACATCTTTATCGATCTCGATGCCAAATACCGTTGAAATCAGCTGTGCGATTCGTGCACAACCGTAACCTGTGTTGCGTTGTTTCAATTCAACAATCGCGCGAATCAGTTCCATGGATGGACCTTTTGGTCCTGACTTGGCCTTTCTTCGCGATGAAAACAGCCGATGATATTTACAGTTAACCAGGATTTTGTGAAAGTGAAGAAAAGTGGACGTCTTGAGGATGACGTTACTTTTGAAAAGACGCTTTGGGTTCATGAACAGCGACCA
>JAJDEI010000044.1 GCA_029259845.1 Planctomycetaceae bacterium | reverse complement strand
AGAGCAGGAAGGCCCGAAGGTCCAAACAGGAGCCGAAACGCGACGCGCGACCGTGTGAGGCGGTCGTGCGCCGACAGCAGGAGCGTGGTTTCGGACGGTTTTGGAAGGGATTGACCGCCGCACAGCAGCGGGCCTTTGAGCGATCGGCGTTCCAGCATGCCGACAGGTTGAAACTGGACGGCTATCGCCGGGCAGAAGGCGAGGTCCTCCGAGAGACCTACCGGCTGGTGATTCTGGAGGGGGAGTTGAGACGGCGCAAGCAGGCAGGCGAGCTGCGGAACGGCCGGTGACCAGCATCCAGGTTTCCATTCGGTCGTGCAGGCGCGCAGAAGAGCCTGGAAATTCCCGTTTTTGCCTGTACGGGAATTATCGCGAACGACATGCCTCTGGAGTCGATGCAATGACCGAATCCGGCAGACGAGCGATTCAGGCTCCGGCCACCGAGCAGCCGTCCGCAGTCATCCGGCTGCCGCGGCGAGCGGGACGGGAGTGGAGACGGTCGGAATGGCTGATGTTCGGATGCGGCCGCAATGAGCCAGCGCATCATCGAGGTCGTCCAGCTCATGGCGGCGGAACGGCACCTGCGGCAGGGCGAGGCGAATGACGCCGTCGTCATAGGCGGTCAGCGTGATGCCCTGCTCTTGGAACAGATCCCGCAATGTGTCTGCGGGAAGTGCGCGGACGGCCCGGTCCTTGGCACGCAGCAGGAGGATTCCGCAGCGGAGCGGCCTGTCCGGCAACAGCGGCTGCCAGCCCAATTCGCCACAGGCAGCGGCGATGCGGTCGGCGGTTTGCAACTGCCAGTCGAGGTAGCGGGGGAGTGACCGGTGCTCTCGGCGCCACCCGTGAACGGCGGCCTGACAGGAAAACAGGGAAGCCAGGTTTACGGTCTCCGAAAACCGCGACACCTGCCCGGTTTCGATCTCAGCGATGAACCGCAGCAGTGGGTCATCCAGTTCGGCGGTGCTCAGCATGTGTTCGGCCGTTTGGCGGATCAACTCACGAGAACGCCGTCTTGGACTGAACGCCATTCCCAACGGGATGCTGCCCGCCTGCAGCCACTTGTGGCAACCGCTCAGGTACATGTCGGCCAACGCGATGCCGGGCCGGCAACCGGTATGGCACAGTGCCTGAGCGCCGTCGATCACCACAAACTTCGGCGTGCGAGGATAGCCCAGCGTGCGGCAGATTCGTTCCAGCGGCAGCTTGATGCCGTCGTTACTGACTGCCGGGAGAAACAAGCCGTCGCAGCGTTCCCGGCGGAACCGCCGAGCGATGTGTTCAATGAGGTCATCCTCTGACATCTGATCCTCTGACATCTGACCGTCAAGAAAAGCAGTGCGGATATCCAACGGAATGAGTTCGGTTTTTCTCCGACGGCCGGCTTCCTGTTCGAGGATGGAGGCGTAACCCGGCCAACTGAGATCGGTGATCAGGATGCGGCGGCAGCGGTCCGCCAGCAGCTTGGCCGCCAGCCGCATCAGTTGGGCCGAGCGGCCGGCCAACAGCGGTTCTGAGCCGGGTGGCGCTTGGGCCAGCTTGCGCAGGGAGCCTTTGAGAGCCGCGATGCCCTGCCAGTGCTTGAGTCCGGGGTAGTGTGCGCGGAGTGCCGCCGGCCAGGGAGCAAACCCGCCGTAGAACAGTTGCTCGAAGTACTGCGAGCATCCCATGTCGGCGGTCAAGCCGACGAAGTCCCGCAAGGCCAACCGGGCATTCGTCGAAGTGAGTCCCAACCGTGCCGAGTCGAGATACAGCCAGCCGAGCCAGGCAGACATGCCGGACCTCCGCAAATATGTACAGTAATCTGTACACTATCCTAACGGTGGGCGGTGGTGCGATCCAGTAGACTTGAGCAGGGCGTGGCGAACAGTTGCAGCCGCCGCCAGCGGTCGTGCGCCTGCTGGCGGCTGCGTTCATCGAACTGCAGCAGAAATCGCACGGTCCGGGAGTGCTCGTCCAGTTCCTGCACGCCGACCGCCCGATCCCCGTAGATGCCGAAGTCGGCCAGCAGGTCCCGTTCATCCGCCAGATCGGATTCCCGCACCAGCCGCACCGAGACGCCGCGCAGCAATTGCTCGTCAATCCAGGGGCGGATTTCCGGCGTGGGGTGTGCTTCCTCAAATGGCCAGAGTTCGTCCGCCAGGATCAGGATCCGTTCGATGCGAAAGCCCCGTTTCAAAAGTTCATAATTGAGCCGCATGCTGTGGCGGCCCGGCGGATCGTTCCAATAATCGCCGCTGCGGACCCAGGAGACTGAGAAATAGGATTTGACGGTGAGGCTGGAGAGCAGGTCCCCATAGGCCGCCCGCCAAGTCTCGGTTCCGTGGAACACGATCTGTCCCTGGGCCAGTTCTTCGATCTCCTCGCACAGTGAGTCAAGCTTGCTCAGGGCAAACTCGCGCTGCAGCGGGTCGGCCGTGTCGGCCAGACCGGCCAGAGCCTCCGTGAACAGCCGGTAGCACGCGAACAAGTCGCTGTCGGGAGTGAGTTGCAGGGGAACGGCCAGATTCTTGAGCAGGATTCTTTGGTCCCGAAGAGACTGTTGCATGTGCACCGTCGACGCCGCGGTGAGGACAAGCAGCATGCATATGCCAGCACCGATGCCAATGAACGGCGAGGATAGATCGGGAACGGAATCCACAAGCAGGACTGCCACACCAAGTAGCACGGCAACGCTCCACAGGACCGCCCAGCGGATCGAGAAGAAGAGAGTTGAATCGTTCACAAGCTGTTTCATCACATGGTTCCTCCTTCAGAGTTCACTTCAGCGTGGTTTCACGCACAGCCAGATGACGTAAGCCATCAACAGATAGAGCGCGGCCCTGGAATTGATGGCCGCCAGCAGGCCGAGCAGCAGACATGTCTGGGCGACGTTCATCGTTTGATCCTTCGTTTGTCCGTCCGCTGTGTAGCGCGTCCACGGGGCGGTACGGACAGAGATTGAGGAGAGGACCGGCGGTGCAGGCGTCAGAACCTTGATGAAAACCACCGGTCTCTCTGGATCAGTCGAACCATCGACCGTCAGCGGACGCCTGAACCACTTGGTCGCGGATCGCTGCCACTTCTTCTCGCGGCACACGATTCACCGACCAGTCATCGTCGCGGGGATCGGCCGGCATGCTTCTCAGCACGAACGGTTCGTGTCGAGCGCTGCCGTTTCCATCCTGCCGATTGTGCCACTGGATTTCGTCGGACAGCGCATCGATGGCCTGGATGAGTATCTGGAGACGCTGCTCCAGGTACTCAATGGCTTCTCGAAGCGCCGCACACTCTGCGCGGTCGGACGACATCATTCGCCTCCGCTCTGCTCAACGGCTCCGCTCTGCACGAAGATCCAGGACTGCGCCGCATCGGCCACTTTGCCGAGCAGCAACAAGTCGTCACGACCGAAGCTGTCTGAGTCCTTCCACTGTTCGCCGTCCTTGTAGAGCCGGCTGAACGTGACGTTATGCCGGGTGCCGTTGGCCGTCTCGTTTTCCCAGATGGCCGCCCGGATGCGTCCCAACCGAATCTCATGCGACGGTCGCTTCTTTTCCTCGTTTTTGCTCATTGTCTGTCCTCCTTCAGGATCAGTGTGGTTAAGAACATGGGGAGACCGGTCATCCTCAGCGGAGGCGTCCGGCTCCCAGCGGGAAATCCCGAACACACGTCGGGCTTCCTGGCACTCGTCGCTGCCTGCGGGAAACAGCACGCAGACGCTGGGTCTCGTGGGATGGATGCTGCAGCGGTTCTCACCGTCCAGGAACGCGCAAGAGCCGCTTTCCAGCCAGTTGAGATAGCCGACTTCGCCATCGAGTCCCGGTTCTCGAAGCGGCTGCATCTGTGCGTCGATCTTCGGCTCACGCAGCAGGTCCACTTCGTACACGTCGGCCGGCACGGCCGGATGGTAGCGCCACGGGGATTTCTTCCTGGACCGTCTGTGACGATTCGATGCCGTGCCGATCATCCGCCCGTGGCGGCTTGGTGCGACAGCAGGCTCCGCAGCCGTCGCAGGAGTAGGTGTCACTCATATGGCGATCTCCTCGAAATCGGCGTTCAAGCGACGGGATCGCGAGTAGCCCAGATCACCGGCCAAGTCGACGAGATACTCGGTGATCTCGTCGGCGAAATCGGCCCGGTCCCGCTGCTGGTCCCAGTCAAACAGCTCTTCCGCAGCACGGGCCGCCGCCTGGGGGGAAACAGCTTGCAGCTCCCCAAACGTGACCCGCACCGTGGCATACATGTGCACCATGTAGCGTTCCAGGTGCTGTTCGTGCTGCCAGACGAGGCCCAGATCGTTCAGCTTCCGCATGGCCGCGTCATCGTCGGCATAGCGCTGACAGAGTTGGCAACGCTCGACTTTGGCATCCGGCGGCAGCCGTCCGATTTCCAAATGCGCAAGGATGCCGGGCACTCCGCAGTGGAAGTAGCCCGGCAGCTCACACTCGCAGGGAACCAGCGGCATTGGCAGCTCGGCCTGGTCCGGGTCGAAAGGGACCAGCCGCCGGGCATCCTCCGGCAGCAGCGGCCCATCCAATACGGACCAGCCGCCATAGAACCGGCCACCGTAGTAGACCAGCCCCTTGACGAAGGAAAGCTGGAACGAGTCGTCTGCACCCAGTTGGATGCCCGTTTGACGGTGAACATGCACGAACGGCAGCGGCCCGAAGATCGGTCCTTCCTGCGTTTCATGCTCCTCATCGGCAGACGGCGGCTCGTACGGATTCGACTGCGGTGACAACAGGCTCAGATAGGGCATGGGTCGCCTCCTTGTTGATGGTCGTGAGGCAGTGTTTGCTCCTGTCGGGCCGTATCTTCGTGCTCTTCATACCAGCGACAGACGGGACAGAGGCCGAGAAAGTTCTCGGCCACTCCCTGCGGGAAATACTGGATTCGGGTCCAGCCCCCATCGAGCGCATCTTCGTAAGTGTCCGGCGAGTCGACATCGCAATCCGCGCAGGAGAGCGAGAACGGCACGTCCTGAGGAATCGCATCTGTCATGAGTCGTTCCTTTCTGTCGGAACCAAACGAAAGGAGCCCGGAGCAAGCGACAGCGCATGACGCCCACCGCTCGCCACCGGGACTCCTCCCTTGGATTCAATCCTCTGCACGGTCATCGTCGGTCAGCTGCAACACATGGTCACAGACGGCATGGGCGATCACCTGCTGCAGCGGATGGCCTTGCGGAAGCTGAGGCAACGCCTGTGGTGGAAACCCACCACAGCGCAGCCACTCCGCCAACGTCTCGGCCGCGTCAATCGCGGCCGGCCATTCAGGCCCGGCAAGGGCGTCCAGCAATTCGGCCCAGCAAGCTTGCGGGTCCATTTTCAGAGCGCCAGCGACATCAGCTTGCCGATCTTGACGTCCAGCTCCACCCGGTCGCCCGCGTATCGGACTTCCTGGCTGAGCTTGGTCAGCGCATCGACCAGCGCAAAGATCGTAAAGCCCCCCTGACGGCGAGCCATGTCGAGCGCTTCGGTGATCAGATGCCGGGGAATCTTGTGCGACGAGAGGACCTTGGTGACCTCATCCGCATCCTGTCCCAGCCGCTCGGTCATGGCGATCTTCATGATGCGGGCGAACCCGTCACGCCGGTCGTCACGATACTTGACGAGCGTCTCGATCATGGCGCGAATCTCATCCAGCCCCTCGCGGACACCAGCGGTGTGCTTGCGGCTGAACTCGGTCACTTGGGTCGCATCCCACACAATGTGGTTCGCACAGACTTTTTGGAACCAGAACGTCTGGCAACCGAGCGCTCGTTTGCCCACCTCCGAATTGAAGATGAAGAATCCGGGCGCAAAGGCTTCGCCGTTGATCTCGGTCCAGCCGGCCGGATCAATTAGAAAAGCGAACAAATCCTGCTCGCCGCAGTAGAGTCCGGTGTGGACCCCGTCCGCCGCTTTCTGCGGCGGCGTGAAGTCCGACGCGAATTCCTGCACCACGTCCAGCAGCTCTTCGTTCCACAACCGCGTATAGGCCACGCCGTGGACCGAGCGGACGACATCGTTGGTCGCCAGCAGTTGCAACGGCTTGCCTGAGCGGGGCAGCGTTTCCTCCAGCACCTTGCTGGCCGTCTTCGGCGATAACCGATTGACGGTCCCCTTCTGAACGCCGGCCATCCCGCACAATTGTGAGAAGGACCAGTCGTTGAGCTTGAGCTCGGAGCCGTCCTCGCAGACACAAAGCGTCATGTCGTGAGTGAGCAGCACGTCCTGCGGGGACTCCCACAGGTCGAGCGAGTTTGCTCGTTGTCTGCGGCAGTGGTCGTACAAAGTCTCGAACGAGTCAAAGCACTCGTCCGGCATGCGTTTGAACAGTTCATGATGTGCCAATGTGAGAGTTGACATCGCCGTACCTCCTTCTAGTGAAACTGCATGACGAAGAAACCGAACTGGCAACTGCCACGGGCAGCTGCCGTGGGCTGCCGCCGCCAGCAACTGCCAGTCCGGTCTCATTCGCACGCAGGAAGAAGGGAACGCGATGTCTGTGAAGCGAACAAACAATAACCTTCCGATTTGCACCACCGTCCTCCCGAAGTGGCAGTGCAACAGCACGACCATCACGAGAGGCGGCGAAAGCCGCACAGCGGCAAACATCTACTCGAAGAACTTGTTTCAAACAGCAAACGCCATCGGGAGTAACACAGCGTTCAGTGGTTGTCACGCGGTGCAGCGCAGAAAAAACGATCGCGAAACATTTTTTTGCAAGTGCAGATCGACCCCATTTTATGCGGGTGAAACGCACTTCCTGGTAGTAGCGGTTTGTGCTGCACATCGGAGTACGGTTGCGGTTCGATCAACGGAGAACGATCGTGATTCGATCTGCGGCAAACGCAAGCAACCGACGTACAGTGGTTGCGGGGACGTGCACACGCAGGATTTGCAGGTGGTCAAAGTCATCAACACACATGGCAATCAGGAATGACCTGCGAAGCCAACCCAACTTTCTTTGGTTCGCGATGGAAGACACCGAGTTACACGAGCGTGCTTGCCGGATCGCTTGGCGAAAGCCGCGGGCCGCAACCTACGTTGCCGCACCGCAACCGGGGTGGCATTTGTTCCGCCCCAACCAGCGTGCAGCCGCAACCACTATGGGGCGACAGCAAGTGAACGATCACCGTCGCAACAAATCGCGAGCACCACGCTCGGATCGCGCATCACGCGCCGACGCTGCCACCCTGATAAACTCGATTCGCGATCTGGCGGCTCCCCTTCATCTGCGGTATGCGTCGAATGCGAGCTTGAAGGCTCGTGGTCGTCAGTGACGCAAACGCATCGCTGGCGTCATCGAGACGGGCCGTCACACCTGGTAAACCGGGCCTCACCCGCCTGGCTAAGGGGGCGAACTTCACCACTCGCCATGTGATGGATCCGTAGAGCCGGATGCGTGGAGACGGTGCGTCGTGTCACGCACCAAGGAATTGCCGTCTGAGACGGCCGGAGTTCAAGGCAAAGGACTCCGAGGTGAACCAACTCACCTGAATCCGAAAGGAGGAGGGGACAACAGCCTGTTGGTGAAGCAGGGAACGGGAGAAGGCGTGTATGCCGTGGTCCTGCAACACCTGAGCGATAGGGTTAAGACTGGATTGTTTGAACCCCAATGCCCCGTGGTGGGTAACCGTTCACACCCCGGATAGCAGGGTGGGGGGTGGTTGGCTGGCGAAGTGGGCTTTGACGGCGTCGGTGACGAAGGTGAAGACGTTACGGTTCTGCTGGCGACAGGTTTCGATCACGCTCAGCAGCGTCTCCACGAA
>JAJDEI010000043.1 GCA_029259845.1 Planctomycetaceae bacterium | reverse complement strand
AAATTGACTCCAAAGTCTGACCTCGTCACTTGGGGTGATGTGACGATTTCCAATCAACGAAGTAACATCCAACGCGTTTCACTTCCAAACGACGGTTTGAGCGTCGTTTTATCACGTTTCGACGTGCGATTGCCGTGCCCCTTAAGTACCTTCCGAATTCAGCTTTTCTACGCTTCTTGTGGCTTGGAAGCAGAATCTAGCCTTTCTTAATTGGTGGCCTCTCGAACTAACGAAGCCCTACTGCTTTGCCCGCGTCAATGAGTTTCTGTGCCCGCTGCTCGCCCATTTTGAATGGAAGTCCTTTCGGGCTCAGCGATGCGCATATTTCTCCGTTGCAATATCGAGCAGCGATACTGAACAAGTGTTTGCACCGCAAATCATCATCCAGAGGTAGATGCTCCGGTACGATCTCGGACAAGTCGTCGAGATACGGTTGGGCCATGTTCTTTACACTGGCCACCTAACGACCAAGTTCACCGGGCCGCGAGAAAGGTATGACGAGCGAAGCGAACTCGCGGCGTACTTCGGCTCCGGTGCATCGTTTAGTTATGCGACGAACGCGCAGAAGGGAATCGCTTAGTTGTTGCACCCATTCATATCGCACGTGATTGTTTCTGACGTGTTTACCCAATGCTCTGGTTTTTCCTTGGTGTCAAAGCCACATCCGGTTGTTCCTCCCTTGGTGCCTTGATGAACCTCTCCAGTCGGTGTGTATTTTACAGCCATGTGCTTTCCCTTTGAAAGAGTTTGTTGAGTATGTCAGGGTTGCCATTGGACAGAATTGGTCCGACACCTTTCGACCAACAACTGTTTATACCGTTGATACGCATTCAGGCAAGAATCACTGTTGTGATACTTATTTGTTGCGCCAGCACTTACTATCTTCTCAATAAAGGCTGTTCTCTTGAAGAGCAACGGCGCGGAACATCGACGAAGCGCATTCTGCTACCAGTCTGTTGAAAAACTGCTTCGTCGGCGAGAGCGCGGCAAAACTCGTCAGATCAAGGAGCCGAATCGCAGACATATCCCTAGGTACGTCGCGAGTTGGCGACGCCGAGCTGACGAGTTGTGATTGCTTGCAGTCAGAATGAGTTTTTCAACGGGCTGCTAGTGTTTATTCAGAATGAGTCTGGATAACGCGCGCGTTATCCGGAACGAAAGTCGTCGAAAGCGGCAGGGCTGCGGACGCCTTGGCCGCCACGGTTCAGGACGTGGGTGCCGATCATCGTCGTTCGAACATCGCTGTGGGCAAGGAGTTCCTGCACGGTACGAATAGCGGAACCCGGTTCGATCAGGTGTGTGGCAAACGAATGGCGGAATGTGGGGGCGGTGACACGCTGCGTGATATCGCTCTGTTTGGTGGCGGCGCGAATTGCCTTCGAAACGGAAGCCTCGTGCAGGTGATGGCGGCGATGGATACCGCTGCGGGGATCGCGGCTGATGCCAGTTGCCGGGAAGACATACTTCCAGCGAAACTCGAAAGCAGCACTGGGGCACTTCCGTGCGAACGCATGAGGCAACTCGACCGAAGCGACTCCTCGGGTCAGATCCCGCTCGTGGTGTTGGCGGGAGACCTCAATCTGATGACGGAGCCCGTCGACGGCCACCTGCGGGAGCATCGTCCGGCGGTCCTTGTTCCCTGTGGCGTCCCGAATGGTCAGTTCCGATCGGCCAAAATCGGCATCCTTCACACGCAGCCGCAGTGCTTCCAGCAGACGCAAGCCGGAACCATACAGCAGCAGACCCACGAGACGGTGGACGCCGTCGAGTTCATCAAGAATCTTACGTGTCTCCTCGCGGGTCAGCACGACCGGGAGCCGCTTGGGGCGTTTGGCCCGAATGACGCCCTCAAGGCCGCCCAACGGTTCTTGAAGCACATGCTCATACAGAAAGAGGAAGGCCGCGAGTGCCTGGTTGTGCGTCGAAGAGCTGACGTCCCCTTCGACCGCGAGGTGGGTGAGGAATGCATTGACACCTGGCTCCCGAAGTTCACGAGGGTGCTGCCCGCGATGGAAGCGTACCAATCGGCCGATCCAGTGGAGGTCGGCTTTCTCCGTTCCTCGCGCGTCGTGAGCCGTCCGTAAGACCTCGACAGCGCGATCGTACAGCCGTGGCTGAGCCTGATTCGGAAACCGCCCGAGAGGAATCGTTGTGAATGGTCGCGTCTGCATGGTTTAACCCGGAGCAAGGTTGTCACATGCGATGAACTCATTTCACCCGCATTGCATACTTGTTGTCAACACAGGAGAGGATTCGCCGTCGCACACAGAGCGACGCGGGTTGTCAGGCGAGGATTTCTTCGACCACGTTGCCGGCGACGTCGGTGAGGCGTTCGTTGCGGCCTTGGTGGAAGTAGGTCAGCAGTTCGTGGTCGAGGCCCATCAGGTGCAGAATGGTGGCGTGCAGGTCGTGCAGGTGGACGGGGTTGGTCACCGCCTCGAAACCGAACTCGTCGGTCTCACCATAGTTGATGCCCCCTTTGACCCCGCCGCCCGCCAGCCACATGGAGAAGCCGTACGGGTTATGGTTGCGACCGGGGGCGTCTTTCCCTTCGCTGAACGGCATGCGACCGAACTCGCCGCCCCAGATGACCAGCGTGCTGTCCAACAGCCCTCGCTGTTCGAGATCGGTGAGCAGCGCGGCGATCGGCTGGTCGACCTCGGCACCGTGCAGGCCGTGATTTATCTCGATGCTTTCGTGGGCGTCCCAGGTGTCTTCGAGATGTCCGCCACCGGAGTACAACTGTACGAACCGCACGCCGCGCTCCACGAGCCGGCGGGCGATGAGACAGTTGCGGCCGAATTCATCCGTTGGCTGTTGGGCGAGGCCGTACGCGGCCTGCGTCTGTTCGGTCTCCTGCGACAACTCGACTGCCTCCGGAGCGGCTGCCTGCATGCGGTAGGCGAGTTCGTAACTGTTGATGCGGTCGGCCAGTTGCTGTCCCCCTTTCCGCGATTGGAGATGTTCGTTGTTGAGCTGCTGCAACAGGTCGAGTTGTTTGCGTTGGGCGGTGCGGCCGTAGGGGCCCTGGAGGTCGAGGATCGGCGTGCCGGTGGGGCGGAACATGGTCCCCTGATAGGCGGCCGACATGAAGCCGCTCGACCAGTTGGGTTGTCCGCTGATCGGTCCGCCGCGCTTGTCGAGGATCACGACGTATCCCGGCAGATCCTGGTTTTCGGTTCCCAAACCGTACAGGGCCCAACTCCCCAGCGAGGGCCGTCCGATGAACGTCTTGCCGGTATTCATCGCCACAAGAGCCGACCCGTGGGCATGGCTGTCGGTATGGCAGGAGTTGATGACGGCCAGTTTGTCGGCATGCTCGCGGACGTGGGGGAAGTAGTCTGAGATCAACAGCCCGCTCTCGCCGCCCGGACGAAACGGACGCCAGTTCGGAGTCAGGAATCCTTTCTTGCGGCCGCCGGAGTTAATGAACTCTTTATCCGGCGGCAGGTCTTTGCCGGCATAGCGTTCCAACTCCGGTTTGTAGTCGAAGGTGTCGACCTGGCTCGGCGCGCCGTTCATCATCAGGAAGATGACGCTGCGAATGGGCGAAGGATTGTGCGGACGCTTGGGCATCAAGCCTTCGGTTCCGGCCGCAGGCGGCTCACCGGCGTAGCCGATCCGGGAGAAGAACCCCTCACTCGCGAGCATCGCCGTCAACGCGGTCCCGGCGAACCCCGCCCCCATCTCCCACACGAACTCCCGGCGCGTTTGACCACAAGGAAATCCAAATCGCCGCGACATGTGTCTCTCCCGGGCCGATGCATCGAGCCGCCAACTCCAGATTGGAGTTCAGCCTTCAGGCTGCAATGGCAAGCTAATGCTTGAAGTCCAACTTCCACTTTCAAATCAGTCGACGTACAGGAACTCGTTTGTGTTCAGTAAGACGTGGCACAGCGAGGCGAGGGCTTGTTGCTGCGGGTCGGGAGCGAGAGCGTCTGCCGTCGGTTTCTTGACGGCCGCCCCATCAAAGCGGTTCGCCATCGATCGCAGATGATCGACCGCCGCCGCCCGCTCTGTCTCGGTCGGTGGCCGTCCGAGGATCATCTGCCACGTATTGGTGACTCGCTCGGCAGCCGTCTCACTTTCTTTCACGATACGTGCCGCAAGCGTGCGGCTCTGGGATTGCACGAACGCGTTGTTCAGCAGAGCCAACGCCTGCGGGGCGACGGTTGTCACATCTCGTTGGCCGCAGGGCAGGGTCGTGTCTTTTTGATCGAAAACGGTGAGGAACGGCGGCAGCAGACTTCGTTGGAGATACGTGTACACGCTTCGACGACGCTGCTCCTCCGGCGGCGATGCTTTCCAGGCTCCCGTCTTGCGGGAGAGCCCTTCGAGGGCTTCGGGGCTGATGGTGGGTTTGAAACCGGGGCCTCTCTGTCGGAGATCAAGCCGGCCACTGGCGGCCAGCAGCGAGTCACGCAGAGCGTCCGCGTCGAGCCGCCGTCGCTCAGCCCGCCACCAGAGCCGGTTGGCCGAGTCAATGGCTGCGTACTCATCGTGCTGCGGATGACTGGATGACTGTCGGTACGAGTCGGACATCACGATCAACTTGTGCAACCGCTTGAGCGTCCAAGGCTGTTGGCCGTGCGGATGCATCAGCTCATCCGCCAGCCAGTCGAGCAGCTCCGGATGCGTGGGGAGGTCGCCGTTGAAGCCGAAGTTGTTCGGTGTGCGGACCAACCCTTCGCCAAAGTGATGCAGCCAGAGCCGGTTGACGAGCACCCGTGCCGTCAGCGGATTGCGTGGGTCGGTGATCCATTGGGCCAGTTGCAGACGCCGCCGGGATGTTGGGACGTCCGCCGGCGGAGGAGTGACAGGTGTCTTAAGGAAGGAGACCGCCGTCAGGTTTCCGGGTTCGATGATCGGCCCGGGATGTTTCGGTTCGCCGTTTTTCAGTAGATGCAGCGGCGGCGGCTCGGGTCCCCGGTCGGTCCAGCCGAACACGTCGACGCCCAACTCCTCCGTGCTCGGTCCGCCGAGGTGCTTACTCTCTCGCGGCTCGATGAACCCGGCCCAGAAGGCGCCGGCCATGCGGTAGTAGTCGGCCTGCGGGATGGGGTCGAACTTGTGATCGTGGCAGCGGGCACATTTCACCGTCAGCCCCAGAAAGGCGGTGCTCGTGGCGTGCACCATGTCTTCCAGCCGCTCGTACTTGTAGGCCTGCGGATCGTTCGGCTCATCATTCCACGTGCCCAGCCGGATGAACCCGGTCGCGATGACGGTGCTTTCGTCGCGGTCCGGCAACTCGTCACCGGCCAGTTGCGCCTGGACGAACCGGTCGTAGGGCATGTCGTCGTTGAGTGCCTGAATGACCCAGTCGCGGTATTTCCAGACGCCCGACTTCTCCTGATCCCGCTCGTAGCCGCAGGTGTCGGCGTACCTCACGAGGTCTAACCAGTATCGCCCCCACCGCTCTCCAAACTGCGGTGACGCCAGCAACCGGTCGACGCGGCGCTCGTAGGCATCGGCCGTCTGATCCTGCTCGAATGCGACATACTCATCCGCGGTCGGCGGGAGTCCGACCAGGTCGTACGACAACCGCCGCAGCAGCGTGCGGCGATCCGCTTGCGGAGCGGGCACCCAGCCGGACTCGCTCAACCCGGCGCGGATGAACGCGTCCACCGGATTCTCGCTTGATGTCTTCCCAACAACGACCGGGACATCGGGACGGACGATCGGCTGCAACGACCACCAGTCGCGGCCTCCGCGGGTCTCTGTGGTCCGTTCGTAGGGATCAAGCACACGGCCTTCCGGCCACAGACTTTCCGCCAGCACCCACTGCCGCAACAAGTCGATCTCCGCTTCCGGCAGGCGCTGCGCGACGTCCCCTTTTGCAGGCGGCATCTCACCGTCGAGGACCCGTTGCAGTAGCGAACTCTGCTCCGGGTCGGCCGCATCGATGACCGATCCGCTGTCGCCACCAGCTTGCAGACCGGCCGCGCTGGTCAGACGAAGTCCGCCCGAATCGCCGGTCTCGTTGTGACATTCCAGGCAACGACGAACCAGCAACGGAGCGATATCCCGTTCAAACTCAACCTCAGCATCGAGCGTCGTCTGTGCGGCTGACAGGACGACCATCAGGATCAACGGCAACGGGGCTGCGTTATGGCACTGGCAGAGAGGGGCGCGTCGTGAGGCGGGGCATCGCGTCATGGGGGACACACAGGGGGGAGGGACGGTGAGGCGGCGTTGGCAATCCTCTAGGTGCATTGTGCGCGATTCCGGAAGCCGCGGCAACGAGGAAACAACGGCGATGGCCATCCCTAACAACCGTTTCGGGTGGCTTTGCGCACGACCAGACCGTATTCCCACATCCGTCCGCTGGCACTGCCGTGGCACATGTTCATCGGCAATGCCCAGGTCGTGTTGACACTCGGGAAGGGTAGCACGGGTTGTCCCAACCCGTGTCGCCCCGCGACAAGAAGCCTCTGGGGAAATCGTCCGATTGAGGCCAATCGTCCGATGCAGGACAAGCTTCCTGCCGCCGCGCGGCACCGGTCGGGACAACCCGTGCTACCCTGAAGAAAAGGCGGTTTGAAGGCCATCACAGCCTACGAGGTCGGCGCCTCGTATTCGTTCCCCACCTTGCGGGCCCGGACCGGTTTGTCGACGTCAATGTCCAGCGCCAGACCGACGTCGACGAGGAGGTTCCAGCCGGCCGCCATCTGGACGAAGGGCGACAGGTCGCCCGCATCGGGAACCATGATCGTCGGGAAGCGTGTCGGCCGCGATGCGATCGCGATGACGGAAAGCCCGATGCTGTCGGCCAGCACCGTTTGAAACTTCTCTTCGGAGCCGGGATACGGGTCGACGCAGATCACCACATCATCCGGTTCCATCACCTCCTCGATGCCGTGGACGGCGTAGGTGCCTTCCAGGAAGTCGGACGGCTTGCGGGTGATTTCGTTGGTCTTGAGCGTCAGTTCCTCGGCCACGCCGTCGTTGCGACCGGCCCAGTAGATGGTTCGCGCTTGCGAGATCCGCTCGACGAGGACGGGGTCGATGGCCGTTGTCAGTGCCGACTCGACCGCGGACGCCAGCGCGTCCCGATCAGCCGTGAACGCGCCCTCGATGGCCATCTCCAGCAACGCGCGGAGAAACAACGCTTGCTCGAAGACACTCTTGGTTGCTGCAACCGCGTGCTCTTCACCACAGGCCAGAACGTAGCCCGTGTTCGCCAGGGATTCAAGCCGGGAGCCGGCGAACGCTGTGAGACTGTAGCGATGCGCGTGGCCGGCCTGTCCGAGTTGCTCGAACAGGCCGATGACTTCCGCCGTGCGGCCCGAATTGGAGAGCCCGAAGACGGCCCAGCCGTCGAGGTTGTACTCCTGCGCTTGAAGTCCGGCTTCTGTGTGGAGCGCGAGCGGCCAGCCGCGACGCCGCGCGGTGGCGATGACGGATTTGGCCGGGAACAGCCGGCTCGATCCTTCGCCGGTCAGCAGCAGCCGGCCCACCTGAGCGATTTGTTCGCCGGTTTCACGCATTCGCTGGGGATCAAAGGTTCGGATGATGTCCGGCACAGCCAGCATATCCTGGACCAACCCAAGCTCGGCTTGTTTTTCGTTGTCAGGCGTCACGGTTTCGCTTTCTCGTAGGGCTGTCGGTTCAGGAGAGTTGGCCGCAAGGGGTGTCGATGCGGTCTGCCAGTGTCCTGCATGCCCGTCGACAATCGTGTGCCACGGCCGTGTCAGCCGTGCGGACGTAGGAACACGCATTGGTTGATCGCACTGCCGAGACGGCAGTGGCCCGCGGAATGGGGTTTGTCATGAGGCTGTCAAACTGGCGTAATCGGGGAGACGGCCGACCAGCGGCCGGATGTAGTCGTGAAAAGCGGGCGTCACTCCCATGCCGTCGTCGGAGATGAACTCGTCTGGCATCGGGCGCTCGTGGTTGGCGACACTGGCCAGTGGAGCCGATCCGTAACTGACGCGATACGGATCATTGCATTCTCGCTCGATCGTGACCATCTCGCCGGTGCGTCCGGCGACCGCCCGTGCAACGGCTTCCTGCCCGGCGGCGTAGGCTTCGTCGAAATCAAGCGTGACCCCGCGGTCGGCAGCACACATTTGGAGAGATTCGGTCACCTGAAACTCACCGCGCCATCCGAACTCATCGCAGATAATGCGGTGCAGAAGCATCGCCGCGCTGGTGCCGCCCATGGCACCGAACTCGACGTTGTCGAACTTGTCGCGTGTCGTCGACGCGCTGACGGGGCGACCGTCTGCATTGGGGATGCCCTCGCCGCAGACGATGGAAACGTAACCGTAGTCCCGCTGGCACCGTTGGACGGCGGCGAGGAAGGCCTCGCGATCGAACGGCCGTTCCGGGAGCAGCAGCAGGTGGGGCGGATCGGCGTCCGTCTGTTTGGCCGCCATCGCGGCTGCCGGCAACCAACCGGCACTGCGACCGACCGTTTGAAAGATGCAAAACTGGTCGACACGTTGCATGTCGCGTGTGAGCAGCCCCGCCTGGAGCACGCTGAGGGCCACGTAACGGGCCGCACTGGGAAAACCGGGCGTGTGATCGGTGCCGAACAGGTCGTTGTCGACGGTCTTGGGGACGCCGATGCCGCACAACTCGAAGCCGTTTTCGCCGGCATGGTGGGTCACCCGATGGATGGTATCCATCGTGTCGTTGCCGCCGATCATAAAGAAGTAGCGGATGTCGTGCTTCTTGAGCTGTGCCAGGATCGGCTCAAAATGGTCCTCGGTCAATTTCAGCCGCGTTGAACCCAGCGCGCTGCTCGGCGTCTGCCGGAGGCGTTGCAGCACGGTGTTCGGCTGTTGGAACAGGTCGACCAGATGGCCGTTCAGCACGCCCTCGATCCCGAACTGCATCCCATAGATGCGGCCAATCTGTCCCGACTCGCGGGCGGCGTCGATGATGCCCACGAGCGAGGAGTTGATCACAGACGTCGGACCTCCCGACTGGCCGACGATGGCGTTTCCCGGTGTCATGCGTTGCTCTTCAGGGTCTGAACAGGATTAACGGGATGAATCATCGATGGGGATGGTCTCAGGGCACATGCGTAACGGCGGCAGGTGATGAGAGGTCTTGCCCGGCCAAGAACGACAGAAGCTGCCGCCAGAACCTCGCGTACAGGTCGCCCACTTCGATTTCCTCCGCCCCGGCCGCCTGGGCCCGCACGCGTCCGTCCCCCCAGTCAACGAAACCGCCGACCCAATGGGGAGCCACGTCGGTCGCCAAGGCCGCGGTCGGACCGGCTCCGTACTCACCGAACACCAGCATCGGATGCGTTTCAACCGTTTCGACGGACCACTGTCCGCCGTTATGCTGTCCGCCGTT
Source organism: Planctomycetaceae bacterium (assembly GCA_029259845.1). Classification (GTDB taxonomy): domain Bacteria; phylum Planctomycetota; class Planctomycetia; order Planctomycetales; family Planctomycetaceae; genus JAHBXU01. Next base: position 3,883 of record JAJDEI010000043.1, on the reverse strand, counting down.
ATGCCGTCCGCCGTCATACGAAGTCCGCAATCGGTCCGCTTCCAGAACAACGGTGCTGGCCGGCTTGGGCGTGAATCGGTTGAAGCCTCCGACAACGGGCGGTCGTTCGGCCCAGGGGAGACCACGCACGGAAGTATGCTCGGCGACTTGCCGCAGCACGACCGGGTGATCGCAATTGAGCCGGTCGTCGGTCGGCAGAATCACGACCGGCAGGGCGTCCGCCACGGCCGTTGTCTCCCAGTCCCCGCCGGCTCCGTGGAACGACTCCCAGCCGCCGATCATCAACAGGCCGGTTCCGTCATCCACCGCGGCGAGCAGGGCCGACTGTGCCTCCGCGTCCATCCCGGTCGCCGGAAAGTCCGAGAGGATCACGAGACGGCGGCCTCTGAGGCCGACAGGATTCAGCACGCGATCACTCGGCACGTAATCGAAGGGGAATTGCCACGTCTCCAGCAGCCCGGCGAGATAGGCAGCCGCGCCGTCGAGCGACGTGTCGCCGCAATAGAGAATCGAGTCGCTCACCGGCTGCATCCCTTCTGCCGGTGCCCTTCCCGCTGACGACTGTCGGGCGACGAGTGTCGCAGGAGACGCGGCGGATGGCGAATTCGTGGCACGTTCATGAGGCCAATGGGGACAGGAAGCTCTTGTTGCAAAGATGGGTCATCGGAGAAATCGGGGTCCGGCACCATTTCGTGGGCACGCCAAGCTCAGGGTGCTCCTCAACAACGCGCTCCCACGAAATGGTGCCCGACCCCAGCGGGCGTGTGTCGCGGCGTCCAATTTCGTCAGTCACCGTCGTTCTTGCAAGCGTGGACAGCATGCCCGCCAGTGGCGAGGTGCAGGAGCGGATTGTTGCGTTTGAGCCGAGGGGGCCGGCCGGTTTTCCATCGGTGATGGTTCAGCACCGGATGCTGGCTGCCCCACTTCGCAAGCGGCCACACATCATCATCGGTTGCACACCGGCCCGTCGAACCTGTGTTGCCTGCCGCCAGGAAGAAAGGGAAAAGCGGATCAGGCTGGGGCGGCAATGGGTGCTGAGCAACGAGTTCGGCCATGATTCGTTGCAAGCTGACGCCAATCAGAGATTCTCCACGGCCCCAGTCGTAAAATTCACCGCTCTGGGGCTGTGACAGTTGCCGGTCGTGCGACCCGGCGAGGCAAATCCATGCCTGCTGTTGGCCCCACGAACAAGGGTCAGGGCCGTTCAAAGATTGAAGCTGGGCAACCTCGTCACCCGAAGCGTCAGCGAGAGACGAATCGCTCACTCACGTTCGCTTCCTCGCTGACGCTTCGGGTGACCATTGAGCTTGTCCCGGTCGGTCTTCTCCCAAGTGAAACGTTGAATGGCCCTGGAACAAGGGTGCCCCAGCCACCCGTCGAAGCCACTCTCCGCCGTTGAGCGGATGCGCCCGTCCGTGGAGGGGGCAGGTGTGGTTCCGTCGCTTACGGTCGGGGCTCTGAGACGCCGCCGTCACCGTACTTTGTGGGTGACGGGCCAACTCGCACGGGTTTCGTCTTCGTAGAGGCCGATCGCATCAAGAGGCAATGCTTCGAATCCGACGGCCCAGGCGGGCGAGTCCGGCTGGAGGGCGAAGTCGACGGCACGGGGGAACTTCCCGTCGCCCAGCCGTTCGGGCGTGGCAAACAGCGGGTCCACATCGACGAGGTTGCTTTCGATCGCCTGGTACTTCCGCGCTTCGCTGCGCACGCCGTCCCAGGTGCCGCCGAATGAGACGTTGGCGAAAACCCGGTTGCCCCGCGGCGCAGCCGGCTCCTCGTCCAGGATGTTGACCAGTTCCGGGTAGCGCTCGCTGTAGGGCGGTTCGTGGTAACGGATGCCCGAAAGCGTGCCCTTTTCGCGGCCCTCTTTGATCCACTCGTCGGTGTGACCGTGCGCCCAGCCGAGGGCGCGGGCGTCGATATGCAACGACGGATTGCAGTCCACGAACAGGTTCTTCGCGACCACACAATCTCGGCCGCCGCCGATGAAGGCGGCCCGCGTGACACGGTAGAACAAGTTGCCTGAGATCTCCGTCCCGCAGAACATGTCGTCAAGGTAGACGCCCACACAGCCGCGGCCCTCAAAGCCGTTCACGTCGTGCATGTAGTTGTTGCGAATGACGGTGCCCCGCATCGTCCAGTTGCGGCCGGTGTAGATTGCCCCCGCGTCGTTCGATTCGTAGCAGACGCTGTGGATCTCGTTGAGTTCGATCACGTGGTCGTTGCCACCGAAGCCCATGCCCATGTGGGGTGCATTGTGAATCAGATTGTGAGACGCCCGGTTCCCGATACCCTGCAACGTAATGCCCGGTTGATAGACACGCTTTACGCGGGCGTAGTGATGAATGTGATTGTTCTCCGCGAAGTGTCCGGCCGCCGTCAAGGTGGTCCGATCCCCGCCGGACAGCGAGATACCGCCGCCGCCCATCTGGGACATGTCGCAGCCGATGACTGCGTGGCGCGTCCCTCCGGAGACCGTCACCGCCCATCCGCCCACGTTGCGAATCGTGCAGCCGACGATACGGTTGTCCGTGCCGCCGGATGCTGTGACGGCCGTTCCGCGGGCCCCTTCCAGGGTGAAGCCGCGCAAGGTGAGGTGTGACACGTCCTTCATGGTCACCAGCGTGGGGATCACCGAGACGACCGCCTCGCTCTGCGCGACCGGAGCAGGAGGCCAGAAGTACAGCGTGCCCTGCGCGCGGTCGACGTACCACTCGCCCGGCTGATCGATCTCCGAGAGAAGATTGAATCCGTAGAACCACTGTCCCTTGAGATACCCATAGCCGTGATACGGCGGCTCCACTTCGATCACGCGACGTTCGGTGTCGATCGACTTGATCTTGTGACGCTGATCGGACCAATCCCAGAACCAGTAGCCATGCACCCAGGCGTCCGCCTCGCCGACCCAGCGGCTGGGCCGGTCGCCGTCATACGAGAAAATCCCCTCGGCGCAGCCTTTTCGGCCATGACTGATACGCTCCGTTTTTCCCAGCACGTCGACAATCTTCACGAAGCCTTCGTTCGGCCATCGCGAAACGGTCATCGGACGGCTGCCGAAAAACAGCTCAACCCCGCCCCCCGCCGGCGAGCCGAAGTCCGAGATTCCCAGTTGCTTCAAGTCGGCGCTTACGAGATGTTCGCGAGCCGCGGGGTCGATTCGCTCCAGGACGTTCGCGTCTTCAACAGGCTTCCAGTCTCGGACGACCCTGCCGCCGAGCAGCCGGACCGGTTTGCCCGCTTCGGCCTGAAAGACGACGGGGGCCGCTTGGGTGCCGGCGTCCTCGTTCGTCAACTCCAGCGGCACCTCGAAGACGTAGGTGCCCTCCGCCACGGTGACGATGGCCCCCTCCGGCAATTGGTCTGACTGGCGGCGTTCCCGGACGACGTCGCGGGCTCGAACCAACGTGGCCACCGGGCCGTCCGTCTCGTCGGCGTTGGGAGTGGCAATTCGCCCGGACCACGCATCGTTGCCGTCCGGGGCCACATAGAACCGGACCGGTTGCGCCAAGACAGCAGGCGGAGACATCCCGGCCAACAGGAGAAACAGGCCGATGAACAGCAATTGCGTCGATGGGATTCTCATCCAGGTGTCTTTCCATAGTCACCGAAGACCGGTCGGGTTCATCGCACTGACGAACCCTGGCGGGTCCCGGTCGTTTTCAAAGGATCAAGGTTGATGGCAATGGCATGATACCGCAGATCGACGGAATACTCTCGCACGCATCACCGACCCCCAGGGCCATTCAAAGTTTCACTTTGGAGAGGACCGGCCGGGACAAGCTCAATGGTAACCCGAAGCGTCAGCGAGGAAGCGAACGTGAGTGAGCGATTCGTCCCTCGCTGACGCTTCGGGTTACGAGGTTCCCCAGCTTCAATCTTTGAA
>JAJDEI010000042.1 GCA_029259845.1 Planctomycetaceae bacterium | reverse complement strand
TCGTCTGCACATTTTTCAACTCTCCGCGCGATCGAATGCCGGACTCGATTCGACTTGAGAAACCACCGTTTCACCCTTGGCTGAAGCGGCCAAACTGCAATCATGTTTCAGAGGCCCAACATCGACGTGCGATTGCCGTGGTACCGGGGCTTCCCTTCGGTCCAGCCCCGGCCACACTGATTCTGACGATTACTTCTTCCACGCGCCGTTGGCCGGTGCATGCGGCTGGGCATCGGGACCGAAGTAGCGGAGGCCGACGAGGGGCTCCGTGCCGGTGTTCTCATAGGTGACGCCGGAGTTGGCGCGTTTGGCGGTGACGAAGACTTCGTCTTCGGTCATGGCGCCGAAACGGATCATCACCGGGGACTGCAGGTGCAGGCTGCCGAGCTTGCCCATGCCCTGGACGGTGATCCAGCCGTAGGCGCCGCCGTCTTTGATCGTGCACTTCGCTCCGGGTTGCAAGGTGAGTTCCTTGGCGGTGAACAGTTGCTGGCCGTCGACGGTGCCGTAGACGATCCATTTGTCGCAGTAGCCGTCGCCCTCTTCGCTGACGATCGGTTCGAGGTAGTTGGAGTCCTTGTAGCTGGCGTCGGTGTTCTTCTCCCAGTCGAGGGCGTCGACCAGGTATTGATTGTCGTCGTGATGCTCTTCGGGGAAATCTTTGGTGAGCAGAGCGCGCGGGACTTCGCGGCCTTCGACGAGGTTTTGGTACATGCCGAACACGTCGCTGCCCCATTGCGGCTCGTAGGTGACGAGCGAGCCGGGAGCGTGCAGCACGCAGGGGGGGATGAGCCAGCCGGTGCCCGGTTTGAGGCGGTACGCTTTGGAGAGGTCGAGAATGCCGTTGTCACCATCGTTCCAGCGATCGAGGCAGTCGACGACGTCCTGCTTGGTCGTGCCCGGCTCCAGCCCCATGAAGGTGTAGGGAAAATTGTTGCCGATGGCGTTCATCTGCGGCGGGAAGTAGTAGCTCTCCGGCTTGCCTTCCTGGCCGACCTTGGCCGCCTGCTCGGAGTTCTGGTGCATGTGATGCGGGATGGGCCCCATGTTGTCGAAGAACTTGGAGTAGACCGGCCACTTGCCGTACTTGTCCCAGATGGCATCGCCGATGACTTCGCCTTTGAGTTCGGCGACGACGTCCCGCAGCAGAAATCGCTCACCGTTGTGCACGCAGTAGGAGAGTCCCTCGTCCCAGTTGCGGTTGTCGTTGGCCGCTTCGGTGGTGGAGCCGAACCAGCGTTCGTCGATGCCGCCGCGGTGCATGCCGAGGGCGTAGTAGTCGGCCGGGTGTAGTTTGAGCCGACGTCCGGGCTGCAGGAAGGAGCGGGGCACCCAGTTCGGCGCGAGCCGCAGGAGGCCGTCGGTTTCCGACAGGGCGGCGGAGGCGATGGGGGCGACGTTGGACATGTTGGTTCCTTGTGGTGGGAGATGTTTGTTTCTTCCAAGGTTGTGGAGGCATCCCAAGCCGGCGGCTGTGCCGTCGGGGGACGATGCGTCGGTGTTCGTCGAACACGGAAACTTGAGTTTGGTGGTTTTCCCGCCACCATTCGACGCCAAAGGCGTTGGTTTGGGGCTGGGGATTTCAGCTGCGAGGTTGGTTCATCGCGATTGTCGCGGACTGGTTGAAGACCATATTCTGACGGCGGACCGCAGATTTTTCAAAGATGGACGCCCGAACGACGAATGACGTGTGCGTTTCCCCTCGTTTCCCGGCGGCTGAAAGGACCGTTTTCCCGTGAGTGACACGAAGTCATGCCCCTTTTGTGCGGAGGCGATTGCCGCGGCGGCGATCAAATGCAAACATTGCGGATCGTTCCTCGATGGTCGCACGTCCGGCGGGCGAACGTCTGATGGCGTGGCGGTCTATGACTATCCGCCGCCGATTGTGACCGCGCCGATCATCGTCTCATCCTGCTGGAACGCGGTGACGGCGGTCGGCTGGATGGTGCTGGTCCCCTGTTTCGGTTTTGTGATCGCCTTGCCGTACGTGCTGCTGGCGATTTACGAGTTTTCGACGTTTCAGCGCGCCGAATCGATGCCGCCGCACGAGCTTCACGAACGCTGCGGCGTGCTGGCCGTACTGCAGATTCTGCTGGGACTGACGAACGTCGTCCCCGTGGTGTGCGGCGTGCTGCTGCTGGTCTATCGGGATCGGCTGCTGACGTATGAGTCCTTCTACGATTCCTCCGAGGAGTCGCCGCCGGTTTGAACGTGTGACGTGGGAGCGAGAAGGGCAAAGGACGGACCGGGCGAGGGAACTCGGTGGGGGAATTCGGGGGGTCACTGTTGTGAAGATCTCTGTCTGGTGGCGCTCGCCGTTGGCTCGCGGCTAACGCGCATCAATGAAGCAATTTAGCCCGTAGGCAACGCCGACGGACGAACGAGCGAAAGACGTTGCGATTTGAATCACCGAATCACCGAGCCCGAACCTGCCGGTGTGTCGACGGGTCCGGGTGGGGGGCGTAGAATCAGCGTCCGTGCCGACGGGGCGCAGCCCGTGGGCTTGGAGAGGGTGGTGAATGCTCGCCCACCACTCCACCACTCCACCACTCCACCACTCCACCACTCCACCACTCATGACACGTGTTGCCATTCTGGGAGCGACCGGATACACGGCGCTCGAACTCATCAAGATTTTGCTCCGGCACCCGGAGGCCGAGATTACCGCGATCACCAGTCGGTCGGAGCGGGGGCACGTGTCGAGTGTACACCCGTCTCTGTCCCAGCGGCTCGATCTGTCGTTCGAAAACCTGTCGCCGCAGCAATTGGGCGAGCGGGCGGAGGTCTGCTTCTGTTGCCTGCCGCATGTGGCGAGCATGGAGAGCGTGCCGCAGTTGCTGGACGCGGGGATGCGGGTAATCGACCTGTCCGCCGACTATCGGCTGAGTGATCCGGGGGCCTATGAGCAGTGGTACGGCCACGTGCACACCGACCCCGCGCGGCTGGGGCGCACGGTCTACGGGTTGCCGGAGTTGTTCGGAGACCGGATTCCCGGCCAGACGCTGATCGCCAATCCGGGGTGCTACACGAGCACGTCGATTCTGGCGCTCGCCCCGCTGTTATCGGCAGGGTTGATCGAGCCGACCGGCATCATTATCGACGCCAAGAGCGGCGTGAGCGGGGCAGGGCGGTCCCCCAAGACGAACATCCTGTATGCTGAATGCAACGAGAGCATCTCGGCATACGCCGTCGGAACGCATCGTCATACTCCGGAGATCGATCAGGTGCTCTCTGGGGTGAGCGGACAGTCGGTGGAGGTGATCTTCACGCCGCATCTGACGCCGATGGACCGGGGGATTCTGGCGACCATTTATGCGAAACCGACGGGCCGTGCGAAACCGGCAAGCGAGGCATCGCAAGCGGAACTGTTGGCGGCGATGAAGGAGTTTTATGCTGGGAAGCCGTTCGTGCGGGTCGTGGAGCATCTGCCGCGGACGAAGGACGTCGCCCACACGAACTACTGCGACATCAGCCTCCGCGTGGTTCAGGACCGGGTGATCCTGCTCGCGGCGCTGGACAACCTGATCAAAGGGGCTGCGGGCGTTGCCGTGCAGAACTTCAACTTGATGTGCGGCCACGCGGAGACGACCGCTCTGATCGTTTGAAGTGATCGCCCCGCGCCAAGGTGGCTGGGGCGAAATGCGGGTCGCGCAATTGCCGAAAGCGTTTCTTATCCGGGGCGATGGGCGCGCTCTGAACCGCACACAGCCCCAGAAAACGAGCGTGAGAGACGATCCATGCGTCAGAGCGCCCCAGCCACCCTCCCCGAAAATACCGGCCCACAAAGTGAACGAGAGCGAGTGAAGGTGACCGGGGGCGTGGGCGCTCGCCCGGACAAGGCCCACAAGGACTCGGTCCGGCCACCCCCCCGGTCACGCGACACTCGCCTCAGAACGTGGTGATTTCGTCATGGTGGCTGGGGCCGCGCTGACAGAAGAAAACTGTGTTTGAGCCAATCGGAACAATCAATGTATGCAAAGTACGTGCCGCAAGGGACGCCTCGCCGGTCGCACTGCGCAAATCTCTTATAGACAAGCACTTAAGGAACTCCACTGCCGGCAGTTCTCCCTCGGGGACGGGCGTCATGCCGTTCCAATGGGCAGCGTGTGACTACTCGGCAGTCATTCCGGGAGCGGGCGAACGGCGGACGAGGATGTCGCAGCCATCCGCTGTTTCAAATTGCGAGGAGCGTCTTTCAGGCCGGCGGCATCCGATCGGTGCCAACGGGCAATCCGCCAGTGAGACACCCGGTGTCTCGCGCCGCGCATCTTCGACGCAGTCCCGCACATCCTGGGAGCCGGACAGGGCCACCATGCGAAACGGCAGTGACAGTTGCCGGGAGGCCGTGCGGGCCGTATCTTTCCTATACGGAACGCGCGATTCCCGTTCCGGGCGACATCGCCGCTGAAAGACTGAACCGACCAAGTTCCGGCCGTGTTCCCGAATCTGCGGTTCCCGTGTGACCCGTGCCGATTAATGAGGTTGGATATGGCAGACGCAGAAGACGGGTCTCCGGAATTGGAGATCAAATCGGACGAAGATTGGAAAGATCGCGTCAAAGCCGAGGACGCGCTTCTGGACGCGGAGCGGGCGGCGGAAAGCGACGCCCAACCGTCGCCGACAGAAGAACAATCATCAATCGCCGACGAGGCGGGGGAACGTCAGCCGCAGATTGACGCGGCCCAGCTTCCCCAGCCGGAATTCAGCACGCTGGTCGGGTTGTTTTCGACGCAGGCGATGGTCTCCCTGGGGCTGATGGGGCACCCGGATGACGGCCAGACGGAAGTCCAGCTTCCGCTCGCCCGCCATTTCATTGATATGCTGGGAGTGTTGGACGAGAAGACACAAGGCAACCTGACGGACGCCGAAGCCAAGCTGCTGGAACAGTCGCTGCACGATTTACGGATGGTGTATCTCGAACGGAGCCGCGCCGAATGATCGTTTTCTCGCCCACCGGTTCCTCGTGCCCAAGCTTCCTCGTTCCCAAACTTCCTCGTTCCCAAACTCCGGTTTGGGAACGCACTTTCGAGAAACTCCGTTTCTCGCCCCTCATCAGCGTCACCGGAGCCATACGACGATTCGCGAAGCAGAGCTTCGGGAAGGTGCGTTCGCAAACAGAGTTTAGGAACGAGGAACGACGAAAACAGCCTCTTGGGAACGAGGAAAGCCGCGCCCCGTGATGGGTTCCTGACCTACCGACGATTAAAGGATTCTCTTGTCGTTTGATCCTCCCGAACATTGGCAATCGCTCTCCGGTCCGACAAATTGGTACCGGCTGTGGTTTCCCCCGGAATGGACGGTCACTCAGGAGGAGGAGACAACGACGTTGGCCTCACCGGGCGGCGAGTCGGTGCTGACGCTGCGAGCCGCGTGGAGCCAGGACACGGAGGAAGTCCCGCTGGAGCGGCTCATCTCGCCCGACAGCGTGTTCTCCCAGAACCGTTCCGTGCGGGATGCCGCGGCAATTCGGGGCGACTTCGAGAGCCTGAGCCTTGAGGGCGAAGCCCAGTTCGAACGGCAGCCTCCCTGGTGGAAACGTCCCTTCACCCGGGGCGAATGGCGTCGGTGGCGACTGTGGGGCCTGCGGCAGGGGCCGGTCGTACTGATGGGGCACCTGGTTCATTCAGCCGCTCCGGACCATGAGATGGAATCGATCGCCGCACTCATCCTGCGGACGCTGCGGTTCACGCCGAATCCGGCCGATCCGCCGAACGTATTCGCCGAGCGTGTGCTCGCGCTGGCGAAGGACAAGTTCCCCTTGCTGGACTGCGAAGCCGGCGAGGGATTTCAACTCAAACTGGGTGAATCGAACGTCAACCTGTTCAACTTCTACCGGTCGTACATCAAAGTCCCGGAGAAGTTCGAGGAGATCATCCTGCCGGCACTGACGACGGTCGTGCAAATCCAGGGGTGGGGCAGTGAGCAGTCCGATCCCCCTCTGGAGAGCGTGCGTGAGCGGATCATGCCCATGCTTTATCCCGAAGAAGTCTGGCAGGAGCGGTTCCCCAACTTCGTGGGGCAACCGTGGATTGCCGGCTTGGCGGTGCTGTATGTCGTCGACGAATCGCACGCCTACTGGTACGTCCGCCACGACCTGCTGACGCAATGGGACATCGGAGTCGACGACTTGCACGCCATCGCCCTGACGAATCTCGACAGCTATTTTGAAAACAAGCCGATGGAAATGGCCGTGGCGGGCGGGGACGATGGTCCGACCATGGTCATGCCCACGCAGCCCGATTCGTACAACGCCGTCCGCGTCCTCAGCGAAAGCTTCCGCACAAAGATGCGCAAAGTGATCGGCAGCACGTTCGCCATCGGGCTTCCCAGCCGGGATTTCTTCGTCGCGGTTAATCTCGACTCCGAGGAGATGCTCGCGCATGTCCGTCAGAGGGTGCGTGACGATCACGACGAAATGGACCATCCGCTCAGCGAAGAACTCCTGCTGATCAGCCCGGACGGCGTGAGCGCCTTTGGCGGTTGAAGGTCGAAAGTCGAGGGTTGAAAGTGGCACGGGTTGTCCCGACCGGTGCCGCGCAGCCGCCGGAAGCCTGTGATTGACCGGTCGATTCGCTTTGATGGGACGTTATACTGTGATGCTTCTTGTCGCGTTGCGACACGGGTCGGGACAATCACGCGCTACCCGCTGACTGCGAAACAGAGTTTCGTGAAGGTGCGTTCCCAAACGAAGTTTGGGAACGAGGTCAACTCTCAACTCTCAACTCTCAACTCAATGACACGCACCCTCACACTGCTCGGCACCGGGACCAGCATGGGCGTGCCGATGATTGGCTGCGACTGCGATGTCTGCCGGTCGGGCAACCCGCGGAACCAGCGGACACGGACCGGCGTATTCGTCGAGGCTCCCGAGGGGAACTTTCTCATCGACACGCCGCCCGAATTGCGGATTCAATTGATCCGCGAGCACGTGCACCGCGTCGATGCGGTGGTCTATACCCACGCCCATGCCGATCACATCCTCGGTCTCGATGACCTCCGCATCTTCGGCTACAAACGCAAAGCCCCCGTGCCGCTGTACTGTGAAGCGAACGTCGAAGAATCGCTCCGCTCCGTGTTCAGTTATGCGTTCATCCCTCCGGAGCAGAAGACGCATCAGCACTCGGTCCCGCGACTGGAGTTTCGTCCCATCAGCGTCCAACCATTCGAACTTCTGGGGATGACGATTCGGCCATTCCGCATCTGGCACGGCGGCACACCGGTCCTCGCCTACCGCCTGGGAAACGTCGCCTTCTGCACCGACTGCAAACTCATCCCCGATGAAAGCTGGCCGCTGCTGCAGGATCTCGACGTGCTGATTCTCGACTGCCTCTGGGACGACCCGCACCCAACGCACTTGAACGTCGCCGAAGCATTGGAGGTCGTCGAACGGGTGAAGCCGCGGCAAACCTACTTCACGCACGTTTCCCACAAGTTGGAATACGAGGCGACCAACGCGCGGCTGCCCGACGGCGTCGAACTCGCCTATGATGGATTGCAAATCCCGTTCACCCCGTGATTCTCGTGGCATCATCCGCACCGACCGAAAAACGGAGGGACGCTTGTGACCGGCAACCCCGAACGGGCCATGTTGCTGTACGCCCAATTGGCCTCGATCGCCTCACGCAAACTGCAACCAATCGGCCGGGATCGGTTTCTCGTCCTGACCGGCCTGGCGGCGACGCACGCCGGTTGGCCCGAAGTCGCAGCACGTTGCCAAGAGCTGATCGCCGCCCGTGCCCCCCGCCATCTCATCACGCGCTACCCCTCGTTCGCCGCCGCCCTGCGGGACGACGAGTTCACCCCCTTCGTTCGCCAGACAGAACGATTCTGCACGCCCGAACGAGCCGAACACCTGCTGACCGAGATGGGCATGGCGATTCACGAACCCGCCGCCGGCCAAACCGCCGGCCAAGTCGCGATGAGCCTGCTCACGGAACAGTCGCCACCAACTCCGCTTGCGGATTAGCCCGGCGGAGAAACCCCGTCGTCCTCTCCGCCCAGCGCGTTGGCCGGAGCGGGTCCGGCGGGAAGCGTCAGATCAGCCGCACCGTCAGCCAGCAGACGATACCCGACACTTGCCGCCAGCATGGTCCCGACGAGCACAGCGACCGCCAACAGTCCGGTCTTCGCATTCACCGGAACGCCGTTGAGTTGGCATCCCGCGGGCAGGTCGGTGCCTTCGGGCGAGGTCGCCTTCGCCGCGTGAGAACATCGGCACGTCATGGGGCACGCTCCTGGAATGATCAATTGCTGTGCCACTCATTCTATCGACCGGACTGGGCACGGGGCCACCGGGAATAGGCGACTGTGTGTGAGTCAGCCTTTCATTAAGAAAACGTTGGCCATGACACAACACCCGTGCAGCGATGCATTCGACCGGTGACTTTGTCACAATGCGGGAGTCGGTCGTCTCAACCGGATGCACTCCTCTCCTGCTTCACTTGCGCGATGTTCCTGTTCGCTCAGATCTCTGACAGGCCGCCTGCGGAGAGCCCTTTTGTGCCGCCGGAGCCCGGTTTCGGATTGTGGGATCTTGTCTCTTGGTGGGGCGGGTGGGCCTATTTCGCCTTCATGATCTGGATGGCGATCTGGTGCCTGAGGCATGATCCCGAACGGGGCGTCTGGCTGTGGATCATTCTCATCGTCCCATTCGTCGGGCCCCCCATCTACTTTCTGGCACGCTGGTTGCCCGGTGCCAACATCGCCGCACCGGGTGTCATGCAGCGTCTGACGCGCAAGCGGGACATCAACCGCCTCCGGATTGCCGCCCGTCAGATCGGCAATCCGTACCAGTTCATCGAACTGGGTGACGCCCTCCGCGAGACCGGACAATGGGACCAGTCGCTCGACGCCTACTTGCAGGCACTCGAGAAGGACCCGGAGAACCCGCAGGCCCTGTGGGGCGCCAGTTGCGGGCAGTTTCGGTCGAAGCAGTTCGAGACGGCGCACGACAACCTCGCGCGGCTACTCGCCATCGATCCCGCCTACAAATTCGGGGACGTGTCGTTGCTGTTCGCGAAAACGCTGCACGCCCTGGGGCGCTCGGAAGAGGCGCGGGCTCACTTGGAGGGACACATCAAACGCTGGCGGCATCCCGAGGCCTTACACTTGTCGGCCTGCCTTTATGCGGACGGGGGGAAAGCGGACAAGGCCCGCGAACAACTGCAAGGCCTGATCATGGACATCGACGCCAGCCCCTCCGCCATCGCCCGAAAGCAGTCTGTCTGGAAGAGCCGCGCTAAGGCGATGCTCAAACGGTTGCCCTCCTGACGGGCCATCCGGGGCGCGGCTGCCAACGGGTGCATCCGTTCAACGGTGGTGCTCACTCATTTCCAGCTGGCTGGGGCGATGTCGAGGCAACGGACCCGTCTGCCCAGGCCGAACACTGGGGCCGTGACGCGGTTCGTTCACTGCCCACAGCCCCGGAGTTCGACGTGCGGGACGATTCATCGATCTCAGATCGCCCAGCCACCCCCGCCATTGAGCGAATCAAACCCGCAAACCTTGCCCGCGCACTGCCGCTCAGACAGGTGCCGCCGGTGCACGACGGGTGAGACCGATTCTGCCGTTCCTACGATCCCGATGTTGCGAAAATGCATCAGACCGGTCGCCCCGCTCTGCCCGGACTCGATTCGTCATGTAACCTTTTCGAGAGAACAGGTACTCTGCACAGAAAACAACGAGAGTGAGCGTATATGACATTTTTTGACGGTTAACGATTGAATACTGGTGCCTGATGTGCCACACTGTCGTGAGGACGATCGTTTTCTCGGATAGTTTCCGCCCATGCTCGTCGACCAGAGACGCGAAAGTATCCTGGAAGTCGTTGAATCCAAGGGGTATGTGTCCCTGCAGGCTCTCGTGGATGAGGTCGGGGCCAGCGAGTCGACCGTCAGGCGGGATTTGGAATATCTTGGACGAATTGGACAGATTCGGAGAACAAGAGGCGGTGCGGCGTACGTCGGGGAGTCACTGACCGGTTTTGACGACCGACGTGGTCGCGCGACAGACGAAAAACAGCGAATCGGTCGAACGGCGGCTGGTTTGATTGAATCCGGCGAAACGGTGATCCTCGACGGCGGGACCAGCACCCTCGAAGTCGCGCGGCACCTCGGCGGAAAAAACCTGCAAGTGGTGACCAATTCGTTGCCCACGGCCAATTTGCTCGTGGGAGCCTCGAACATCGAACTCGTCTACCTGGGCGGCTATGTCTACCCGAAGACGGGCGTCGCCCTGGGGAGCCTCACGGTGGAGGCGCTCAAAGGCATTCATGCCCGGCGACTGGTCATGAGTGTCGGAGGAATCACGGAGGCGGGACTATTCAACAGCAACTCGCTGCTCGTCGAAACCGAGCGGCAGATGATGGAGGCCGCCGACGAGGTGATCGTCGTGGCCGACAGCGGCAAGCTGGGACACTCGGAACTGGCCCACCTGTGCCGCTTGGAAGGCGTCGACCGCATGGTGGTCGACACCGGGATCACGGACGAATGGAAGGAGATCGTGAGGGAACACGGCATCGAACTGATCATCGCGACATGAGGTCCGTTTAGCCGCACACATTTGAAGTGTGCGGCTAAACGGACCGACACAAAATGCCATGAGCACCCTCGCCCGCGCCGATGTTGAACGTGTTGTCCGAGAGATTCTCTCGCGACGGATGTCGCTCAATGAACCGGCGACCGCCCGTAAACCGAATCCGCTGGTCGTGAACATCTCGGCCCGTCACTGTCATTTGACGGAAGAGCATGTCGAGATCCTGTTTGGCAGAGGTCGAACACTCACGCCGGTGAAGGATCTGTACCAGGAGGGCTACTACGCGGCCGAAGAGACGGTGGCTATCGTCGGGCCGCGGCGTCGCATTCTGCCGGAAGTCCGCGTGCTCGGGCCGTGCCGCAGCGACTCACAGGTTGAGTTGGCGTTTACCGATTCAGTCTCGCTCGGTCTCGACATCCCGGTCCGCATCAGCGGTGACATCCAGGGAACGCCCGGATGCCTGCTCGTCGGCCCGGCCGGTTCGCTGGAACTCAAACAGGGCGTGATCCGCGCGATGCGGCATGTCCACATGTCCCCCGCCGACATGGCCCACCACGGGGTCCGCGACAAAAACCTGATGCATCTCCGCGTTGAATCGCCCGGCTGCACGACCGTGTTGGAGAACGTCTCAGTCCGCGGCGGCGACAACAAAATCAAACTGGAAGTCCACCTCGACACGGACGAAGGCAATGCGATCAACCTGGAGAATGCAACGAAGGTAGAGTTGCTGAAACCGCACCAATGTGCATGTCAATCATGACAAACGGCAAGTGCCCATTCCCAAACAAGACTCAGGTCACAATCGGCAAGGAAGATCAGCTTTGAGTTTTGAAGCTTTGTGGCTTGTTTGAGATTTGCCACTTGAAACTTGCTTACTTCAACCCACTCACTGGAGACCCACAAATGGCGACGAAGACAATGGAAGCCCTCGGAATGATTGAGACCAAAGGTCTCATCGCGATGATCGAAGCGGCCGATGCGGCCCTGAAGGCGGCCAACGTTCAAATGGCTGGCTGGGAAAAAGTCGGCAGCGGCTTGGTGACCGTGTTCATGGTGGGCGACGTCGCTGCGGTCAAGGCGGCCGTCGATGCCGGTGCCAGTGCGGCGAGCAAGATCGGCGAAGTCGTCAGCGTGCAGGTCATTCCCCGCCCGCACGAAGAACTCGTCAGCGTGTTGCCCTCTGCGAAAGCCGCCAAGTAAGCACCCACGGGGCGCAGCCCGTGGGCTTAAGACTCTTCACTCTCAACCCGAGACACTCAACTCATCATGAATGAAGCCATCGGACTGATCGAAACCAAAGGGCTCATCGCCCAGATTGAAGCGGCCGACGCCATGCTGAAGGCGGCGAACGTCTCGCTCGTCAAGCAGGTGCAAATCGGCGGTGCCTACGTGACAACCATCATCCAGGGAGACGTCGGCTCCGTCCGCGCAGCGGTCGACGCCGGTGCCAGTGCGGCCTCGAAAGTCGGCGAACTGGTCAGCGCCCACATCATCCCGCGGCCGAGCGACGGGCTGATGGAGAACTTTTGAGAGTGAATGACGAATGTCGAAGCACCCAATGACGAAGGAAGCTCGAAGCACGAAATCCCCAAAGTGCAGAGGCTCGGTCATTCGGATTTCGTCATTCCTTCGTCATTCTGATTTCGATATTCGATATTTTGCCCGGAGGGCATGGTGAAAATCCTTGTTGCCAATCTCGGATCGACCAGCTTCAAGTATGGGCTGTTCGATATGCAGACGGAGACGGAGTTGGCGCGGGGCGGAATCGACCGCATCGGGCAGGAGGCCGACTCGAACTGTGCGGTCATGATCGGCGGGCATCGCCAGGAGATTCAACGGCCGATTGCCGACCATGCGGCAGCCGTACAGATGTGTCTCGACCAACTGACGGATGCTCAGACCGGGTGCCTGTCGTCGGTCGAGGAGGTGGGTGCGGTCGGTTTCAAGGCGGTCTTCGCCGGCAAGTTGAGCGGTGTGCGGATCGTCGACGACGCGTTGCTTGATGCGATGGAAACATTGGCGGACGTAGCACCGGCTCACAACCCGCCGTATGTCAAGGCGATGCGACAACTGCGGGCGGCGTTCCCCGCGATTCCGCTCGTCGCGGCGTTGGAAACCGCTTTTCATGAGACGATCCCGGAGGAGTACCGGACGTATGCCGTGCCTCACGAGTGGCGTGACATGTACGACGTGCGGCGGTGGGGTTATCACGGAGCGAGCCATCGGTACATCGGCACACGGATGGCCCAGTTGACCGGGCGGGACGATTTGAAGGTCATCTCCTGTCACCTGGGCGGGAGCAGTTCGATCTGTGCGATGGAGGGGGGCGTGTCCCGGTCGACGTCGATGGGGATGACGCCGCAGTCCGGACTGCCGCAGAACAACCGTGTCGGCGACATGGACCCGTTCGCCCTGCGGCTGGTCAAGCGGCTCTCCGGCAAGGACTACGACACACTGTTGGACGAGCTGGCGTCACAAGGCGGACTGCTGGGTATGAGCGGCGTCTCCAACGACCTGCGGGACATCGAGCAAGCGGCTGAGCGAGGAAACACACAAGCCGAATTGGCCCTCAAGGTCTACGCGGCGGACATCAAGCGATACATCGGACAATTTCTGGCGGTCCTCAACGGAGCCGATGCGATCGTGTTCACCGGTGGTATCGGCGAAAACAGTACGCGCATTCGCAGCAACGTCTGTGACGGCATGGACTACGTCGGCTTGAGAATCAATGAGTCCAGTGTCCAGAATCCAGAGGCCAGTGAAAGACGAGGAGAGACTGAGACACTGAGCGAGGGCGAGAGACGGATTTCGACAGGCGACAGCCGCATCGACGTGTGGATCGTGCCGACGAATGAGGAGATTGTCGTCGCGAGACAGACAATGAATCGAGTGTCCAGGGTCCAGGGTCCAGAGTAAGACTCGGCACATGGCACACGGCACACTGGACTCTCAACATTCATCACTGGACTCAACCCATGTTCCTCGCACGCATCACCGGCAACGTCACCGCGACTCAGAAGGCTCCGATCATGACCGGACAGACGCTGTTCGTGGTCGAGCCGTTGCGGATCAACGAACAGACCGGGGAAGACTTGCAGCCGACGGGGCGGACGTTCATTGCCGTCGACACGGTTGGGGCAGGGGAGGGCGAGGTCGTCATGATCGTGCAGGGATCGAGTGCGCGTTTTACCGATGAGACCAGCAACTTGCCGGTCGACTGTGCGATCGTCGGCATTGTCGACAACGTGCGTGTTGCCGACAGGGACGTCTACATCAGTGGCAATGGCACGGAGTAAGGCATGTCGCAGCAATCGTTGAGCATCGGCGAAGTGGCGCGAACGACGCAGATCATCACCGGAGCGATGGTGGGCGGCGTCGTGACGTTTGCAGCGATTGTTGTCCTTGCGTTGGGGGCCCTAATAGACGCCTCGAATGGATTGTTCATCAGCGGAGCCGGAGCGGTTTTCGCCGGCGTGGCGTTCGTGTTGCACCTGGTGATTCCGCCACTGATTGCCGCGCGGCAAGGTCGCGGGGCGGACAACCAGCAACTGTACGGCGTGTACCTCATGAAAACGATCATTGGTCTGGCACTGCTGGAAGGGGCGGCGTTTTTCAACCTGATCGCCTGTCTGGTTGAGCACAACTGGTGGTCGCTCGCCGTCGCCGGTGGATTGGTCTTCTGGATGCTGGCCATGTTCCCCACACGAACCAAAATCGAACACTGGGCCGAGACACAACAGATGTCTCTCGGCGGCTCTTAACGGACTCACGCGATTCACGGACGATTTCCCCGATCGATCATCGCGAAACAACATCACTTGGCCATGAACGAAACCACCATCCGCACCGTCATCGAAGAAGTCCTCAACGAATTGGGGAAGAGCCGCCTGACACCAACAGCCAATGGGCATCTGAGATCTCAAGTCTCAGATTTCAAATCCCAAAGCGGCATTCCGGTGATGTCGGCGACGCAGCGGTCAGAGCCGCGAGCGTTAGCGACCGGTCCCCTCCCTAATGGTCGGGGCTCTGACGGACGGAGTTATGACAGTCACGGTGACGACGGGGTGTTCCGCTCGGTCGATGACGCGGTCGCGGCGGCAAATGAAGCGTTTCGCCAACTGTCGCAGCGGCCGATCGCGGACCGGGCGAAGGTCGTGCAGATCGTCAAGGATCTGTGTGAACAAAATGCGGAGATGTGGGGCCGCGCTGAGATGGAGGAGACGAAGATCGGGCGGCTCGACCACAAGATCGAAAAGCTGCAGATCATCAAACGCGTGCCGGGGACCGAGGCCCTGAAAACGGACGCCTGGAGCGGCGACGGCGGCATCACCCTGGAGGAGTACGCCCCCTTCGGTGTCATCGGGGCCATCACGCCGGTCACGCACTCATTGCCAACGCTCGCCGGGAACGTCGTCAACATGGTGGCGGCGGGGAACACGATGGTCGTCAACCCGCATCCTTCCGGGGCCAGGATCGCCTGCGAAGGCGTCCGCGTCTTCAACCGGGCCTTCCGGGACGCGATCGGCATCGACAATCTGGTGACGATCATCGGCGAGCCGACAATCGAGTCAGCCGATGAAATCTTCAATCACCGCGGTGTGCGCATGCTGTGCGTCACCGGGGGGCCGGCGGTCGCACGAGCGGCCATGTCGAGCCACAAGAAGGCGGTCGTCGCCGGGCCGGGAAATCCGCCCGTCGTTGTTGACGAAACGGCCGATATCGAGCATGCGGCCAAGTCGATCGTCGCAGGAGCGGCCTATGACAACAACCTGTTGTGCATCGGCGAAAAGGAAGTCTTCGCGGTTAGCAGCATCTTCGATGCGTTGATGGACGCGATGGGCCGTCACGGCGGCTATCGTCTCAACCCGCAGCAGATCGGCGCGCTCACCAAGCTCGCCTTTTCGCCGCCTCGGGAGCCGGGCGGACATGCGGTCCTCAACCGCGACCTCGTCGGCAAGGATGCGGCCGTGCTTGCCCAACTGATTGGCGTGGCGGTGCCCGCCGGGACGCAGGTTCTGTACGGCGAGACCGACACGTCGAATCCGTTCGTCCCCGAAGAACAGATGATGCCGTTCGTGCCGTTCGTTCGCTGCCGCGACGCCATGCAGGCGATCGAACTCGCGCACAAGTTCGAACACGGTTTCGGGCACACGGGCATCATCCACTCCCGCAACGTGCACAACATGACCGTGATGGGCCGCTTGATGAACACGACGCTGTTCGTCAAGAACGGCCCCTCGATGGCGGGCCTCGGCCTAGGCGGTGAAGGTTACTTGTCCTTCAGCATCGCCACCCCGACCGGCGAAGGCGTCACCAACCCGCTGACGTTCACACGCAGCCGCCGCTGTGTGATGGTGGATGAGTTGCGGGTGGTGTGACGGGTCCAGTGTTGAGGGTCGAGCGTCCAGTGTGAGGAGCGGGCAATGGCGTCAAAGTTTCGTTTCTATGACCTGGATGTCTGGAGGAAAGCGATTGAGTATGCGAACGACGTCTACGACGTGACTGGTCGTTTTCCTGACGGCGAACGATTCGGGCTGACGAGCCAGCTGCGCCGGGCATCGGTTTCAATTTCATCCAACATCGCAGAGGGAAGCGGACGGTCCACGAATCGAGACTTCGCCCGATTCGTGGAAATCGCATATGGCTCAACAATGGAGACAGTCTCCCAACTCGGCATTGCACTCAAACGCGATTACGTTTCCCGCCCAGGCTTCGAACGTCCAACACAAATAGCAGACGATTTAGCCCGAATGCTGAGTGGTCTCCGAAAGAGCCTGCAACCCTAGCCACTCTGGACACTCAACACTGGACCCCATGAACCTCGCACGCGTTATCGGCACGACGACCGCCACGGTGAAGCATTCGTCCCTGGACGGGTGGCGGATGCTCGTTGTACAGCCGTTACTGGCGAGTGGAGGGTGCGACGGCGATCCCCTCGTAGCGATCGATGATCTCGGCAGCCGCGTGGGAGACAACGTGATCCTCACGTCCGACGGAAATGCCGTTCGTGAGGCCATCGGAACCAACAACACTCCGGTACGATGGATGGTTATCGCGCAACCGGACAACTGACGACACACTCAACACCGTTTAGCGACGCATCGCAGATGCGTCCCGCCACCAATGAACACCGACACCCACACCATCGACCGGATCGTCGCCGGCGTGCTGAATCAGCTCAGCGCGGACGGGAACGGTGTGCGGGGAGATGTCACCACGGAGGGAGACGTTAGCCGCGAAGCAACGCCGATCGCTACCGAGCGGGAATCAACGGTCATCAATGAGCACGTAATCACGGCGGACGTGTTGCTCGACGCCCTCAACGACGGCGCGTCCCGCATCGTCGTTGCGGAGCGAGCGATCGTCACACCCGCTGCAGGGGACGTGGCCCGGGAACGCGGTGTTGAGATTGTGCGATCGGGTGACCGTTTCCCCGAACGCCGTTTCGCCGCACATTTGAAATGTACATCGAAACAGGATGCCGTCGCCGCGATGCCATTGCGACTCATCGTTGTGCGGAGCACGGATGCGGTCGATCGCCTGTGCGAGAACCTGCATCCCAAGTGGGAGCGTGAACTCCTCGGTTGCCCGGACGATGCGGCCGCATTCGCGATCAGCGCTGTCTGTCGGGGTGACGCGGCCGCGGTCGTCATCCTCGCCGAGCAGGCCCACCGGGTGGCATGTCTTTCGAACCGAAACGAGTCCATCAACGCTGTCGCCGTCAGTGAGATCGGAGGCATTCGAAACATCAAACAACAATTGCGAGCAAACGTGTGGTGTGTCGACCCGACGGGGCGCAGCTGGTTCGAGCTGCGGAATCTCCTGCGGGCCATCGGCGCTCAGGGGGAACCTCGATGATCCCAGTTGATTTTCACATTGAACCGAATCTGTCCGTCGCGGAATTTGTCGGCATCCTGTGTCGGTCGACCCTCGCAGAACGTGAGACTTTGGCCGACACGGAGATGATTGCCGGCATGCTGGCCCAAACCAGTCTGATCGTCACCGCACGTGTGGAGGGGAAACTGGTCGGAGTCTGCCGGGCCATGACCGATTTTCATTTCAGCACGTACCTGTCTGACCTCGCCGTGGACGTGGAGTTCCAAGGGCAGGGAATCGGCAGAGAGCTCGTACGGCTCACGCATGAAGCAGCCGGCGAGCAAACGACCCTGACCCTTCTCGCGGACCAAAAGGCCGAAACTTTTTATCCCCATATCGGGATGGCAAAGCACAAATCGTGTTGGGTGATTCCGCAACTAGAACCTGTTTAGTCTTCAGCGAGCGGTCAAATGCGGATCGGAGAAATCATCGGCAACGTCACGCTGTCGCGCTGCCACCGGTCGTTACAGGGGGCCACGTGGCGGATCGTGGTGCCGCTCGATCAGAACGGATTGCGGGACCGGCAAACCGGGCGCGGTGAGCCGTTCGTCCTGTTCGATGAATTTGGCAGCGGTGACGGATCACTCGTCGCCATCAGCGACGGGGCCGAAGCGTCCGCCCCGTTCTATCCGGACCAGAAACCGATCGATGCCTACTGTGCGGCACTGCTCGATCACGTTGAACTTGAACCGAACACCCAGCCGTTGCAATGACGAACTCAACGCGATCAATGACGAACTCGAAACGCCCATTGACGAAAGAATGACGAACCGCCAAATCCGAATTCCCAATTCGTCATCCGGGCCTTCGGATTTCCTTCGTTATTGAGATTTCGTCATTCGACATTCACACCAAACGACTCCCCAAGGAAACAGACACACATGAACTACCACCCGCTGTTCAACACCAAGGAAGCCAAAGACATCAAGGACTGGATTGTTGAGATCGGACGCCGCGTGTACAGCAAGGGATTTGCGGCGGCGAATGACGGGAATATTTCCTATCGCATCGGCGAGAACGAGGTGCTTTGCTCGCCGACGATGATCTGCAAGGGATTCATGACACCTGACGACGTCTGCATGGTCGACCTGGAAGGCAACCAACTCGCCGGCCAAAAAAAGCGGACGAGCGAGGTGTTGCTGCACCTCACGATTATGAAAGAGCGGCCCGATGTGAAGGCGGTCGTGCACTGTCACCCGCCGCACGCGACCGCCTTCGCCGTCACCCGTGAGCCGATCCCGCAGTGCATCCTACCGGAGATCGAGGTGTTCATGGGTGAGGTGCCGCTCGCACCGTACGAGACTCCCGGTGGGCAGGAGTTCGCCGACACCGTCAAGCCGTTCCTCACGGCGACCAACACACTGATCCTCACCAATCACGGGACCGTCAGTTTTGGCAAGACACTCGAGGAAGCGTATTGGAAGACGGAGATTCTGGACGCCTACTGCCGCATTTTGATTCTCTCGAAGCAACTCGGCGGCGTGACGTACCTCGACGAGCAGAAGTCACGTGAATTGCTCGATCTCAAGCAAAAGCTCGGTTTCGATGATCCGCGGTTTCACATTGAGAACTGCGACCTGTGCGGCAACACGGCCTTCCGCGAGGGGTACACCGAAATTGGGGTCGAGCAACCACAGAGCCGCGCCTTCGAGCCGGCGCCGACGTTCCCGGGGTATCTCTCGAAGCCGTCGAACGGTGGTACGAGCGGCTCTCCTGATGTCAGCACCGAAGCTCTGGTGCGGGCGATTACGGATCAGGTGCTCGCGGCGCTCAATTAGGAATCGCGCAGGCCCCACGGGGCATCGCCCGTGGGCTTGAAGCGCACACGACTGCGTCACTCACCACTCACCACTCACTACTCACATCCCCCACACTCCACATCATGAAAATCTCCATCATCGGCGGCGGCGGACTGGTTGGTTCGTGCGCGGCTTCGGCTCTTCAGTTCGGCGGCATCGTCAACGAGATCGCGCTCGTGGATGTCAATCAGGACCTCGTCGAGGGGCAGCGGCTCGACCTGCTGCACGGGGCGTCGCTCACCAGCGACCAGGTCTTCACCGCAGGAGGTCCGGAGCTGTCGGCCGACGCGGACGTCATCTGTATCACCGCAGGGCTGCGTCGTAAGCCTGACGAGAGCCGGCTCGATCTGATCAACCGCAACGTCTCGCTCTTCAAAGGCATCCTCGCCGACCTGAAGACACACGGTTACCGCAAGGATGCTGTCGTGTTCGTCGTGTCGAATCCGGTCGACGTACTGACGTACCTCGCCGTGCAGGCACTCGACCTCCCGCCGCAACAGGTGATTGGCTTGGGGACTGTGCTTGACACCACGCGGCTCCGCAGCATGCTGGCAGCACAGATCGGCGTCCCGCCGTCGCAGACGCAGGTCACGATCTTTGGCGAGCACGGCGACAGCATGGTTCCCATCTGGTCCAACGCCCAGATCGCCGGGCTGCCGCTCGACAAGTACCCCGGCGTGACTCCGGGGCTGATCGCCGAGGTCGAAAAGAAAACCCGCGGCTCCGGAGCCGAAGTCATCGGGAAAAAGGGGGGAGCGGGATTCGCGGTCGGTGCGTCGATCGCCGATGTGATTCACAGCATCGCTCTCGACCAACGCCACATCCTGCCGGTCTCCTCGCTCCAAAACGGAGCGTACGGACTGCACGACGTGTGCATCAGCGTCCCCACCATCATCGGTCGCGGCGGAGCGCTGCAGCACATCGAGGTCGAACTGTGGCCCAAGGAACTGGCAGCCCTGCAACGATCCGGCGGCGTGCTCCGGGAGACGGTCGACAAGGTGTTGCAAGACTAACAGTCTGTTGAAAAACTGCTTCGTCGGCGAGAGCGCGGCAAAACTCGTCAGATCAAGGAGCCGAATCGCAGACATATCCCTAGATACGTCGAGATTTGGCGACGCCGAGCTGACGAGTTTTGACCGCTTGCAGTCAGAGTGAGTTTTTCAACGGGCTGCTA
>JAJDEI010000041.1 GCA_029259845.1 Planctomycetaceae bacterium | reverse complement strand
AGACGCAGTCGGCGTTGCTCGAGGCCATGCAGGAACGTTCGGTCACGCTGCTGGGCAACACGCGCATGTTGCCCGACCCCTTCTTCGTGCTGGCGTCGCAGAATCCGATCGAACTCGAAGGGACATATCCGCTGCCGGAAGCGCAGCTCGACCGTTTCCTGTTCAAGATCAAGGTGTCCTATCCCACGCGGGAAGGGGAGCGGGAGATTTGCCGGCGTCAGACGACCAACTATCAGCCGGTGACCGAGCGGGTGTTTAATGCCGATACGGTGCTGCGGATGCAGGCGCTGGTGCGCGAAGTGATCGTTTCGGACCATGTGTACGATGCGGCGGTCGACCTGGCCCGCAACACGCGGCCGGAGGAGGGACGGCTCCCGGCTGATCTCAGAAACATGGTGCAATGGGGTGCCGGTCCGCGGGCGAGCATTGCCATGCTGATGGCCGCCAAAGCCCGGGCCTTGCTCAACAAACGGGTCCACGCCACCACCGACGACGTGCGCCACGTGGCTCTGCCGATCATGCGGCACCGGATCATTCCCACGTTTAATGCCGAAGCCGCCGGGATTGATACCGACAGCATTATTACACAGGTCGTTAAGGGATTGCGGGTGTCGGCGGCGTGAATGCGTTACTGAGTGGGGTGGAGTTGCAGGCCGGGTGTCAGTGTCGGATCCCGTAATGGCGGTGCTAATCCGCAAGCAGATGTGGTAAGCGTTCACAGGGTAGGGGGTCAGGCACCATTTTCGGCCATCACGTCCTTTGTGTCGGCGACCGCTTCCCGCCGGAAATGGTGCCTGACCCCGGATCTTCCGTGGAAAACTCGCCCAACCTGTGAACGGTTACACGGTTGTAGTTACAGTTCGGAACATCGGGAACGTCATGATTCCCAATTCTTTTGCAATATCGAGTGTCGTCGAGTTATGGCCGCCCGTCGAATAAAGAAACCGTCGCTTGATCTGCTCGATCCGCAGGCGTTGGCGCGGATTGGCGGGTTGGAGTTGGTCGCCCGGACGGTGGTGGACGGTGTAATGTCCGGCATGCACCGCTCGACCCACAAAGGGGGCTGCTGCGAGTTCGACGAGCATCGCCTCTACGCACAGGGGGACGATTTACGGCTGATCGACTGGCGGTTGTTCGCCCGCCGCGACCGGCATTACGTCAAGCAATTCGAGGATGAGACGAATTTGCATGCCTGGCTGGTCGTGGACACGAGCGGATCCATGCAGTTCGGCGACTCGACGATGAGCAAGTTCGACTATGCCCGGATGGGGGCAGCGTGCCTCGCGCGGCTGCTGCTCAAACAGCGGGACTCGATCGGCCTCATGCTCGATGTCAATGGAAAACGGCAGACGATTCCGCCCCGTCCGCAGGCGAACCACTTTTTGTCCATCGTCGAGCGGTTGCAGGACAGCACCGCCGCGGGCGCGGCCAATGTCGTCGACGTCTTGCAGGAACTCGCCGGGCGGTTGAAGCGGCGAAGTCTGGTCGTCGTTTTCTCGGACTGTTTCTGCGACGTTTCCCGGCTGAAACAGTCGTTGCATCAACTGCGGCTGCGCGGGCACGACGTGCTGGTGTTTCAGGTATTGGCCCCGGAGGAGATTTCGTTCGATTTCCGGACACCCGCGCTGTTTGAGGATCTCGAATCCCCGGGCGTTCGGCTGGACATTCATCCTGGGGCAATCCGGCGTCATTACGTCGAACAATTTGAGACGTTCATGAGAGAGCTGCGCACTTCGATGATCGAGATTGACTGCGATTTTGTCACGCTGTCGACGGACCGCGACTTGGGGGACAGTTTGGCCTACTACCTGAGACGACGGGCGGCGGCCCGTCGCCAGCGGGCGGCAAGGACGGGGTGACGCGATGTTGCTGTTGTTGTTGAAGTTCAGCCTTTAGGTTGTCGTGGAGAATTGAAGTAGTGCCCACCGGTGCGTCGGTGATTTTTCACCGACATTTGAGTCAGCGTTCGTTGGTGGGCACAGCCCACCCTACGGCTCCAGCGTGAGTTGGCCCGTCCGGTATCACGAGAACGAATATGAGTTTCCTCAGCGGACTATTTCTGTTGGCGTTGCCGTTGGCTGCCGTACCGGTGGTGCTGCATCTTTACCGGCGGCGCCAGCGGGCCGTGATCCCGTGGGGAGCGATGCAATTCCTCACGGACGCGGCCAAACAGGGCCGTCGCCGCGAACGGTGGGAAGAGATCGTGCTGATGTTGTTGCGGGCGGCGGCGGTGCTCGCGCTGGTATTGGCGTTCGCCCGACCGCAACTGAGCGGAGAATTGTTCGGCGAGCATCCGACGCGCGAGGTGATTCTCGTGCTCGACGACTCGATGTCCATGTCCCGGGACGTCTCCGGGGAGACGCCGTTTTCCGCGCTGCCGGATCATGTGGCGGACCTGTTTGACGAGCTGTCCTCGGGAGATGTGGTGCAGGTGATGACCGCCGTTGGCGGTCCGCGCTGGCTGACGTCTGAAGCGATCCACGCGGATGCATCGGCGAAGGAAAAGCTGCTGAGTCAGATCCGGACGCTTCAGCCGACGGACGGTGCGGCCGACCTGTTCTCCTGTGTGCAGGCGGCTGTCTCGATCGAACCGGCGGCCGGCGCGCGGGCCCGTCATGTCGTCGTGCTGTCCGATGGTCAGGCGCATGGCTGGCGGATCGATGCACTCTCCGGCTGGCGGAGGCTCCTGAATGTGGTCGAAGCGAGCGAACTGCCGGTGACCCTGCAGGTGGTTGCTTGCGGTTTCGTTGACGAAGCGGTCGAGAACATGGCCGTGACCGGCATCGAAGCGTCACACACGCAGGTGGGGGTTCGCGAGGAGGTCACGATTCGCGTCGAAGTGCGGAACGTCGGAGAGGCGCCCAGTGATGCAATGAGGCTGCAAACATTTTCAAACGGAGAGCCGCTGGAGGAGCAGGAGATTCCTGCTCTCGACGCCGGGGAAACGACGTCGTTGCAGTGGACGTGGCAGGCGGCCGAACCGGGGGCGTATGCTTTGAGTTGCCGGCTCCTCGCGGATGACCAGTTAACGCGGGACAACGAGGACGCGGTGATTGTGGAAGTCGTCGGCGAGATCCCCGTGCTGGTGGTCGAGCCGCCGCCGGGCTACCGGCAGCGGATCAGCGAGTCGGCTTTCTTCACGGCGGCACTCGGATACGAAGGCGAGACACCGCGAGCCGCGTGGCATTCCGTGTTCGCCCCCCATCCGATTTCCGTCGACGATCTTGAGAACACGTCCCTCAGTGAGTACCGGGCGATCGTGTTCACCGATCTGCAACCGCTGGTTTCCGACAGCGTCGAGCGGCTGCGCGAATTTGTGGAACGGGGAGGCGGGCTGTGGGTCGCGCTTGGTCGCCGCACCGACCGGGAGGCGTTTAACGCTGCCTGGCACGACGACGGCGGCGGACTCAGTCCCCTGCGGTTGGACGACATCGTGACGCATGTGGGCGACGGCAAACAGGAGGCGGTGATTCACCCGCCCTCGGCCGATCACCCCACGACCGCCCAGTTGGCGGATACGAACCGGCTCGATATCGAAACGGTCCGCATCAAGGCGCGGCACCGGTTCGAGCCGGCGGCCCACGGGCAGGAACTGTCAGTCATCCTGGAGACGGGTGACGGCGAGCCGTTGGTCGTGGAGAATTACGTGGGACGGGGCCGCGTGATCATTCAGGCTTTGCCGTTCGATGTCGGCTGGAGCAATCTGCCGCTCACCAAAGCCTACGTGGTGATGGTGCAGGACTGGTTGGAGTATCTCACCCTGCCGGCCGCGACGCGGTTCAATCTTCCCGCCGGCGGCCGGATTGAACTGGCCCGGCTGCCGTCGGTCGCGGTGGGCCAAGCGTCGATTCGATTTCCGGACGGCTCGGAGAAGCCGTTGGCGTTACGGGCGACGGGGGATGAGGCTGTGTATCGGTATTCCCAGACGCAGGTGCCGGGACGCTACGAGGTGCGATTGGGTGACACGGTGGAAAAGTCCGACGTCGTTCCGTTTCAGGTCGGGCGCGACTCCGAGGAGTCCGATTTGACGTCGCTCAGCGACGAGCAGCGGGAGGCGCTTGCCGCTTCGGCCGGGATTGCATTCCCAGAGCAAATGAAAAACGTGGTCCCCGATGTGACGGGCGGCCGCCTCGAAAAGCCGATTTGGAATACGCTGCTGGCGGCTCTGCTGGTTCTGTTGGCGGGCGAACTTATTCTGGCGACGCGGGCAGCGCGGCGGCGGACTCCCGACTTGTCTCTGCCGTCGTCACTGGCATCGTCCCTGGAGCCGGGCGGCGGTCTCGTGGCGGCAACGGCGGCGGAGTCCGCAGCAGAGACGTCGGCTAAAACCATGAGGAGGGCTCGTTAGACATGGGCGGCCAGGCGACCGACATCATCCGCAGTTTCAGCATTGATGGGCCGATCGGCCTCGTATCGGCGATCGGTCTGGGCGTCGCATTGGCGTTCGC
The DNA here is from genome assembly GCA_029259845.1 of Planctomycetaceae bacterium. Taxonomy (GTDB): domain Bacteria; phylum Planctomycetota; class Planctomycetia; order Planctomycetales; family Planctomycetaceae; genus JAHBXU01. The sequence goes on along the minus strand of JAJDEI010000041.1, from coordinate 9,091 downwards.
CTTCGCAGGGTTGTTGTGGCTTCAGCGACGTGCCACCGGGGCGGGTTGGGCGGTCGGGTTCTGGATGCTGCGCGTGACGGCCCTCTTTCTGGTTCTGGGGATGCTGTTAGGGCCGAGTTGGGTCACCCGGCACCGCACGACCGAGCAGCAATCGATCGCCGTCCTTGTCGATACCAGCGACAGCATGCAGGTGAGTGACCCGCCGGATTCGACCGGCCAACGACGCTGGGTCCTGTCCGCGTCGGGCGAGGACACCCTGGACGGGCCGCTCACCCATTGCGACCGGGCCGCTGTCGCCGTTCGCATGGCATCACGCCGATGCCGGGAAGCGCAGGGGGCCGTCGAACGTCATCAGCCGCTCAAGACGGTGCGCCGTCGAATCGAAGCCGTCGCAACGGCTGTCGGACGGGCGGTTGAACTGCTGGATGCCGGTCTCAAAGCGCTGCCGTCGTCATCCGACCAGGACACCTCCGGAGAATTCGTGCGAGTCCTGCAATTGCTCGAAGGATCGGTCGTCCACGATCTTCAGGATCTGTCAGAAGATCTCGATCGAGGGGGGCTCGGTGCAGAGGGATCTTCCGATTCCGGCGAACTGTGGGAGTCGCTACAAGCGGTCGAGGATTTGTTGGCCGACGCCGAGCGGCGGACGGACGAACTCATTCGCCATCTGGAGCGCGGAGTGGAACCGCCGGCCGGGACGATTGTTGCGAACAGCGGCAGAGGGTTATCACGGACCGAGGAGGTTGCCTACACCATGGCCGGCGTGGAAGGCGCTGCGGAGCAAACGTCCGAAAACGGTCTGACGATGAAGCGAATCGGCTTCGACCGTCAGGTCGTCTTGTTCCCCGATGAGACCGACTGGACGGATCTTCTGCTGGCGGGCGGGTCAGCTGATGGGGCAGCGAACTCTGAAGGTGCAAGCGGTGCGGAAAAGTCCGCGTCCAATCTATCCGCGTCCGATCCGTCGGCGACAAATCTGTCGGCCGCTCTGGAACAACTGGGGCGGACGGCGGCGGGCGAGTCAATCCGCTCGGCAATTCTCATCACCGACGGTGCCCACAACGACCCGGAGGCGCGCGTTCCGCAGGAAGTGGCAGCCGCGCTGGGCGACCTGCCGGTGTATGTCGTGCCGATCGGAAACACGAGAGAACTGCGTGATGTGTTGTTGCATCGTGTCGACGCTCCCAAGGTTGTAGTGGAGAAGGATTCGATTCTGATCGACGTGATTGTGACGGCATTCCATTGTGCCGGTGAGAAAACGAAAATCACGCTTCGCAAGGATGGGCGGGCCATCGACGAGCAGCCGCTGCGGTTCGACAAAGAGCGTGGCGACCAAAGGGCGTTCTTTCAGGTCCCCGCCGAGGAGCTGGGGCGCCATGAATTCGAGCTGGCGGTGACGCCCCTCGACGACGAGGCCAGTACGACCAACAACATCGCCCAGGTGACCGTGGATGTTGTGAAGGACACGCTGCACGTGCTGCTTGCCGACCGCATTGCGAGGTGGGAGTACCGGTATCTGGACCAGTTGTTTCGGCGTGACGAAACGGTGACGTTCGACAAGCTGCTCTTTCATCCGGAACCGACCGCCACCGGGGCGTTGGCGGCATCCGGGGGATTGCCGCGCGATGTCGGCACCTGGGCGGACTACGACGTTGTTATCCTGGGCGACTTGGAGACGGCGCATCTGGACGAACAATCCCAGCAGTCACTGGACGAGTATGTCCGCACGCGCGGCGGCAACCTAGTGGTGATCGCCGGAAGCGAGAGCATGCCACATCGCTTCGCACGCCAGCCGTTGATGGGGTTGCTGCCGGTGGAATCCGCGCGGCTGGCGATCCCCTCGAAGGGGGCCCAACTGTCGCTCACCTCGGCGGGCAAGGTTCATCCGGCGATGGCGATTGCCGGGTCGCAGCCGGAGAGCGAGCGCGCCTGGCGGGAACAATTCCGGTCCCTGCCGATCTACTTTCTCTCGGAGTACTCGCGCCCCAAGCCGACGGCCGAGTCGTTGATTGCGGTGCAGTCGCGGGATCCGGCGTTCTCTCTGGAGAGCGGCGAGGACGGCACTCCCGCGCACAGCCTGCTGACGTGGCATCAAGTCGGAGCGGGTCGCGTCGTCTATCTGGCGTCGCCGGCCACCTACCGGCTCCGGTTTCGTCATGGCGACCGCTTTCACCATCGGTTCTGGGGACAATTGTTGCGATGGCTCACCGCGACGGAGCGTTCGTCCGGCACGCAAACCGTGCGAATCATGACCGATCGAATTCGCTACGAGCAGGGGGACCGCGTGGATGTAACGGTCCGGTTGTACGACACCGACGGAGACCCGATGGCCGATGCCCCGCTGGGAGCGGCGGCTTACCTGGGCGACGGACCGGCCCGTCACATCGACCTGACGCCCGACGAAAAAGTGCCCGGACGGTATTTCGGTTCGTTGGCCAACCTGCCGCCCGGGGCGTACCGCATCGCGCCGACCGGCGCGGCCGTCGAACGGTTGTTGGAGCAGTCGTCCGACCGGGAGGCGGCGGAAGCCCGCATTTCCGTCGCAGTGGCTGGGAGTCCGGAACTGGCCGATACACGCTGCAATCTGATGTTGCTGCGCCAGATTGCTGAAGTGACCGGCGGGCAGGTCGTGCGACCGACGGCGATTGGCGAGCTGCTGGCGCTGTCGGCGACGGCTCCGGAAGTCACCGAACGAATTGAACGAGTGCCGCTGTGGAACCGCTGGAGCCTGTTGGGCGTTGCGTTCGCCTGCCTGTGTACGGAATGGGTCGTCCGCAAGCGAATAGGGTTGGTGTAACGTGAACACGAGATCGCAAGGCCGAGGTGGTGAAAAACCGCCAACACGCCAAGAGAAACAGAATCTTCTTATGCCTGCCACAAGCTTCGCAAGCCGACAAGAGCATTCCGGCGAGTTCGTCCCGACATTGATCGATTGACCGGAGAACGGCACTGTGTTCCGTGGAAGTTATCAAAGATTTGGCTTGGCGTGTTGGCGGTTCAACCCAGCATTATCGTGTTAAGTTGGCACGAGATTTTGAACGTGACACACACCGGAAACACTCCTCCCCTGTTGGAAAGTCTTGATCATGATTAGCCGATCATCGCGGATCACGATTCCTGCACCGGTCGAACGGAAGCTGGAGGAGGTCCGGGTTGCCCGTGATCGGGCCCGTCTGGCGACGGTGGCGGTGATTGGCCTGCTGACGCTGCTGCTGGCGATGTCGCTGGCCATGTTGGTTGACTGGTCGTTGACGCTGTTCGACCCGTTCTGGCGCAGCCTTCTCACGGGAACGGCACTGCTGACGGTGGGGGTCAGCATTGCGACCGCCGGCGGAGTGCTCTGGCGACGCGGACGGCGGTTGGCCGCCGTGGCACAAGACATCGACCGGGCGATTCCCCGGATCGAGGAACGTTGGTGGACCGTTGCCGAACTGGCCGCGGCTCCGCTCGACCAACAGCGGAACGTCCACACGGGCATGATGAGCCGGCTTTCGCGCGAGTCCGCCAAATGGGAGACGCACGTGTCGCCGGAGGAGGTCGTTTCGCTCCGCGGCCTGTTGCACACAGTGCTCGCGGTGTGTGCAGTCGTCCTGCTGTTGCTGACGGCGTTCGTCGTGGACTGGCAGCAATCAAGTGTGCTGGTCAAACGATTCTGGGCGCCGACAGCGAACATCTCCGCCACACAGTTAGAGGTTCCGGAAAGCGACCTCGTCACCGCGCGCGGCGAACCCCTGCTGCTGGACGTTCATCAGCAGGGACGGCTGGCGGAGGAGGCGACACTTGTTGTTCGCGCCGAAGCTGATCTGTCGGAAGAGAAAACATTGCTATCCGCGTCCGGGCCGGATGAGGATCGGTTCGTGCATCGCATCAAATCGGCAGATGAGTCATTTCGTTTTCGGCTGCGCGCGGGTGACGGCCAATCGCGGTGGGTGGGGGTGACCGTCGCAGACCGGCCTGAGCTTGCCGCCGCCCGGTTTCGCGCGGTGCCTCCGGAGTACACCGGTCGCGATCCCGTCGACCTCAATGAGTTGCCGGGCCGGATTAAGATTGTGGAAGGAAGCCGGCTGGAGGTCGCCCTGTTGCCGCGCGCCGACGTTGATTCTGTGAAGCTCAAGCTGGCCGACGATCACGTGGAAACGCTGGCCGCTGGTGCGGACGGATGGCATCGGTTCCGCACAACTCTCAACGATGATTTGACGATGACCGCCTTGTTGACGGAAACGCACGGTTTGCAGAACAAACGCCCGCCGGTGTGCCGCATCGAGGTCTACCGGGATCAGCCGCCGGCGGTTGATGTCGCCAGTCCGACCGACGACATGGCTGCGCGTCCGGACGATGAGATCGAAATCGATTTCACGGCAAGCGATGATTTCGGCATCGCCAAGGCGGAGTTGGTCATCTACGAAGATCCCAAAGAAGGCGCGGACGGCGTCCGGGAACTGCAGATCATCGACATTCCGCTCGGTGAACAGGACGGGGCAACGACCGTCAACCAGTCCGTTCCGCTCGACCTGTCGCAGTTCAATCTGGAAGACGGACAGTCAATCAGTTATGCCGTGCGCGTCTACGATACGCGCGAATCGGTGACGGCGTCGGCAGGTGAGACCGGGACGTCTCCCGACGACACGGAGCGGTCGCCTGTGCAACTTCCCACCGTGGAACGGCCGTCCGCCGAATCCTCGGACATGCTCCTTGCGGAGGCTTCCGACGCCGCGTCTCAGCAGAGCGCGGACCCGCCGGGCGATGTCTCCTCAGTGCCAGAAACTGCTGCTCAACCGGACGAGCCGAACGATGTCGCCGATGCCGAGAAGACAGGGACGTCCTCGCCCGCGCAGAAGCCCGCGAAAGGTACTTCCACGAAACCGGGCAATGCCGATGACTCCGGGGATCCGTCAGACGAAGAACCGACGTCAACATCACCACGTTCCAGTTCAAAGCCTCCCACAGGACAGCCGGGGCAGGGTCCGTCTCCATCTGAAACAGATGAGGAAGATTCCGATCGCCCTGCCGAGCCTAAAGCGGCCGGCGGCAGCGCGGCCAACGACACCCCGCCGGACACGGAACGGGCAATTGACTCGTCCACGCAACCCGGCGATCCTCGTGCAGCGGAACCCGGCACGCCGTCGGATGCTTCGCCTGGCAACGCTAACTCGTCCGCCTCACAGTCGCCCATCGGTTCGCCGCCTCCCGGGGACGGCGCGAAAAACAGTTCGGAGGCCACCGGGGCGCCGCGTCCGTCGGATGAGATGACGCGGCGGAGTTTGGACGTCGCCCAGTCAGCGTCCAGCGGCATGATGCGGCTCAACATCGACAAGTGGGCCGGGAGTTTCGCCGGGCGGCAGCGCGAGAAATTGGAGATCATGATCTCGCCCCGGCTCGAAGAACTTGATCAGATTCTCGCCCGTGCAGAAAACCGCCTGCAGGAAACGCTCCAGGACCTCGAACGGGACGTCGACTGGGCCGGTCCGCAGGACCGTGTGCTTGGTCAGGCCGAAGGGGACCTGACCGAGGCGATTCAGGTGGTCGCCGACCTCAACACGAAAACGGCCGAGACACCGTACGCCTTCATCGGATTGCAACTCGCGGAAATCGCCGGGTCGCACATCGTGCCGGCGAACGAGTCGGTCTGGATGGCCCGACAAGCTGCGGAGAATACCGCGCGGCAGCCGCCGGTCGAGTCCGCATGGCAACAGACCGCCCGCGCGCGGCAGCGGCTCAAGCAGTTGGTCACGCAGTACGAACGTGTCCGCCGTGACCATCGCCTCACCGACGCCATCCAAAACATCAAAACCATGTATCAGGCGTTCGTCGAAGATTCGTTCGAATTACTCGAACAGCAGAAGTCGCCGATCAACAACTACCAACGGCGGATGGCCGAATTGGAAGTCGACGAAGAATACCTCCGGCGGTTGGAGGAGGTGCTCAAGATGCGGCAGAAACTGATTGCGGAGTTCGCCCGCATTCTGTCCGCCGACCCGCGGCTGCTGCGGCGGTTTGTGGACAGCATCAACAGCCAATCCGAGTCACTCCGAGATCAATTGACGTTATTGGCACTCGGGCAACAGGAACTCGACGAAGAGTTGCGAACCTGGGTGCAACTGAACGGCCGCGTCCGTGATCGTGCGACGTCTGCGATCATCCAGAAGAAGCTGCGGGAGTCGATCGGAATCGCCGAGAAGGGAGCCCAGTTGCAGGAACGGTTCCAGACGTGGTCTCCGCTCGACCTGGGGATCAAGGAGGGTGATCTGAGCGCCGCCAGTGACCGGTTGGCACTGGTCGCCGCTGCCGCCCGGCAGTTGGAAGCCAAGGCGGCTGCCTGGAGGCCTGAGCCAGTCGAGCAGACGACCGACGAACCGGCGGGCGCCGGGGACGCATCCAAAACGGCGTCCGATGATTCCTCCGCAGAGCCGGTTGGCAGGGGGGTGCCGTTGGAGGAAGTCACAATCGCCGGGCGCGCGCTTTATGAGCAGTTGAGATCTCTTGACGGCGAATTGTTGGAGCTGTCCGGCAAGGGGGATGATTCGGTGTTGGCGTCGTTTCTCGTGCGGCGGTTGGCGGAGACGCGGGAGTTGATCGCGCTCACCTCCGGCTGGGTTTATCGGGTCGAGCGATTGGATGCGGGCGACTATCCCGGTGCCGCCGCCGTCGAGCAGCATCAACTGGCTGAGGAGACGAACCAACTCACCGCCGACCTGTCCAATCTCGAACAACAGTTGTCCGGCGTGCTCCAACGTGAAGACGGCACGCTCCCGCCTGAGATGGCCGAATTGGCTCGAAAGCTGTTCGGAGTCCTGGAGAATGACGTGGGCGGAAGCCAGTTGGGGGCCGTGTTCGCTCTGCGTCGCAACAAGCTGCCGACCGCTGCCCAGCGGACGAAGGACGCCGCCCAGGGCTTCGTTCGGGCGGAGGAACTGTTTGATGAACTGATCAAACGGGCAATCGACGAAGCGGACAAGCTGCCCGTGCAGGATCCGATCGCCGATCTGTTGGATGATCCCACGCTCGACGAACTGCTTGCTTTGTTGGAGAATGAACAGGACTTGGCGACAGCCCTCGGCATTCCCGTGCGACCGACCAACATTCAGACGATCGGAGACTGGTTCCGGCGGGGCAACGGCGGCGGGGGGGGGATCGGGTCGAATATGATTATGGCGCAGCTAAGCCGGCAACAACTGATGCTCAATCGTGCTGCCGAGCGGGCGGCCAACCGGGCGCGGGCGGAAGCGGACAAACTGGGCGGTCGTTCCGCTCGCCGCATTGATGAATGGAATGTGCTGGCCTCTCAGTTGGAGAACAAACTCCTGCAAGGACGAGGGCAACAGCCGCCCGAACGCTACCGACGAGCGATCGAGCAGTACTTCGAGGAACTCAGCCGCCAGGTGGCGGGGGAGAAGGACGGGAACCCGTGAGAGATTTCGTGAGCACGTCCCCCAAGCCGACGGCTTTGCCGTCGAACGGATGCGAACCACTCCCCCGCCGGCAATGCCGTCGGCTTGGGAACCGCGTGGGTGTGGGGGGACTCGTCGTCGTGGTCGTATTATTGCAGTCGGCAAACAACGCGCGGCTGCGGGCGGGTGATGCAACGAGCGATGCTGTGACATCGGTCCCCGATTCTCCCGGACTCGACCGCTTCGGCGCGCGTCCGGTGTTGACACCCGCGCAGTGGGACAAGCTGGACAAGTCGATCGACCGGGCGCTTGAGTTTCTGGCGCGCTCGCAAGAGCGGAACGGCTCGTTTCGGACCCACGAATCGGGCCAACCGGCCGTCACGAGTTTGTGTGCGATGGCGTTTTTGGCGCGGGGCCATGTGCCGGGTGAGGGAGCCTATCAGGACCACATCGGCCGCGCGATTGATTTCGTGCTCGACTCGCAGGCGGGCGACGGCACAATCATGCTGCACATCAACAGCCGCGCTGCCCACTTTGAGGGAAACTACAATCACGCGATTTCCGGTCTGATGCTCGGTGAAGTGTACGGCATGACGGCCGCTTCGCGCCAAGAACGCATTCGCACCGCCATCGAAAAGGCGCTCCGGCTCAGCCGCAGCCAGCAGACGCGCCCCAAACGCTTTCCGGGAGATCGCGGCGGTTGGAGATACATGCGGCGGTTCGGCGACACCGATTCGGACCTTTCGGTAACCGCCTGGCAGTTGATGTTTCTGCGGTCCGCACGCAACGCCGAATTCGATGTGCCCGAAGAGTGGATCACCGAAGCCATGCAGTACGTCCGTCGCACCTTCGACCGGCGGGAGCAGGGGTTCCGCTATGGGCTGCGGGGCGAAGACGACTATTGCAGCCGCGGCATGGTCGGCGCGGGCGTCGTCGCGCTGTCGCTCGGCGGCGAGCACGGATCCGAAATAACGCAACTGGCTGGCAAGTGGATTCTCCGCCACTCATTCGACAGTTACAACGGCAGCACCCACCCGCAGGACCGCTACCACTACGGCGCGTTCTACTGCTCTCAAGCGGCGTTTCAATTGGGCGGGGATTACTGGTTCGAGTTCTTTCCAAAACTGTTGGATGTAATGGTGAAGAATCAGAACGGTGACGGTTCGTGGAATCCCGAATCCAACGGCAACGACGCCAAGTACGGAAACCTGTACTCGACCGCGCTGGCAGTGCTCGCGCTCACCCCTCCCTACCAGATTCTGCCGATTTATCAGCGGTAGCCCGGACGCTTCGTGAGCATCGATCGGATGCGCCTGTTCAGAGGGGTGCAGTGAGTTCTTGTTGCAAGGCTGCGTCCGCGGAGAAGTCGGGGTCAGGCACCAATTCGCGGCGCCGCGAACTTGAGGTGTTCGTCAACGCCGCTCTCCCACGAAACGGTGCCTGACCCCAGCGTGTAACAATCCGTTCCTGCACCCATCACAGCCCGACCGAGACAGGGCAAACGTTTAGTTCCGATAGCCAAGGATAGCGAAGAGGCGTTGAGGATTCCGTGTGAAGCTGCGGAGGGTGGCGGTGATGTTATCGATTTTGAGTTGCCGTAGGCAGTTGAGGCCGGCGTTCCTCAGCGCGGCGAGGTTCTGCGGCGCGTCGCCGCGAAAGATCGGGCTTTTGTCCTCACCGAAGGCCTCGTCGCGCACGTAGTG
>JAJDEI010000005.1 GCA_029259845.1 Planctomycetaceae bacterium | reverse complement strand
ATCGGAAAGAACGCATCCTGTCGTTCATCGGCGATTGCAACGCCACGAGGGCTCGCCCCTACAACTGGACCTCCACCGGTCGCCTGCTGTGCGTTGAGAGAACCCAAAGCAACAAAACAGCAACCCCGTTCCATCCCCAATAAACTCATTCCTGATGAGCTAGGCCCGCCGCTTCCTACGGGGAGCATCTCAAACATACTATCGATAGGTACCGCCAGTGCCGTCACACACCTTGCAGCAATTTGTCGATGTCGTCGCGTGTGAACGGCTCGGCCAGCCGGGCACCCAGTTGGGAGACGACTCGCGCGGCGGCATGCGACGCGAGATGTCCCGACTGCTTCCAGTCGAGGCCGTTGGTGATGCCGTACAGGATGCCGGCGGCGTACATGTCGCCCGCACCGGTGGTATCAACCGCGTCGATGGTCACGCCCTCAATGGGGATCGACTCCCCGTTGTGCATGAGCAGCGAGCCGTCCCCACCCAGCGTGAGGGCCACATTCTCAGCGTGCTGATGGATTTCGTGGGCACAGTCGATGGCATCGTGCTTGCCGGTCAGAGCCCGCGCCTCCTCCAGGTTACAGAACAGCAGGTCGATCGGCCCTTCGATCAGTTCCCAGAACTCATCCTTGTGATACTGGATGAGGAACGGATCGCTGACCGTGAAGGCCACTTTGACGCCGTTTGCCTTCGCCAGTTCCATGGCCTTTAGTGCCGCTGACCGCGTCGGCTCACCGGAGAACAGGTATCCTTCGATGTAAGCATACGTCGCTTTCCTGATTTCCGCCTCATCGACATCATCCGGCGAGAGTGTCGCGCTCACGCCGAGCGAGGTGAGCATCGTCCGCTGGGCATCATCGGTAATGAGCACCACGCACGTTCCGGTTTCTCCCTCCGCGGCGGGGGTGACGTCAATCGCGACACCCATCTCCCGCATGTCGGACAGGAAGAACTCGCCGATCACGTCGCCGGCGGTTTTGCCGCAATAGGCCGCTTTGCCACCGAAGTCGGCAATCCCCACGATCGTGTTCGCCGCCGACCCGCCGGCACAACGATGCGTGTCAACGGCTCCCAGCGCGCCGAGCACCTGCTGTTGCGTCTCCTCATCGACCAGCGTCATGATTCCCTTGGCGTAGTCGAGCCGCGCGAGAACCTCATCGCTGATGTGAGCCTGAATGTCGACCAGCGCGTTGCCGACGCCAAATACATCGTAGGGCATTCGTTTCTTCTCCAATTCGGGACGGTCCAGAGGATAGGCTGCGGCGTCTGCGGACGCAATTCGACTCGATGGCCATCCGTCGCCTCAAAGTGAGAGTTTTTGCGAATTTTGCACCTTATAAAGACGGCGGTGATGCGGTCATTCCGATTTTGCGGCTTGTACCCTCCATGTTGTGTGAAGTGACACACAACTGGCGAACCGTGAGTGCTATGCCTCGATGCCACAGGCAGAATTCTCCGATGATGTGACGACGGCAGGTCGGATCCTGCCGGTTGTGCCGCACAACGAGGCGGCTGATAACAACGGGAATCGCAGGAGGCAACTCAGCTGGCGCTCAAGCTACGAGGGCCCGTCATCTCATTCTTGGTGATGGGGACGGTCAGCTCAGGAATCACGTTCGGACAATGCAAACTGCGTTGTGATCAAGTATTCGGTCCCTCCTGCTCATCAGACTGGATCGTGCCTCCCACGGAACCTCCCAAGGAGGGGGCCAAAGCCGATTTGCATTCTCCAGAGAACTCCGCCTTTCCTTCCGACCTGCCGTCGGAGTCCGAAAACGCCCCCACGAACCCCAATGCGACTTCGCCGTTTAACGCACAGACCGCACCGTCGATGGCTCCACCCACAGCTGGGACATCCTCACCGTCAACCGCCAGCACGTCGCCGCAGTCACTGGCGCCCAACATGATCGGCGATACCCAAGCCGGCTCCTGTGGCGCGCTGACGTTCGGAGGCGAGATCGGTGCGGTCGTCGCCCATCCCACATTTGCCTGCAGCCGGCTCAACATCGCCGAGCAAAACAGCCCACTCGTCCGCGACCGGGGCTTCTTCAGCTATCGGCACTTCCAAAATGCCTCGGAGGTCAACATTTTTGGCGATCAGCCGGCCGGGGGGGCGAGCAATCTCAATATCGACCGCTTCATTTTTGGTTTCGAAAAGCGAATCTTCGGCAAATCATCCGTCGAGTTCCGTCTGCCGTTGACGTACCAACTTGACTCCGATCTGGCCTTCTCGAAGTTCACAGGGATGCCGTCATCGCTTCCTCTGTCCGACCGGACGGAAGATATTGGGAATCTGTCGCTTGTCTTCAAGCGACTGGTGCACCAGTCGCGGACGCTCGTCCTCTCTGGCGGAGTCGGCCTGAATATTCCGACGGCTGCCGATGTCAGTTTGTCCGGCCGAATCGACGACGATTTCTTTCCCGTAACCGACAACATGGGCATGCCTGATACTTTTGATGTCGACATGACGTTTCGCGGAGTCGTGAAAAACGAGACCGTGAACCTGTCGCCGTTTGTCGCCACTCTCTGGACCCCCACGCCCCGGTTCTTCGCCCAGGGGTTCCTCCAGGTGGACGTTCCTCTCAACCGATCCAATGCTGCTTTGATGATGGACGGATCGATTGACGGAGATACGACGCTCATCCCAACGACGATTGAATCCGGAAACGTAGCTCAGCAGATTCTCATGCGGATTAACGCCGGGGTGGGCTACTGGTTCTACCGCAACCGTTGTGCGAGTTGCGTGACCGGCATTGCCGGGTTGCTCGAAATCCATCACACGAGCACTTTGGAATCCGCCGACACGCTTGGTCCCTTCGTTGTCATCCCGGCTCCCACTGCCGATTTTCAAGACACCGTCCTGGAAGTCGGCAATCTGGCCAATCAAAACGACATCACGAACCTGGTCGTCGGCAATACGATTGAACTCGGACAACAGACTTCGATTACGAATGGTTTCGTCCTGCCGCTTTCAACCGGGGACAATCGCGGGTTCGATTTCGAGTACAACTTCTTCATTCAACATCTCTTCTAACCTGACGAGACTATCTTGATCCTTCGTATCCCGGTCCGGGCCCGCCGCTCGGACCGGGTTTGTTTTTGAGGTCCGCAAGATCGAATTCCTTGGTCCTCTCATGGCGTTGTTGCAAATGGGCAGGTCGGGACTACGATGACGGTCAGCAGAACGACGCATCGACTGCTGCACGTCTCGTCAATTCACAAGGATTCGTTGCGATGACCGACCGGACCGAAACACAGAGCTTCAACGCCTACACACTCCCCCCGCTCGGTGAGAACCCATCGTCGTCCGCCCAGGGGACGAGCCCCGGCAGCTTCGCGATGCCGCCGGTCATTCGGCCCGGCGCTGAAGGACGTCTGACGTTTGCCTCTCCCGATGCGCCCGGCATGCCCGCCCCCTCCGACAAAACCGCTTGGGATTTTCTCCCTGAGGGTTGGGCGACGAGAATCCTCGACGAACGGCCGGTTGTCACCAGCACGGGGACCCACAGCGACGAATTCCGCGATCTTGCTTTCAAGCAGGCGGACGGCTCCTATCGCCAGGTAACGTTCCCGACGGCCTTCGTCCCGGTCACCCAGCTCGAGCAAGCGCGGCTCGGCGTCGTATCGCTGCAGATGGAACGAGTCGCCGAACGTGAGCCCCACCTGAGCGCCGGTCAGGTCCGCGATGAAGTCGCCGCCGGACGGATGGTCATTCCGGCAAATACCGTGCACCTCGGCTATCAACTCGATCCGATGGCGATCGGCCGCGCCTCGAAGACCAAGGTCAACGCCAACATGGGGGCCTCGCCCGTCTCCTCCGGCACCGAGGAAGAGGTCGAGAAGCTCAAGTGGGCCGAGCGGTGGGGGGCCGACACGGTCATGGACCTCTCGACCGGCGGCAATCTCGATGAGTGCCGCGAGGCCATCATCCAGAACTCGACGGTCCCCATCGGCACGGTGCCGATCTATTCGATGATCATCGGCCGCAAGCTGTACGATCTCGATGCGGACGTCATCCTCTCCTCGCTCGCCCAGCAGGCGGCTCAGGGGGTCGACTACTTCACGATTCATGCGGGCGTGCTCAAAGAGCATCTGCCGCTGGTGAAGGACCGGCTGATCGGCATCGTCTCCCGCGGCGGGTCGCTGCTCGCCAAATGGATGCTCGACCACGACCAGCAAAATCCGATGTACACGCTCTGGGAAGACATCTGTGACGTCATGCGCGAGTACGACGTCACCTTCTCCATCGGCGACGGCCTGCGGCCCGGGGGCCTTGCCGATGCGACCGACCAGGCCCAACTTGCCGAACTGTGCGCGATTGGCGAACTCACCGAGCGAGCCTGGCGAAAGGGCGTGCAGGTGATGGTCGAAGGCCCCGGCCACGTGCCGTTCGACCAGATCGAATACAACATGAAGCTCGAACGAACGCTCTGCCACGGGGCCCCGTTCTACGTCCTCGGCCCGCTGGTGACCGATATCTTCCCCGGCTATGACCACATCACCAGTTGCATCGGCGCGACGGCAGCCGCCTACCACGGGGCCAGCATGCTCTGCTACGTGACCCCCAAGGAACACCTCGGCCTGCCCAAAAAGGACGACGTCAAGCAGGGCTGCATCGCCTACAAGATCGCCGCTCACAGTGCCGATATCGCGCTGGGCATCCCCGGTGCCCGCGACCGGGATGACGAACTGACCAAAGCCCGCGCGGCCCTCAACTGGCAGAAGCACTTCGAGCTTTCCTTCGACCCGGACACGGCCCGCGCCTTCCACGACGAAGACCTCGACGTCGACACCGATTTCTGCGCCATGTGCGGCCACGACTGGTGCAGCGTCCGCATCAGCAAGGAGATCGTCGAATTCGTCAGCGGCAAGGACGAGTCCTACCAATGGGACAAGGCCAAAGTCACCGCCGCCCTCACCCCCGAGCAACAGGCCATTTTAGAGCAGCGCGGCGTCCTCTCCCCGGAAGAACTCCACCAACTCGCCAGCAAGACCCAAAAAGCGGTCCACGCCGACGAAGGCAAAGCCTCGTGCCACAGCGACCACGCGGATGACGAAACCGCCAAGACCCTGCAGGCGGTGGAACTCATCGAGTTGGAGACCCCGTAACAACCCGAAAAAAATGTGTGCCACGGATGAGTGAGTCGTGTAGGTCCGGCTGTGCCGGACGACGGTTCACATTCGACATTCAATCCGAGTTGCGTCCGGAAAATCCGGACCTCCCTGGCTCTCATGAACATCCGAACTAATGCGGATATTCCGTTAGAGAAACGCACGCGGTATCTTCTTGTCCAGCGGCCCTGGGACGACAAGTCCAAGTTTCTGTTGCCGGCAGGGTTTGACGAAACCAACGCCGAGATGCTCCTCCAGGCGATCCGCAATCACGCCGCAAGTCACGAGGCTGTGACGGATGGCGACAACGAGTATGGTGAGTTCTTTCGCGTCGAAGGGGACCTCCTGGGTCCGAACGAGATCATCCTCCTGGTTGTGACAATCTGGATTCGATGGCATCTTGATGGAAGCATGCACTTCGTTACGCTCAAACCGTTGAGGAAGAACAAACCATGATCCCGCTCTATGAACGCGTCGCCTTGGCCCGGGACATTGACGAGCATAGCCTCCGCAAAGGAGATGTTGCGACGGTGGTCGACCGAGTCCCCCATCCGCAGCAGGGAGAACCGGGAATCGTTCTGGAAATCTGCAACGCACTGGGGGAGTCGATCAAAACGGTCGTCGTCCGAGAATCTGAAATCGAGCGACTGCAGGCCGATGAGGTCTTCGCCATTCGCCCACTCGCCAGCGTTGGCTGAATCGCCAACGACGGGTGGCTGGGGCCTTTGGAAAGTAACGTCAGCAAAAAATCGCATGCGATGTGACGCTCATGTGGCGAACCAACGAGTTGCGTACACAGCCCCAGTCCAGTCGGCCAGGCTCTGCCTGACGAACGCGGGGACGCCGTCGAGCAACCTCAGTGGGCTCGACCCTTCACAGAGAATCGAACATTGAAGGGAGCATCGGTTTGTGGCTCTGTCATCGTCAGGCGGGAGCCGGACCTAGTGCGCCTGTGAGTGTGTCTGGTTTGAGAGGTGGAAGTCCTCTTCAGGCAGACGCTCTCCGGCCTGTATCTGATCGTAACTGCGTCTTGGTGACAAGGGGGGGGAAGCAACGGGAGGAGAACGGTCAGTCCGTAACGTGAGTGAACTCGATTCGGCCTTGGAATGGCAGCGAGCCTGCTAGCCGCCCGTTGAAAAACTCATTCTGACTGCGAGCGGTCAAAACTCGTCCGCTCGGCGTCGCCACATCTCGACGTATCGAGGGAGATGTCTGCGATGCGGCTCCTTGATCGGACGAGTTTTGCCGCGCTCTCGCCGACGAAGCCGTTTTTCAACAGCCTGCTCGGGAATGGCGAAGCTTGAATTGGCGAAAGCCAACGTCCGCGACGTTGAGGGGTAGCGTGTCAAAACGATCGCGGGGCCGCCTGGGGGGTTGGAGACGG
This sequence comes from Planctomycetaceae bacterium, assembly GCA_029259845.1. Lineage (GTDB taxonomy): Bacteria > Planctomycetota > Planctomycetia > Planctomycetales > Planctomycetaceae > JAHBXU01. Next base: position 223 of record JAJDEI010000005.1, on the reverse strand, counting down.
AATGATCCGAAGGCCAGACACATGAAGCAGGGAGACCTGTCCGGATTTCAGGAGGGTGTTCATGGGGTACCGCTCACACGAGCCAGCCCAAGTTCCCCAGTGATTTGGGAAATCGGTGTTTCTGAAAGTTTTTTCGAGCCGGAGTTTGTCGTAAGTCGTTGATTGATGGTCGGGCGTTGAGGGTCTGAGAGTCGGATGACGGCCGATCGCGTTGTAGTGACGA
>JAJDEI010000040.1 GCA_029259845.1 Planctomycetaceae bacterium | reverse complement strand
TCATTCTGGTCATTGCGGCAGTCTGTCGTTTGGGACGGTTTATCCAATTCGTTCCCAAGGTAGTCATTTCCGGATTCATGAACGGGATCGCGATCCTGATTTGGGTAGATCAGGCAAAGAAGCTGTTTGGTATCGGCGGGCAGGACCGGCTTTCCGGGCCGCTGGCCGGCCCTCCCCCAACTCCCCGCCCCCCGCCGGGGCGGTACCGGGGGCCGAAACGACCCCAACCGGTCCATTCTTCACAGGCGGTCAATTCGATCTCGCCGGCAGCCGCCGTGTAGACGCGGACGGTCCCAAATCGCGGCACCTCGGATCCCCGGTCCGCGACCCATTCATCAACCAAGCGTCTCGTACAGCAAGTGATGCAGATCAAGGGACAGCAGCAGCCGGCGGCGAGCATTTTCCCGACCCCGCTCACTCGGAAAAAAACAGCGGCGCATCAACAGGTCACGTTCGACCGCATTCATCAACTCCAGCAACTCGTCTCTTTTCGCCGTCGGAATCGTTCTCATCATCGTCACCCTTTCAAATCGACGAAAAAACAAACCCGCTATCTGAGAGTCAAGAATTCCGTGCCAAACGCCAACAATCCCACGTCGATTCACGCCCACTGCGGGATCACGCCGGCGGAATCACTCCCATCGATGATTCACGGTTCGCCGCAGCGGCAGGAGACCGTTGCAAACTTCTGCCGGCCACTCACGCTTGGCAGCACCCGGCCGCAGCCGCACGAACAGTCGTCGGCACGCGGCGTGCACGATGTGCATCACAAAATCATGTGGCTAATGGTCGCAGTTTTTCCGGAACGCGATCATTCGTGTACGAAGAACTTTTCCAATCAAAACGGTTTCACGAGAAACTGCTGCCGCCACGCGCGGCAGCTTTCATCGCCCGGCTCCAGTGCGTCGCGACAGATGGACGGGCGATGCTCGTAGTGCTTACACCGCCGTCGCTGCCGGTCGTACCAGATGCAGGGCTGCTCTCCGCGTGGCGGTGTTTGCAGCAACTGCTCACCGTACTCCCGCAGCCCATCAATGATTTGCTGCGGGAGTAAGTCCACCCGCTCGACGTCCTCAGCAAACGGGCCGCTCATGCACTCATCGCGATGCAAGAGGATGTACAGGTATCCCGGCGGGGAGTTTTGCTCTAGGCAACAGGCCCCGCAGCCATCGCATGAGTCGATCACCGGCAACTCTGGTTTCTTGCGTCGCGTCATCGGAACCTCAACTTGCGAACGCGGTGACACAGAAGGAACACAGATCTAGTTCAACCCACCAACAGGGATCGCCATCTTCACTGAGACACGCTTTGTCGTCGGTGCATCCGCAGACGCGGCACACGCCACGGCACACGCCCGGACTCTCGGAACAGGGACAATTCGCCAGTTCCAAAAGGATGTCAGCATCAACGGTTCGTTTCATCCTTTTGTCTCCTAACTGTGTTTGAAAATTGCCCGCGTCTGATCACGCAGAAGAAAGAAAGTCTCTCTAAAACCGGCACTGTTCCCTACGGGAGGTTCGGCAGGCCACCCCCTCGGAAAAGAACCTACGGTTTGCCTGCCTCATCAATGCCGCGAATGACGTCGACGTACAAGTGCCCGATGCAGACGATCTCCCACGCCTCAAAACACGAGTACCCACCCAGGCAATGCACGCCGTAGGCGCGACTCGCGATGTCAACCGGGTTGCAAAACGTGACTTGCAAATAGCGGACAAGGCGTTTGATGGTTGCGATCATGGGACCTCCTGTAATTACAACGGTTGATTCGAGTCTCTCTTGACCTGCTCGCGCAGCCACGCACTTCGCGGACGGTCCGTCAGTCCCAGCGGATCGAAATCATTACGCAGAATGATCCGGCGGGAGTGGTCGATCACCATCTGCTCGCATTGCGCGAATGACGTCGCACCGCACGACTCAACGTCAAAGTCGTCGAGCGGCCAGAGCGGCTGCTGGCGTCGTATCATCTCAACCAGTCGTCGTAGATCGCTGACGTCTGGAGCGGCGAGTTTCAACGTCAACGTCACGCGACGCTGCATGGCAGCATCCAGCATCTGCTCGAAATTCGTGGCAAAGATGACGACCGTCTTCGCTGACAATCGGTCCAGCTCTAACAGCATCGCATTGACCGACAGGTTTCGCTCGCGACTAGAACCCCCATCGGAGTCGGTGCGACTCCCACACAAAGACTCGGACTCGTCGAAGAACAACACGCAGGGCCGGTCGGACGATTCACGAAACACTCGCGCAACATTCTGATGCGTGTGCCCCATATAACGCGAAATCAGCGTGCTGTATTGCACGTAGGCCAAGGGCACGCCCAACTCGGTCGCGACGGCCGCCGCCAGCGTTGTCTTGCCGTTGCCGCTCGGACCGTGCAGCAGGACGCGGTTTCGAGGTTGTATCCCGTAATGCAGCAGTTTTTCGGACTGCCCCCATTCATCGATTAGCTCAGCAACCCGTGCGGACAGATCACCTGGCAGAACGATCGAATCGAGTCGACGCTCCGGGTGCTGGAAGTCGATCGCCGAAACGGCGTCTTCCTCGGAATGGTTCGGCAACGCTCTCACGACCGCACCTCGCTCCCCCGCTTGATGATCCTCCACCGCTCTCGATCAAGCGCCCCAGCAACGCACGGCAGATGATCCTTGCAATGCTTCACATTCCGGGAGATCGTTCCCGCCGGAAAACCAAAGTCGGCAGAAAAGTCATGCCGGACAACATCGACCAACGCATCGGCACGCTCAGCACCACACACGTCACAATGCCACATCAGCGTTTTGCTCCCGATCATCGCTTCCCCCTCACTTCCCGAGGCTTCGGCAGCGGTTCACCACACACCCGGCAACCGCTCGCGAACCAGTCCAAGTGCACGGCTCCGCACCGGCAGCGAATCTCAACCCGCCGCAACTGATGCGGACGGCTGGCCATGCCGCGCTTCGTCCCGCCCCCTGCGTTCGTCGTTCGCTTGTCTGCCATCAGTTTTAACCCTTCCGAACACCCGCAACAGAAGACCCTCGGGCGCATCCCCGATGCCTCCGGAATCAATCACGCGCACGAACTCACCGTACTCCGGTGAGGCCCGCCCCAGCCGCTGCCGCGCAATCCACAGCACCTGCGTACGGTCGGCTGAACGGTACATCCGGCGAATCCGCTCGGCGGGAGACTCGCGGGCCGAGTGCTCCGACGCACAACCCTTGGGCGCTTCCACAAACCCCCCGCGAGATACCGTGTCGAAAGCCTTCAGCGCGGCCCTGGCCTGCTCCTCGTCGCCGCCCGCCACCTTCTGCCGCCACGTGCGGCCGTACCGGTCCGGCTTCAAAAGCCCTGCTGTGAACATCGCAGCGGGCTCTCTCGCTTCGCGCCGGCAATACGATGCCCAGGCCACGAAGGCCAGCCGATCAGCATCACAGTCACGCACAAGTCCCGCTGCGGCCGCTTCGATGAACCGATCGACCAGCCTCCGCAGATCGGACAGCTCACCGGCGGCCAGCCTCCCTCCCTCCCACAACTCGAAGAGTCCCCCGCTCCCTTCTTTGGATTCTTTTTTCTTTGGTTTAAGGGATACGTTTAGTGTGCCACCCGTGGCACTCACCTCGTGTTCCAGGTGGCACTCACCTCGGTCCAGGTGGCACTCACCTCCGAGTGACTCGCCTTCATTAAACGCACGGATCGCAGCCCAACAAATCCGCCTTTCCACGATCGGACTCAGCCACTTCTGTTCGCGCGCATGCGTCACGAATCCGCAGGCATCGGTCAGCACCTCCAAAGCACGTATGCACGTCCGTCGTCCGACGTTCGCGTATATTGCCAACGTTTCCGCCGACGCCGTGCATCCCTGACCGCCGTAGCCGCCTTGGTCTCGATCGTCGATCGCTAATAGGACGGCTTTCAGTACGGTCGGCGAGACACCTTTGCCGTGCTTGTCCTGCAGCCCGTGTGGAAAAACCAGCCGTCTTAGTTGTTCAGCACGTTCGTTTCGTCCGAATAGCGATTGCTGCTCGGTCGCCGCGCCGCTTCGGTCACCCATGACAATCCCTTCCGTGATTGAGGCATCCGCCCAACAAACTCCGTCATCCCATCGCCGGTCGATCCTCCCTTTGCTCCTGCAAACGATCGAAAATCTCGCCCCGCCAAATCTTCACGTCGCGGGGCGCTGAAATCGCAATCTTCACCTTGCCACCGATGATTTCCTTGATCGTCACCGCGACGTCATCACCGATCCGCAAAACCTCACCGGGCCTTCGCGATAAAATGAGCATTTCAAATCCTTTCGTTCAACCGCCGGCGTCCGCCGGCACAACCCATTTCCGGCGCACACGCACCGGGAACAACTCGTAACCCATGCCGCACGAATCGCACGCGCAGTCAGAAAACTCCAACACCTCGCTGCACAGCCCGCAGTAGAGCACTGGGACCAACCCCTGCTCCTCCCGCTTCGCACATGTCGGTCCCAAACCCGGATCCCGAGACGCCTCACTCGTCAGCAGCCGGCCACAGGCGCGGCAATACTGCACCGGCATAACTCCCGGCAGCAGCGACTGCTGTCCTTCAATCGGTTTGATGCGTCCCATGATCATCACTCAGGCCAACACCTCCTGTCGCGAGAGTTCGGCTCCCTCAGTCACCATCCGAGCAGAGCCAACCAAAGACGAGAGCCAGCCCCACGCCCAGTACGATCCGTAGCACGTCACCCCACACGGCGCGCCTCCCGCCGTTCAATCCGGTCGGCCAGATCAAGCAGGGCCTGCGGTACGGTTTCCGGATCGACAGTCGCGCCGTATTGCGAGATCCCGTTGTTCCCGAAGATGACGAGGATCGATCCGATGGCGTCCTGCCTCTCGTGGAGACGGATAAAATCCAGCATCTCCGACAGATGGCGACGCAGTTCCGGCTCCGGCATGTCCTTTAAGAGACTCCTCACGTGTCACCCTCCGTTCGCGTTGATGAAAACCCCGTCCGAGGTCCTTGCGCACTCGGACGGGTTCGGGAGGCGACACACCTCCCGACTGAGTTGAACAAAAACCGGCCGCGCCGAACGTGAGCAACTCGACGGCGGCCGGCGAGGCGCACCCGGGCGTAGCACTGATATGACACCAGTGCCGGGCGCGGCATCCTGAAAGAAAAGCCGCAACGACTCGCCTCCTGCGCCGTCCTCCCGCTGACGGCCGTCGCCACGGCAGCTCCATGAACCCAGAGACCGACCGGCCCGCTCAGAACAGCTTCATCTGCTGATCGTCTTGATCGTCGTCGAAGCAATGCGGATACCTGGCCGATTCCAGCAGAGCCCTGATCTCTCGCGAGGGCAGGTCGTAGTTCTGCGCACTCACACCGGGCACGTAATGGCCGGCAATCCAACTCCCCAAGCCATTCTCCCGGTCGAGGCCGTTGTAGCGGGTGACCATCGCCTCCCGGAAATGCTTGAGCCACACGTCGTCGAGGCCGGCGGCCGCACAGATTTCCGACCGCCACGTGGCGTAATAGCCCCGCTTCCAGCGGCCTTTGACCGGACCGCTCTGATACTGATGGCCTCGCGTCTTGAAGCCGGGAAACACTTGGCCGCAACGGGACGGCCCCCGCAGTTTCCGCAACCAGTGCTCCGAGACGTTCGTCATCGGCAGGCCCTGCAGCTTCGAGGTCTTCATCGCCTCGAAGCGGATCAGCCGCTCCGAAAACAGCACGTCCTCCCAGCGCAGTGTGAACAGGTCTCGCGTGCGAATGCCGTACAGGTAGAACAGCACGACGCCCGCTTGCCACAACAACGGCGCCGGCAAGCCCCGCACACGCGGATACGTGGCACAGCGGCATTCGCCGAACAAGCGGGCCACTTCCGCGTCGGCCAGCGGCTCGCGCTGCTCCTTGGGCGGCAGGTCGACCAGCGACGACTTGCGGCGGCGGGAGACATACGGCACCCGCTCGATGACTCCCTCGTCCAGCGCCCAGCCGAACATCATCCGCAGTTCGCACCAGGTCTTCTTGAGCGTGTAGGGCGAGAGCCCACGATCCCGTAGGCTGTCCCGCAGCCGCGACGTGTGATCGCGTGTCGCGTCGCGGATGTCCGGGTCGCCGGTCGACCGCTCCCAGTGATTCAGGGCGATGCGATCCTCTTTGAGCGAGGCCGGCTTGATGCCGTCCTCCAGCAGTTCCGGCAGGATGAACCGCTCGTAGTACAGCCGCAAGGTCAGCGGCTCTGCGGCGTCGGGCTGTCCGTCGGGCTGTCCGTCCGGCTGTCGTTGAAAGCGAATGATCTGCGGAGCGTCGTCCGCCAACCGGGGCCGTGCAATCATGACCGAGGACTCCCATCAGCAGGGGGCAAGCCCTCCGTGCAGAGTTCCTCGCCGGCATCCGTAATGCCGGCGGTCCGCATCGGCGATTCAGCACATCGCGCGTCCTGGCGCTGTGCGTCCTGGCGCTGTGTGGCCCAGCGCGATGCGTCTCGCGTTGGCGCGTTGCTGCTCCCACGGCACAACCCTCCTGGAGGGTGTCCGTCCGAGATTCAGCGCAGGAAAGCGGCAGGCGTCTGGCCGTGCGTCACAGGCGGCGCACGGCCAGACGCCGAAAGCTCATGGGACAGCCCACATAAAGCCGCCGCGATCGAGCATGACAAGCTCCCGGCAAGGCCAGCAAATTCTGACCGCGTCCACCAGAGGAAGCGAGCCGAACACTGGCACGGACAAAACCCAAACGTTGGTGCGTCCGTCAGGCCGGCTCGTTCAGAGACCCTGCAGGGAGCATGGCTCGTGAGAGGCGAAGATCGGGACACGGTATCTAGAAAATGCTGGGGCGAGTTTTGCGCGATCGGGGCGCGTTTGTCAAACGTTTTGGAAACCGATCTCGGAAGATTTCCGAAAATCGTGCGACCGGCAGCGGTCCGGCGGCGGGCAAACAGCGGGTGCGGCAGCATGATGGACGACCCTCAGACAAGCCGGGCCGCCTCCCTGCGAAGAACTCCGTCAGCTTCGATACGAGCGAGGGGCGAAAACCTTACAGCGAAATTCGGTGCACGCGGAAAATCACCGCATCTCACGGGCTGTCCGTCGATACGGTCACTGACGCAACCGCTCCTCGGCCGCTCGCTCGATTCGCGAGACCACAGCATGATCCACCCCAACATCAGTCAGCCGCGAGTACGGGGTGGCATTGCCCAACACATTGAAAGTCCGTGCGTCGGTGTTCGCACCAATGACCGTGCCACCCTTGAAGAGCCAGACGCCAATCACATCTTCGACGCCGGGACCATTCAGCGCACCGGCCACATACCTCACGTCCACTCCGGGTTCCGGGACGACACACCAAGTCCGATTGGCCGTCAGAGAGAATCCGATCGCCTCCGGCTCCCAACTGTCGTTGATGACTTGCAGGTCCTCGGCGTTGCATAAGTGAAGTGTCGCCACCTTCTCCCGCACTGCCGCTTTTTGCTCCCCTGGCTGTTCACCCGGCTGTCCACCCGGCTGTCCAAAAATGGCAAATCCGGCGTAGACGAACAAACCGCAGAGGACCAGCAACAACCCATTCAAACGCCGCTCGCTCGTCTTCGCCATCGTTACTTCTCCCGGGTTGGTTAGAAGAATCTGCACACCAAGTAAGCGCGTCCGGCGGCAAAAACGCAACCCACCGTGACGCGTTCGCCGCCGCTCTGCTACGCTCCCGCCCCCGCCGGAGTGGTTCCTGTCCGCATGAACCAAAAGTGCCGAGCGTATCGGCAGAGAATGAAGGGCTCCGGCGGGCTTTTCTCTCCAGCATTGCTCGAAAGCGTACTCCATGAAGTGCGACATGGATTTGGTCCGCGACCTGCTGCAGGAAATCGAGGCGATGCCTCTCGAAAGCCTCTATGAAACCGATGCCTCGTCGCTCCCAGCCGATCGCCCGCAACTCGCCGAGCATCTGCTGTTGTTGGATCAGGCCGGATTTGTGGCCGGCTTCACTCGCGAACTCAGCGGAAATGCCTTCTGCTCCGGACTGTCGTGGCAGGGTCATCAGTTCCTAAACGCGGCCCGCTCCGATCGCGTCTGGCGAAAGGCCAAAAAGGCACTCAGGGAACAGGGCCTCGCCGTCTCCGTCGATGTTCTCACGCAACTGCTCTCCAAGATCGCGCGACAGATGCTCGGACTCGACCCGTGACACAGTCCCCGCAACACGTCATTAAAAAAATCCATCGACATGAAACGCATCCCCCAAGCATTGAATGATTTTCCATCTCAGTTCGCCGAGGTCGCAGTCAGCGCCAACGTCGAAACGTCGATCATCCTCAAGTTCTCCGGCACCGAAGTGGCTGTCGAACCGGCCGCCGCACAGAAGCTCATCCACGAACTGCAAGCCGCCCTCGCACGTCTCCCCGTCGAAGCAGTCTCGCCGTCTCCCGGATCGATCAACCCATGACCGACGATCCTCTCCAAGGCCGGCACTCATGATCACTTCGGCCCGCTCGCCGTTTCGCGCCCAGGGAACTCACCGTCGTCAGGCTGTCTTGGCACTGCGCGAGTCGTCAGGGGAAGGCTGTTCATCTCGGCGGGGACGCTGCCAGCCGGTTCCTGGTGTCCGCGGATGTACATGCCCAATGCCATCACGACCACACCCAGACCCGACACGAGCGGATGCAGATTCCAAAGGGGGATCATCACGGCACCAAGCGCCGCAGCGACCTGTCCCACAACGCGGCGCTAAAGACTCACACTGTGCGCATGCAGCGTTTTCGGCGGTGCCGTCATCTCTTTGAACGCCTCCTCGACATCGGAGTCGGTCAGTGTACTCGACTTCCGGCGAGCCATGACAGCATGCGCCCGCGTCAGCAGGTCGGCAACCAATTGTTGCGTCAGCCGGGAGACCGTGTCCCGCGTCTGCTGCGGGGACTGATCGACCCATGTCGAGAGTTCCGTGTTCTCTTCCAAGCTCGCCTCCGTTGATTCCTCCAATCGCCCCTACGACGACCGCAGCTCACCAGCCCTCCGATGTCTCCTGTTCCGCCGCCCGAGAGAATTTGAAAAACCGAGGAACGGGCCGGAGCCTAGCGAGGTCTAGAAACCGTGGAGCCATTGGCTCTTTGTTTTTCGCCCCCGGCCGCCCCTACGACGACCGCAGCTCACCCGTTCCTCAGTTATCTCCTGAAACCGCCGCCCTGCTCGATTCTGCATCGGTGAACATGCCAGCCAGAGATACCGACAGCCGTACTCATTCACCCATCCGAGAATCTCCGGCCCAAACGGATCCCACGCATCGGAGCGGCGGATAATTACTCCGCTGCTCCGCAAGTAGTGAACATCAAGTAGCGGTGGAGGGACTCGAACCCCCGACACGCGGATTATGATTCCGCTGCTCTAACCAACTGAGCTACACCGCCAGACCCTGTTTTTATAGGGTTAAGTTGATTGCTAGATGGGACTCTGGTACTCTGGCGACACCCGCTACGACACCCGCCAGCCGTTTCCATCCGAGGAATCGCAATGTCAAAGACCACCCAAAAGCCCAAGAAACCGCGTCCAGACTTCCCATTATTCGCCCACCAGAATGGCCAGTGGTGCAAGAAAATCCGTGGGAAGCAATTCTACTTCGGCCAATGGAACGACCCGCAGGCCGCGTTGCAGGAATATCTCAGAATCAAAGATGACCTGCAAGCCGGAAGAATCCCGACACCTGCTGCGGGTGTCGTCACCCTCGCCGATATCAGCAACGCCTACCTTGCAAGGTCCGAGGAAAGGCGAGACGGAGGGGAAATCAGCAGCCGGACATTCGATGACTACCACGACGCCTGCAAACTGATTGTGGCTCATTTGGGCAGAACGGTCGACCCGGAGCAACTTCGACCTGTCGACTTCGCTGGTTTCCGGACAGAGGTGTCCCGATATTCGCCCAGCCGCATGACGAAGATTGTCGGCATCACACGTATGCTGATGAAATGGGCTTTTGATTCTGAACTCATCGACCGCATGCCACGGTTCGGCCCGGATTTCAGGGGGGCTTCGAAACGGAAGGCTCGGCAGCAAAAGGCGGCTGCGGGGACAAAGCTGTTCAGCCCCGACGACCTGCGGGCATTGATGGATGCAACCGATACGGTCATGCGGTCAATGATGTTGCTCGGCATCAACGGCGGGATGGGGAACACGGACGTCGCCTCATTGCCTCTGTCCGCAGTCGATCTTGAGTCTGGCTGGATAGACTTCCCGCGCCCGAAGACAGGCGTTGCCCGGCGGTTCCCGCTCTGGCCTGAAACAATCGCAGCGACCCGTGAGGCGATTGAGAAACGACCTGAGCCGTCATCCGACGAACTGGCGGGGCTTGTCTTCCTCACTCACTGGGGCAACTCGTGGGTACCGGAGGGGCGACGGGACAATCAGGTGTCGGCCAAGTTCCGGAAGCTGCTGCGATCCTGTAAGGCGGAACAGGGCGGCTTCTACTGGCTGCGCCACACGTTTCAGACCATCGCCGATGAATCCGGAGACCCGATTGCAACCGCTCACGTGATGGGCCATGCCGACGGGACGATGGGTGGCGTGTACCGCGAACGTATCTCCGACGAACGGTTGCGGAAGGTGACCGACCACGTGCGGCAATGGCTCTTTGAGGAGGACGCACAGCCGACGACCAGACAGACGGGCCGACCGGGCTTGCGGATCGTGGGCTGAAGTTACAATAGGTAAACGCGGGATAGGGTTGCTCCGAACGCTGGCCGTCCTGACCAGTTTCCCGCGTTCTCTTTATCTCAGGACGTTCCGATGTCAGGACCGGGGCCAATGGTAGAGCGCGAACCGCTGGAAAATAAATCCGGCAAGCTGTGGCGGAACACGGCGGGAGAACTGTACGACCCGCAGATACTTTTCTTCCGCGTGTCGGACCTACTGGAATACGAGCGGCTGTACAGGGAAGCCGGGGGCAAGCCGTTCCTGCCTGCCGTGCAACAAGGCAGCACAGCGGCGGCACATTTGGTGGCGAGATGGGAGCAACCGCGAACGCCGGTCGCAAAGGAACCGCAGACCGCACTGAATGATCGGGAAGCCGCTATCGTACAGGCACTGCGCGAACACGGCTCACTCAAAGGCGAAGACTTGGCGGCGAAAGCGGGATACCGATACAGCGGCTCGTTGAAAGAACTGCTGTCCGGGATGGTGCGGCGCGGCATCATCAAGAATGATCGCAGCCGGGGCGGATACTACCTGCCATGAAAGTCGGTACTTGAGTCGGGACTGACAGACTCTCGACCACCGCTAATGTGGGGACATGGATGCTACATCCCCCACGATTGACCCGCTCGACGCTCTGCGGCGGCTGACGCCGCAGGATATCGAGGCACGCCTCGACGAGTTGCGAGCGGAAGACAAAAGCCTGCGTGTGCTCCTGCGATCGCTCCGCGCCCGCGAGTCAGCCACCAAGCGGCGGGAGGCTGCACAATGACGCACACCCTGCAAGCCGTCGCCGAGCAACTGGGCGTGAGCGTCCGCACCGTGCAAGAGTGGGTCAGTCGGGGCGAGCTACGGGCCATCTCGGTCAGCCGATCCCGCTCGTCACGCAAACCGCGCCTGCGAATTCTCGACCACGACCTGCGGGCCTTTCTGGAATCCCGATCCGTCGGTCCCGACCCGCCAAAGACCCGCCGCCGCAAACCGTTGCCGTTGGTCAAGGAATACGTGTGACACCCGACAAAAACACCCCGTCGGCTTGAACTCACGGTCCCGTCTGGACCGTTTTGAGCGGCATCCGCCGCAAACCGCCGCCGCAGCCGGGCGGGACTAATCGGCTGCGCCTAGTTTTGGAGATTACGACATGGACAAACAGACAGAACGGTGTGTGTTGTGCGGGGAAACGCTTGGTGCGAATGAGCACAACAATCCGGCTCCTGTCCGGACGGGGGGGAATTGTTGTCGGGACTGCAACGACGCCCTTGTGGTTCCGGCTCGCCTCCGCGACCTGTATGCCGCCGCTGAGTAACGGCGAGACCCACGCCTCCGCCCGCTGCCATCGCGACGGCGGGTGGAGGTCGTCACCGATCAACAACCTAAAACCAATCTAATTGGAGTGGACAATGGCTTTTGTGATTGAAGTAACAGCAGGCGGCGGCGTTCCGATCGGAATCTATCGAGGCCGGTTCGTCCGCATTGAACACTTCGAATCCGACAACGGGTTCGGGCCGGGCTACAAGTGGGTATGGAAGATCATCGAAGGTGCGCACGACGGAGCCGAAGCATGTCGCATCACTTCCCAAAAGATGGGTCCCGAAGCCAATACGCCGAGGTTTTTGAAGATGATCTACGGGCGCGAACTGAAGCCCGGCGAGCGGCCCGACGTTGAGCAGCAGTACGGGACTTCAGGGACGCTTGTCGTCGAGGATGCGCCGAACGGCGGCGGCACTCGCGTTGGCTCATTCATGCGGGACGCGGATGCTCCCGCATCGGTTCCCGCGTCGGCTGACGCGCCTGTCGTGTTCTGACAAAACGAAACGGGACGCCTGGGTTTCCCTGGGCGTCCCGCATCGCGAATGGAGATTACACTGCCCATGATACACACGTCGCCATCGAAATTGGAAGCCGCGTTGGAGCTGGCGGAGCTGGGATACCAGATTCTCCCCTGCCGCGTTGGCAGCAAGAAACCGGCGACCGCCAACGGTTTGCTGAACGCCACGGCTGATCCGTCGGCCATTGAATCATGGTGGACTTCGAACGGTGATTACAACATCGGTCTGCGGACCGACACGCTTTGCGTCATCGACGTTGATACCGGAGCAGAGTGGCCGAGCGGCCCGGACAAAGAACTGGAGTTGTCCGCCGCACCGACGGCGTTGACACCTCGCGGAGGACGTCACCACTACTTTCGCGACCCGACCGGCGCGCTCCGGTGTTCACAATCAAAGATCGCAAAGAACGTCGACATCCGAGCCGCCGGCGGATACGTGTGCGTTGCTCCGTCCGTCATCAACAACACGCTTTACTCTTGGCTCACCGATCTTGATTGTGGACCTGCGGACCTCCCGGACCCACCGGCCTGGCTGTTGTCCTCCCTCACCGGGACCAACGGCTCAACCGTCTCGATCGAGATGCCGCACACGCTCCTGACGCATCCGGGGGCGCCCGAGGGGGAGCGGAATCAGGCGTTGTGTCATCTGGTCGGCTCGCATTTGGCAACGCACGGGGCGACGGCGGACCTGCCGCAATTGGCTCTGGAGTGGTCAAGGCGCTGCCGACCGCCGATGCCGGATCAGCAGGTCATGAAGTCGGCCGAGGGGTTGATCCGGAAGCATCAGGCGTCCTCCAACGGCAAATCTCCTCCGACGCCGGGGACTGGATGGCGGCTCACGAAGTATTCGGAGGTCGCGCCGGAGCCGGTCCGCTGGCTCTGGAAGGGGCGATTGCCGAGGGGCACGCTGGTTATTTTGTCCGGCGACGCTGGGCAGGGGAAGACAACCCTCCTGCTCGATATCGCCGCGCGGGTGAGCACGGGGACCGCGTTTCCTGACGGCTCGCCATGTCCGCTCGGACGGACGATTTTCTACACGTTGGAAGACTCGCTGAGGAACACCATGATTCCGCGACTGATGGCGGCGGGAGGGGACCGGGAGAACGTCATCGACGCCGGACCTGTCACCCGGCCGGGCGGGACGGAGGACATCTTCCAGATTGACCGCGACCTCCCGCTCCTCAAGGCAGCGTTGGAGCAGATCGGCGATGTTCTGCTGATCGTCATCGATCCCATTTCCGGGGCGCTGGGAGACTCTTGCAACGAGAATCGCAACGCCGACATCCGCCGCGTTCTCGGACCGCTCATGAAGCTGGCGGAGGAAACCGGGGCCTGCGTCCTGGGCAATAGCCATTTCGCGAAGGCTCCCGACCGGAAGGGCGTTCACCGGACCATCGGCTCCGTTGGTCTGATCGCAGCCGCACGGGCCGGTTGGGCGGTCGTCACCGATCCCGATGATGAGGACCGGCGGTTGCTGCTGCCTCAGAAGAACAACCTTGCCAAGGTCGACGGACTCGCCTTCCGCTTGAAGCCGACCACGGTCGAGGGCTGCGAGGTCGCATTCGTCGAGTGGGAATCCGGGCCGGTCCGCGACCGCCTGGACACCATCGAAAACGGACGGAGCACTCCGGCATTCGACGAAGCGATCGAATGGCTGCGGTCGACGCTGACGGAGCCGATGCCGGCGACGGAGGTCCGGAAGCTGGCCAAAGCTGACGGCATCAGCGATGCGACATTGAGACGGGCGAAACAATCTCTCGGCATCCAGTCCCAACGGCACGGCTCCG
>JAJDEI010000039.1 GCA_029259845.1 Planctomycetaceae bacterium | reverse complement strand
AACCCGCAACCTCCCGTGGGCGAACACATGATTGACTCCGAACGAGAGCCGGATGCGGGAAATCCGCACGTCCGGTTCGACGAGCGGGATGTGGAAACGGAGCATCCAACGATGCCACCGCGCCACATCTCGACTCTACCTGACAACGGTTCACATTCGACGTTCACTCCGAGTTGTGTCCGGCGAAGCCGGACCTACCTGGCTGAAGTTGCTTAGGGCCATTAGTCCTATCATTGGGTACTCACAGATCGGCTTGTCCGCCAGTGCCGGATTGTTCTCAGCCGAACAACTCCGACATCACCTCGCCGCCGTCGACGATTGCGGTGGGGCGGCCGTCGCGGGCGGGGAGGCGGGTTTCGGGGTTGATGCCGAGGGTGTGGTAGATGGTGGCGGCGAGGTCTTCGGGAGCGTGGGGCGGGGTGACGGCGTAGGCGGCGTCGGCGTCGGTTTCGCCGTGGATGGTGCCGCCGCGGATGCCGGCGCCGGCGAGGAGGGCGGGAAACAGCGTGCTCCAGTGGCCGCGGCCCCAGTCCTTGTTCGCCTTGGGCGTGCGGCCCATCTCGCCCAGACAGACGACGAGGGTTTCATCGAGAAGGCCGCGGTCGTCGAGGTCAAGGAGCAGGGCGGAGAGGGCCTGATCGAGTGTGGGGAGCAGGTGATGCTTGACGTCGGTGCTGTTGCGATGCGAGTCCCAACTGTAGCCGTCGACGCAGTCGTAATGCACGGTGACGTACCGTGTTCCCGCCTCGACGAGTCGCCGCGCCATTAGGGCCGACTGCCCAAGCAGATGCCGCCCGTAACGGTCCCGCAGCGCGTCCGGCTCACGGGTGACATCAAGGGCTTCCCGTGCTTCCGGCGCGGTGACGAGTGAGAGAGCCCGCTGCTGGTACTGGCCGTAGGTGGTTGTGACCGCTGCATCGGAGAGGGCCGTGCGGGCGTCGTCGAACTGCGTGAGCAGTGACCGCCGTCGGTCGAGACGGTCGAGCGTGAGCGCTTCGCTGGTCTGCATGCCGTCGACCTGGAAGTTGAGTTCTTCGTCCGTGCAGTCGCGCCAGTAGGGGTTATCGTCCTTGTCCCGTTTTTGGATGCGGGTGACGAACGGATCGAAGCGGCGGCCCAACCAGCCGGCCGTTTCGCCCGGCCGATGCAGATTGATGTTGTATTCCTGCAGGCTGCCGAGCGAGTTGGGCAGCACGGCGTAATTGGGCATCGTTTGCTGCAAACCGCCGCTTTGCTGGGCGAGACGGTCGACGACCGAGCCGATCGACGGCCAGTCGGCGGGGGTGACGTTGAAGCCGCCGCCGATCGGCAGATGCCAGCGGTGTCCGGTCTGAATGTAGTGGCCGCCGCCGCTGTGGTCGTTGTAGCTGTGGCTGAGCGTCTTCACGACGGCGAAGCGGTCGGAGACGTCGGCGAGTTGGGGCAGATGCTCGCAGATGCGGAGGCCGGGGGTGCGGGACAGGATCGGCTGGAACGGCCCGCGAATGGTGTCCGGTGCCTCCGGCTTCATGTCGAAGGTTTCCAACTGGCACGGCCCGCCGAACAGCAGCAGAAAGATGACCGACTTGGCCCGCGGCTCGAGCGACTCGCCCAACGGCGCGGCGGCGAGCGACTGTTCTGCAGCAAGCAACTGTTCTGCAGCAAGCAACTGGGGGAGTGTCATCCCGAACAGCCCCGCGCCGCCCGCTTGCAGCATGTGCCGCCGCGACCAACCCTGGCACGTCCGCTGCGTACGTCCGAGGATTCCCAGCATCGCTTCGCTCCCCTGTCAGCCAAGGTCGGAGTTCCCTACCGTTGAGTGTATCAGGATTTGCGTTAGATGCACCCATCTCATTGCTTGCATTGCGGGAGAACCGGAATCCGAATCTGGACGGTTTGCAGACGCTTTGCGCTCCCACGAAGCTGTATACTCAGCTTGAGCCACTGCGTCGCGCGGTCCGCCCACCGACGGTCCGCCCACTCCGTTTGCGGCCCCGGGCTGTGATGTGAAACGCCTTCGGCGTAAAGAACTTGCGTCACACGATACTTGGCAGACAAACTTGGAAGTCCGGGAACGGGACTTTCTAACAGAGCAGCGCCAACCGGTCTCCACCAGAAAGCGCTGAATCTGGTTTTGTGGTACTGTGCCGCCAAGCGTTGCCGAGTGCGCTGGACTGACGCCGATCGGAGGAAACCGTGACACGCCGCTTCCTGCTGCTGGGATGCCTGACCGTCTTCTGGGGATGGGCCCTTCCGGGGCTCGCGGATGCGGCGGTCATCGTGATCGCCAACCGGACCGATGCACCACTGGACTTCGGGATTTTCAGCGGGGACGAGGAGCCGACACGGTACCGGCTGCGACCGAACGAATCGGAGCCGATTGCCGTTTCGCGGACCGTCCGGCTGCGCACGCGGCAGGAGATTCCGGAGACGTTCGAACTTCATCCCCAGGCGGTCTATTTTTTCGGGCGCGGGCCGGAGGGCCTGAAGTTCGAGGAGATCAGCTTCTCCGCACCGGCCCAGGAACAGCCGAGCGCGGAACCCGAATCCGACACCGAGCCCGACACTTCACTGCAGCGAGCTGATCTGCCGTCGATGGGAACCGTGAGAGTCAAGGTGCTGTTCGATGACGAGCTCGCCAGTCGTCGCAATCCGGAGAAGCGGTTGCGGGCGCGGGTCCGTGCGGCTTCGCTGATCTTTGAACGAGCGGCCCGCATCCATTTTGAGATCGTCAGCGTCGAAGGGTGGGAATCGATTGACCGGATCACCAACTTCGAGGCGCTGATGATCGACTTCGAGCGAAAAATCGAGGTCGAACCCGGTGAGTTGGCGATCGGGTTTTCGAGCCAGGCGAGCCGTTCCAAGACACGAATGGGCGGCACGCGGCTTCCGTTGCATTCGCACATCCTGGTGCGTGAAAGGGGCCAGCGGCTGCTATCGGAGCCGGCGCAGTTGGAACTGCTCGTGCATGAGTTGGGCCATTACCTGGGCGCGGTTCACAGTCCGGAGTGGAGTTCCGCGATGCGACCGAAGCTGGGCGACGGACTCGCTGGCTCTCCCGGGTTTCGGATCGGTCTGGATCCGGTTAACACGATGGTCGTCTATCTTGTCGGCGAAGAGCTTCGGGCTCACAGAATTGGCGGGGTTTGGGATTTGCATCCGACGGTCAAGTCGCGTTTGCGGCGAATCTATGGCGATCTTGCAAAGTCGCTCCCCGACGACCCCGCGGCCGGCTCGTACCTCAGGGCTTTGGAGTTAACAGCCGCGCCTCCCATGGAGCCGCCGGTCCTGACGCCGCTGGCGAAGCACGTCCGCCATGTTGTCAAGGCGGTTACGTTGGCGGCGGAAGACAACGTCCAACGGGCGGATAAGCGGGTTGCCGCGCGATACGGGAAGCCGTTCCGGCTGGGCGGCGACGAACTGACGGAGCTTTACATTCATCAAGCAGCAGCAGCGGCTCGTGAAGTGCCCGTCGCCGTCCGTTCTCACGCATTCGCGATTGGTCTTGCTGTCGCGATGGATTCGTCAACGCGGCTGCGTGACAACCGGCTCACGCAGATCCTGTGGCGGTCGATTGAGACCGAGCGGGAGCATCGTTTCCGCAAGGCCGTGCTGGGACAGCCGACGATGCGTGGCCGCTCGGATTTGACGCAGCATTTTTGCGTTTCGGCGGGATTGGCCGCCTTGTTCGGAGCCTCTGTTGCGGAAGCAGCCGGTGTCTGGAAAGAACAGACCGACGGGACGTTCAGCCGTGCCGATTACTCAGCCGATCTGGCCGGCATCGCGTTGTTTGAACATCTAACCGCCGTTCCGGATCGCTTCGAGCCGATCGCGAAAAACTTCCGGATCGCGGACTACGTCCCCCTCTGCCTGGAATCAGATTCCAATCAGCCGCAACAGGGGCACTCAAGGCCGTCCGAGAAAAGCGAGAGTATGCGTGCGGAGATCATCCGGGAAATCGAAAGCCTGCCCGCGTATGCCTCTGGGCCGAAAAAGCGAATGGATGAGTCAAATGGCCGCGAGAAACCGTCGACAAGTGATGGCACAGACGTCGATTGACTGACGTCCATTGCGGGTTCTCACGGGAGGGATGGCGAATTGTGGGGTTCGTGGCATTCGGCAGCGACGCTTGCGGGAGGGAAGGGCGAACGACGCAGTCGGTTCCCTGGACGTGTTGCTAATCCGCAAGCGGCTTTGGGCGAGGAATCGGTCGATCGGGAATTGAGCGGGTCTGTTGTATCAGCGGGGCGGTCGCAGTTGCTCGACGATTTGATCGAGCTTCTTCCGAGCGGCAGTCACTTCTGAGGAGTCAGCGCGAACCGGCTTGGTCTCGAGAGGGTCGGTTGCGCGGTCGAACAGTTTTCCGTCGGACATCAGCTTCCAGCGTTCGTCGGCGACAAAGCTGTTGCCGCGATGCTCCGCGTAGACCCAATCGCGGCGGCCCTGTTGCGGATCGGCCAGCGTGGCGGCAAAACTGCGACCGTCCAGTTCGACGTTCGGCGGCAGGGGCACGCCGGCCAATTCGAGCAGCGTGGGGAGTAAGTCGCTACCGTCTACGAGCGCCTCCGTAGTGCGGTCGGCCGGTACCGTGCCCGGCCAGCGGACGATCCACGGCACGCGGGTCCCGGCATCGCTCAGGGATCCCTTGCCGCCGGGAACAAGGCCCCACGTCGTCTCCGAGAGGACCGGCTCCTGGATGTATTTGCCTCCCTCAGCCCGCACGATCGACTTCGCTGCCGTGCCGTTGTCGCCGAGAAACAGGACCATCGTCCGGTCCGAGACTCCCAACTCGTCAACCGTACCCACGATTCGTCCGACACGCTCGTCCATCGCGGCCATCATGTCGGCGTAACTCTCGTACCGGTCTTTGCCCGGCCCAAAGGGGACGGGTTGGTCGAGATCATCAGTCACGGCGTGGCTGAGCGCCATCGAATAGAACGCCAGGAACGGGCCTTCCTTGTGCTGCTGCATGAACCGCGTGAGGAACTCCACAGACTCGTCCGGCCCGAACGTGCCGTCCGAATAACGACGCGCTTTTCCGTTTTCGTACAGCAGCGGTCCCCAATAGCGCGGCCCCTCATGCCAGCCGAACAGGCAGGACTCCGCAAACCCCATGCGGCGCGGCTGCTGCGGATCGTTCTTCAACAAGCCGAGTTGCCACTTGCCGGCAATCGCCGTCGCATAGCCGGCCTCCTTGAGCAGTGCCGCGAACGTCGTCTTCTCTTCATCGCGGGGATAACTGCCCCAGCGGGGATGCCCCTGTCGAAACGGGTACCGCCCTGACAACAGCGTGGTCCGCGTCGGATGACAGACCGGCATCACGTACGCCTGCTCAAACCGCAACCCCTCCGCCGCCAGCGCATCCACCGACGGCGTTGCATACGACCGTCCCCCGTAACATCCGATCGCGTCCCGGCCCACATCATCGGCCAGGATGATGAGAAAGTTCGGACGCCCGGCAGCAAAGACACTTTGCCCGAGAGAGGCAACGACAACTGCCAACAGAAAGGGGAATCGATTCATGGTGCGGCTTTCGTCATGCGAAACCGCAAGTATCGTTGCGGGTGTTCGCCGATTTTTGGAATCGTATGTTTCTAGGCAAGGATGTCCTGGATCACATGGCCGTGGACGTTGGTCAGTCGTCGGGCGATGCCGTTGTGGTAGTAGGTGAGCCGTTCGTGGTCGATGCCCAGCAGGTGCAGGATGGTCGCGTGGAAATCGTAGACGGTCACGGGGTTTACCGCCGGTTTGTAGGCGACCTCGTCGGACTCTCCGTAACTGATGCCCGGTTTGAGTCCCGCGCCGGCCATCCAGGTGGTGAAAACATCCGGGTGATGGTCACGTCCGAGGCCCGAGCCTTTGGCTTCTGTGAACGGCGTGCGACCGAATTCCGACGACCAGACGACGAGCGTGTCTTCCAGCAGCCCGCGGCGTTTGAGGTCCGTGAGCAGCGCGGCGCACGGTTGGTCGAGCTGAATCCCCTGATTGTCGTGATTGCGTCGGACGTCTTCATGGGCGTCCCAATTGATCCGTGGCGAACCGAGGGCGCCCCCGTTGAAGATTTGCACGAAGCGGACGCCGCGCTCGACGAGCCGCCGGGCCAACAGAAAGTTGCGGGCCGACCCTCCAATGGCCGGATGGTCCACGCCGTAGAGCCGGCGTGTTTCCGCGGTCTCGTCATCGAGTTCGACCGCTTCGGGGATGCTGGCCTGCATGCGTGCTGACAGTTCGTAGGCCCGGACACGTGCGAGGAGCGCATCTTCGTCGGGATGTGCTGTAGCAACGTCGCGATTCATGGCCAGCAGGGCAGCGACGCCAATCCGCCGATGCGACACGTCGACCGAGGCGGGTGTTTTGAGATGGGCGATCGGACCGTTTCCGCCCGTGCGAAACGCGACGCCTTGATGCTGAGCCGGCAGGAAGCCCTGGCTCCAGTTGTTGGACCCGCCGTTTGGCAAGCCGCGCGGGTCGGGGAGGACGACGAATGTGGGGAGTTCTTCGTTCTCCGTGCCCAGACCATACGACAGCCATGCCCCCAGACTGGGGAAGCCGTTCATGGTGAAGCCGGTGTTCATCTGAAAACAGGCCGGCGTGTGGGACGAGCTTTTTGTGACCATCGATTTGATGAACGTCAGATCGTCGACGCATTTCGCCAGATGGGGGAACAGTTTGCTGACCCATTGGCCGCTCTGCCCGTGCCGCGCAAACCGGTAATAACTCTTGCGAAGATTTCCCGGCCGGCCGAAGAAGGTGTCGATGTCACCTTTGCCGGTTAGCGGTTGGCCGTCGAGGCGTTCGAGTTCCGGCTTGTAGTCGAACGTGTCGACTTGACTCACCCCACCGGGGGAGAAGATGTGAATCAGACGTTTGGCTTGGGGAGCGAAGTGGGCAACCGGCTGTTGCGTGTCCGCACGGGCATCACGTTCCAGCAGCCACGCCAGAGCGATGGCACTGGTTCCGAGGGCCGCGTCGCCGAGGAAATGACGCCGCAACAGAGGTGTCTGGCTAATGGTTGTCGCGTCGTCGTCTCTCATCGCTGTCGCCTCGTCGTACGGTTGCCTCTGATGGTCGGTCCCTCTCATCGGATTTGCAAGAACTCGCTTGAATTGAACAGCACCCAGCACAGCGTCTGGAGATCCGCATGACAAATGACGTCCGCAGCGCGGGCGAGGTCGTCCGGATCCGGTTCGTGGCCCAGCGTGCGTTGCCACAGTTCCCCGATCTGCTGGTTCGGATCGGATTTGTTCTGTTCGAGCCGAGTGGCGAGTTTTTCGGCCTGTCGCAGCACGAACGTGTCGTTCATGAGCCCGAGCGCCTGCAGCGGCGTGATGGTTTGGCGCCGGTGAGGCGTCAGTACGGACGGGGCAGGGCAGTCCAGTGCGTCGAGCAACGGGTCGCGACCGGTGTTGAGATGCATGCGATAGATCGTGCGGCGATTGAACTCCGAATCGCCCTTGTCAAACAGATGGTAGAACGTCGTGTTAAACGTTGTTGTTGTGAAGGGCTGAAAACTTGAACCGCCGAGTTGGGGGCTCAACTCCCCGCTCGCAAACAGCATGGCGTCGCGGACGGTTTCCGCATCGAGCCGGCGGGGAGTGAATCGCCACAGCAGCCGGTTGTCGGCATCGACACTCGCGGCTCGCGCGTTAAACTGGGACGACTGCCGCCAGGTGGCCGATGTCAGAATTCGTCGATGCAATTCTTTCAGCGACCATCCGTCTGCGATAAAGCGGGCAGCAAGCCAATCGAGCAGTTCCGGATGGCTTGGCCGGCCGCCGTTGGCGCCGAAGTCACTGGGCGTCTCGACGATGCCCACGCCGAAGTGATGGTGCCAGACGCGATTGACGATGACGCGGGCGGTCAGCGGGTTGCGCGGTTCAGTGACCCAGTGGGCGAACCGGCGGCGGCGCTCGGCCTCCTCCGCGTGTTGGTCAATTCCCAATTGCGACGGCAGTTGCTTGACCGCTGACAGGCCGGCGGCACTTACCGGTTGGCCGGGGGCGCGAATGTCGCCCCGCTCGAAGAGGACCGTCGGAGCGGGTTGCTTGCGGATTCCGATGAGCGCCTTTGGGAAACTGTCGAGCCGCTGCCGGACCACTGCCACTTGCTGTTCGGCATCGGCGATTCGGCCGTCCAACTGCTGGATGGCCACGGCGTCCGTACCCGTTCCTTCCTGTTGCCTCGGAGTTGTCTCTTTGCCTGACGGCAGAGGAGTGTCTGACGGCGGAGGGGTGCCGGTGTCATCGAGTGCGGCTCGCTGTTCCCGCAGCTTGGCGAGTACCGCTTCGGCGGCTTTGAGCGCTTCCTGGTCCCGGTTCCATTGGGTTGCTTCGTCGGGAGTGAGAACGGGCTGCGCCCGGAAGGCACTGCTATCTGCCTGCAGCACTCCCTCAAACACGGCCTTGATGCGGTAGTAGTCCTCCTGGGGGATGGGATCGAACTTGTGGTCGTGGCATCGCGCACAATTGACCGTGAGGCCGAGAATGCTTTGTCCGATCGTTGTGAGCAATTCCTCGAGCATGACTTCGCGGGCACGGAGTTGCTCGGTCTTGCTGGCGGAAACGGCGGCAGCATGGTCAAACGGCCCGTTCACCAGCATGCTGGTCGCGATCATGCTGTCGTGGGTGATTGGTGCGAGGACGTCGCCGGCAATTTGCTCGCGGACAAACTGGTCGTACGGCTTGTCCTCGTTGAAGCTGCGGATCACGTAGTCGCGATAGGGCCAGGCGTGCGGTCGCGGTGCATCATCCTCGAAACCGTTGCTCTCGCTGAAACGCACGACATCCAGCCAGTGCTGCGCCCAGCGTTCGCCCAAGTGCGGCGAAGCGAGGAATCGGTCGACGAGACGTTCCCACGCATCATCGCGACGGTCATTCACAAACGCTGCGATTTCTTCGGGTGTGGGGGGCAAGCCGAGCAAGTCGTACTTGAGCCTGCGGATCAACTCGCGCCGCAAGGCGGTCGGCGCGGGCTTCAGTCCCTGGTCGCGGAGTCTCTTCAGGACGAAGCGGTCGATCGGTTGACGGGACCAGTGGGACGGCTCCTCGACGTCCTCCGGGCGATTCAAATCGATCGGCGTGATCGGCGCGAGCGACCACAGAGCGGGCAACAGGGCATCATCAGGCCATTCCGCGCCGTCCTGAATCCACCGGCGCAGCACCTCAACTTGCGCGTCGGTCAACGGCGTCCCGGTCTTCGGCATCTCCGGCCGTTGGCCATCAGACGGAGTAACGAGAGCGATCAAGTGGCTCCCCTCCGGGTCACCCGGCACGACGTAGCCTGCTTCGCGCAACCCGTCGCCGGTCGCCAGCGACAAGTCACCCTCGGCGTGGCCCGCTTTGTGGCACAGCAAGCAATGCTTCTCAAAGATGGGTGCGACATCCCGTGTGAAATCGATGTCCCGGTCGGCAGCGATTGAGGCTCGCCCAAACAGCACGCTGGCCAATAGACAAACGGTGGTCGTCTTGGGCATATCGATTTCAAGCCAAAGTGTCGGAGCGACGACCGGAAAGAACCAGCATCGGCACCGTCGGCACCAGTGCGGATTGGGACGGTCTCTGGCCGCATTGTACCATTCGGCCATCTCTTTCAGAATCGGAACCGCTGCACCGGCAGGTCTTTGCTCGTGGTCTTGATGGGTTCGTGGCAGTAGGATGCGTGCCTGGCCGGTTGATACACAGCATGCCGGGCCGCGAGCCAAGGGACGCGCCGGCTCGTCTCGCTAATCTTCATCCCCCACGCAGCGGGGAATGTCAACCAGTCTCACACGAAGGGAATCGTCGTCGCAGATGACAAAATCGTATGTGGTCCCGTTTATTCTTTACGTGCTGGGGACGAGCTTCGCATCGCAAGTACCCGACCGGTATCCGGTGGCCTACGTTGCGGTCGTTGTGCTGGTGGGGGCCGTCACCTGCGGGCTGTTGCGAGGACGCCGCATCATCGTACCGCATGGACGCGTTGCCGGGGCGGTCGTGGTGGGGTTCGTCGGCATTGCGCTCTGGATCGGCTTGAGTGAATTGCGGCTGGAAGCGCGGATCGCGAGTGTCCTGCCGGAGTGGCTGCGACCGGGCGAGCGGAGTGGCTTCAACCCGTTTCAAGAGTTATCGCATCCGCTGGCGGTGTGGGGTTTCGTCACTGTGCGACTGGCCGGTCTGGCGGTGCTAGTGCCGGTGGCTGAAGAACTGTTCTGGCGGGGCTTTCTGCTCCGCTGGATCATCTCGCCCGATTGGGAGGACGTGCCGCTGGGCAAATTCCAGGTGACCTCGTTCGTGCTGGTGACGCTGTTGTTCACACTGGCTCATCCGGAATGGTTGGCAGCCGCCTGTTACTGCATGCTGCTGAATGGCCTGCTGTACTGGAAACGAGACCTTTGGGACTGCATCGTGGCCCACGGAGTCAGCAATCTCGTCCTGGGGGCGTATGTGCTGTCGACCGGCACGTGGTGGCTGTGGTGACCGCGCGTTGGGTCCCGCAGTCCCGTCGCTCACGCTCCGGGCTCTGATTCGGGAGGCGGTTCTGGATCGCGGCGATCCGTCCGATCCGCGTCATCTGCGGCCTAAGCCTGAGGATGGTGGGCCAACGTCAATCAGCGACTGCATCCAACCGGGCGTGTCGTTGTCCGATCAGGGCCACTCAAAGATTCACTTTGGAGAAGACCGACCGGGACAAGCTCAATGGTCACCCGAAGCGTCAGCGAGGAAGCGAACGTGAGTGAGCGATTCGTCCCTCGCTGACGCTTCGGGTTACGAGGTTCCCCAGCTTCAATCTTTGAACCGCCCTGGTTGTCCGGCAGAGTTGATTCCTGAGGGCATCCGGGCGACGATAGGGAAACGTGGAAAGTCAGTTGCCGCGCGACGGCTTGTGGATTGGAACGTTGCGGCTCAACAGGGACGCGCTTTGTGCGCGTCATTCAACGATGGTCAAGGGCACTGATCGGTCGTGGCGATGCAGTCACGCTGAGTTGGGTGTCGTGGAGTTCACAATGATGGGCACGATGGTTCGCACGGTTTTTCTCAGCCTTGTCTTGGCGGCGATCTCGGTCGCCGGTCATGCCGCCGAAACAGCAAGACCGATTCGCGTCGGCATCATCGGGTTGGACACGTCGCATGCGATCGCGTTCACGAAGGTGTTGAACGACGAGAACGCTCCGCCGGAGTTAGCCAATTGCCGCGTCGTGGCGGTCTCTCCCCCAGGGAGCCCGGACATCGAAAGTAGCACGAGCCGCGTGCCGGCATATACCAAGGAAATTCAGAACTATGGCGTAAAAATCGTCGGTTCGATTGACGAGTTGCTCACACAGGTCGACGCAGTGCTCCTGGAAACCAACGACGGGCGGCCTCATTTGGAGCAACTGCGTCCGGTGCTGAAGGCGGGCAAGCCGGTCTTCATCGACAAGCCGGTCGCCGGGTCATTCGAGGATGCGATCGCCATCTTCCGCGAAGCCCAGCAGGCGGGAGTGCCCGTGTTCTCTTCGTCGTCGTTGCGGTTCGGCAAGAATTCCCAGGACGCGCGCGGCGGTTCGCTGGGGCGGATCAGGTATGCGGAGACACACAGTCCGGCGAAGATCGAGAAGACCCACCCGGACCTGTTCTGGTACGGCATTCACGGTGTGGAGTCTCTGTTCACCGTCATGGGCACAGGTTGCCAGTCGGTCAAACGGACAACCGAGGACGGCAAGATTGTTGTCACCGGGCAGTGGGACGGCGGGCGCGTGGGCGTCTTTCGCGAAGGCAAAGGCTACGGAGGCAAGGCGGTCGGCGAGAAGGGGGAAGGGGCCGTCGGCTCGTACGACACTTATCGCCCTCTGGTCGTGGAGATCGTCAAGTTTTTCCGCACGGGTAAGCCGCCGGTCTCTGCCGAAGAGACGCTGGAAATCTACGCATTCATGGAGGCCGCCGATGAGAGCAAGCGGCAGAATGGGGCCGAAGTCAAACTCTCCCGCGTGATGCAGAAGGCCGCCGGGTTCACGCCGCTGTTCAACGGCGAAGATTTGGCCGGCTGGAAAGGGCTCGTCGGCAACCCCAAGAGCCGCGCGGCCATGTCGCCCGAAGAACTTGCGGCGGCTCAGAAAGAGGCCGACGAAGTCATGCGGGCGCACTGGAAGGTCGTTGATGGCGAGTTGGTGTTCGATGGCAAAGGGAAGAGCCTGTGCACCGACAAGGACTACGGCGACTTTGAACTGTACGTCGACTGGAAGATTCTCGAAGCGGGCGACAGCGGCATCTACCTGCGAGGCAGCCCGCAGGTGCAGATTTGGGATACGGAGTTCGAAGACTACTTTCGGCACGGAGCCGAGAACGGGTCCGGGTCGCTGTGGAACAACAAGGACCATCCCCGCTTTCCGTTGAGGAAAGCCGACAACCCCGTGGGCGAGTGGAACACGTTTTACATCCGCATGGTCGGTGAACGGGTGACGGTCAAACTGAATGGTCAGCTCGTCTCCGATGACGTCGTGATGGAAAACCTCTGGGACCGCAACCTGCCAATTTA
Organism: Planctomycetaceae bacterium; assembly: GCA_029259845.1. Taxonomy (GTDB): domain Bacteria; phylum Planctomycetota; class Planctomycetia; order Planctomycetales; family Planctomycetaceae; genus JAHBXU01. The sequence continues at coordinate 79,994 of JAJDEI010000039.1, read as the reverse complement.
TCGGCGTGGTCAGATTGAGTTGCAGAACCACGGCAACACACTCTACTTCCGCGAACTGTATGTCCGCGAGATCCCGCCGACGGAGGCCACCGCGATTCTGGCGGCCCGTGACGACGAGCAGTTTGAGCCGATTTTTAACGGCAGCGATTTCAGCGGCTGGACCGGGGCAACGGACAACTACGAAGTCGTCGACGATGCGATTGTCTGCAAGCAGGGGCAGGGGGGGACGCTGTTCACCGAAAAGGAATACGCGGACTTCGTCGCACGGTTGGAGTTCAAGCTGCCGCCGGGCGGTAACAACGGGCTGGCGATTCGCTACCCCGGCGAAGGACAGCCGCATTTGGAGGGGCTCGAACTGCAGGTGCTCGACGCAGCCTATCCCAAGCACGACCAACTCGACCCGCGGCAGTATCACGGCTCGGTCTATGGGCTCGTCGCGGCTCACCCCGGCTACCTGCGGCCTGCCGGCGAGTGGAACTTCCAACAGGTCACCGTCCGGGGATCGCGCATTAAGGTGGAACTCAACGGCACGGCCATTCTGGATGCCGATCTCAACGACGTCAGCGAATCCAAGGATGGCGAAGTTCCTCCCGGCGCGAAACGGAAGAGCGGGCACTTCGGCTTCGCCGGACACAACGACCCGGTCGCGTTCCGCAACATCGCCATCCGCGAACTGCCGGGCGAAGCGGCGAGTCCCCCGTCACGGGATTTGGCGGTTCGCCCCATTGAAGGCCCGATCAAGCTCTTCAACGGCCGCAACCTCGAAGGCTTCTACACGTGGATTCGTGGATCGAAGTATTCTGATCCGAAAAAGGTGTTCACCGTCGAAGACGGCATGATCCATATTTCTGGTGACGGTTACGGCGGGCTGATCACCAATCAGGCGTATCGCGACTACCATCTGATCGTCGAGTTCAAGTGGGGCGGGAAGACTTGGGGGAACCGCGTTGACCGGGCGCGGGATTCCGGCCTGTTGCTGCACTGTTGGGGGCCGGATGGAGGATACGGCAACACCTGGATGGCGTCCTTCGAGGCTCAAATTATCGAAGGCGGCGTGGGCGACATCCTCGTCTTGACCGGCAAGGATCCGGAACTGGGCCAAGCCCTGCCGACCTCTCTCTCAGCGGAAATCACCAAGGACCGCGACGGCGAAAAAGTCTGGAAAGAGGGAGGCGAGAAAATCGCGCTCTCCGGCGGTCGCATCAACTGGTACGGTCGCGACGTCGACTGGGCCGATACGGTCGGTTTCCGCGGGCGTGACGACGTGGAAAGCCCCTTCGGCGAGTGGACGCGCATGGACGTCATCGCTGACGGCGGGAAACTGACTTACAAAGTCAATGGCGTTGTGGTGAACAAAGCCTTCGACGCCGAGCCGGATTCCGGCAAGCTGCTGCTCCAAACCGAACAGGCCGAAGTGTTCGTCCGTCGCTTCGAGCTGTGGCCATTGGGAGAGGCACCGCCGGAGTGAACAGCGGCTGTTGATACGCTGTGGCCGGGCTGCCGTTCAGGGACCGGATCACCCTGGAACGGCTGGTGCGGGGGGCGTACGCATTTTTCACGATGGGGGGACCGTCGGTGGTTCGCCATCGGCGTTGCCTCCGGGCTAACAGGATTCATGGATTGGCGTTAGCCCGGAGCCAGCGGCGACGTTCGGCGTTCGTGCGATGCCGGGTGAACCTCCGCACCGTGGGGCCGGTTCCGCAAACATTGTGAACTGGGTCACGGTTGTGCGGCCGGCGGTGTGATAGAAAGGCGCACGACTGTGCCGTCTGGGCGAGCCGATCGCCGCGCAAGAACTGATCCTGGAGGAAAGGCCCCAATCGATGCTGTTTTTCGTGCTGATTGCCGGGATGTGTCTGGCGTTCGCGAACGGTGCCAATGACAACTTCAAGGGAGTGGCGACGTTGTTCGGCAGCCGGACGACGTCCTATCGCGGAGCGCTCGCCTGGGCGACGGTCGCCACGCTGGTGGGATCGTGCGCAGCTGTCATGTTGGCCGGGACGCTGCTCAAGAAATTCAGCGGCAAGGGACTCATTTCCGCCGAGCTGGCAGGCGACCCCCAATACGGAGCGGCCGTCGCACTCGGAGCGGGCCTGACGGTGCTGCTGGCGACGCGAATCGGCATGCCGGTCTCGACGACGCATGGCCTGGTCGGGGCTCTGGTCGGTGCCGGCTGGGCGGCTCAGTCTGCCATCAACTACGAGCAGTTGGGAAAAGGGTTTTTCGTGCCGCTGCTGGTCAGTCCGATTCTGGCGGTCGGCGTCACGGTGGTCGTGTATCCGCTATTCCGCTTGGTCCGTCGGCGGTCGGGAATCAATGAACAAACATGTGTGTGCGTGACAGACGGCTCTGCGGAAATGATGCCGGTCGGGCTGGGAAACGTAGCTGCGGCCGTGGTTGCTGGTCCAGCGCTGCAGATCGCTTCCGCTGCCGACTGCGAGGCGGCCGGTCACGGGGCAGCGACGGGGATCGTTGCCGGGGGGACGCTGGACCGCATGCATTTTCTGTCGGCGGGTGTCGTCAGCTTTGCCCGTGGCTTGAACGATACCCCGAAGATCGCCGCTCTGCTGTTGCTGGTGCCCGCTCTCGGTTCGTTGTCCGCATTAGCGCTGGTTGGTGTGGTGATCGCGGTCGGCGGATTGCTCAGCGCGCGGCGGGTTGCGGAAACAATGAGCCGGAAAATCACCGAGATGAATCACGGACAGGGATTCACAGCGAATGTGGTGACCGGGATGATCGTGATCGGTGCGAGCCGGCTCGGCATGCCGGTCTCGACGACGCATGTCAGTTGCGGGTCGCTGTTTGGATTGGGAGCGGTGACCGGCCAAGCCCGCTGGCGGGTGATCGGCACGATCCTCGCAGCATGGCTGACCACACTGCCGGTCGGTGCCGGGCTCGGTGCCGCCGCCTACTGGCTCATTGGCAGCGTGGCGTAGCGGGGGACGGGCAGGGTGGCGTGGTAGCGTAGCGGGACGGGCAGTGTGGCGTGACGGGGCGGTCAAGCTTGAGAGATCAAATCTGAAGTCCCAACCCCAGCGCCTCGCCCTCGGCTCAGTCGAACAGGTAACTGACCGATTCGTTCCGGTGAATGCGGCGGATGGCCTCGCCAAGTAGGGTGGCCACGCTGATGATCCGCAGGTTGTCGAATTGCTGATCAGCCTGAAGCGGCAGGGAATCGGTGGCGACAATCTCCTCGATGGGAGCCTCGCGGAGCCTGGCGGCCGCCGGTCCGCAGAAAACGCCGTGAGACGTGCCCACGTAGACCTTCTTGGCACCGTGCTCTTTGGCCACCTTCACGGACCCGACGATCGAGCCGGCGGTGCTGATCATGTCGTCGAAAATGAGGGCCGTTTTCCCCTCGATGGGGCCGCCGATGAGATTGGCCTGCCGGGTGTGCAGGGCGCTCGATCGCCGCTTGTCGACGATCGCCAGCGACCCGCCCAAATGCTCAACATGCTGCAAGACCCGCTTGATGCTCCCCTCGTCCGGGGAAATGATCACCAGTTCCTCCGGCGGGATGTTCAGGGACGCGAAGTATTCGTCCAGGATGGGCGAGGCGACCAGGTGGTCGAAGGGGATGTCAAAGAATCCCTGAATCTGCGCCGCATGCAGGTCCATCGCCAGCACGCGGTCGGCCCCCGCCTTCGTAATGAGGTTGGCCACGAGCTTGGACGTAATCGGCACACGGCCGGCGTCCTTGCGGTCCTGCCGCGCGTAACCAAAGTAGGGCAGTACGGCGGTAATCCGCTCCGCACTCGCCCGCTTGCAGGCGTCGATCAGGATCAGCAGCTCGATCAGATTGTCGTTGACCGGCGGACCGGTCGGCTGAATGAGAAACACATCCCGGCCGCGGATGTTCTGGTTCAGCTTGACGCTGATTTCCCCGTCCGGAAAATCGGCGACTTCGATCGCGGCGAGTGGAATATTGAGAAACTTGCCGATGTCCGCCGCCAACTGCGGGTGTGCGCGGCCGCCGATCAGCGTGAGATGGTCATACATGAAAGATACCGGCACAGAGCAGGCGAGACGTTGCGGACAGGTCAACCCGACTGCGTGTCAGGGTCTCGGACGATCGGTCGAACGTCAAGCGTGTCCGTCGCCGCATCAGTTTTCTCCCTCAAAAAGGAGCAGGCCTCTGGCCAACGCCGCGAGGGAGGTTTTCCCCGGTTGCGTCAGGCAGAGGCCTGGGTTCCGTCAATCAGAGTCGGTCGATCAATGTCCGTAGTGACCGCCGTAGTGGACGTCCACGTGACCGCCGTGGTGCACGTCAACGTGGCCGTATCCGTAGGTCGGGTACGTGTTGTAGAAGTGTGTGTTGTGGCCGTGGCTGTAGACGTGGGGCGTGTACCCGTGCCCTCCGTAGTAGCCGCCGTGGCCACCACCAACGTACGAACCATGGCCGCCGTAAAAACCACCATGACCGCCGAGATAGCCGTATCCGCCGGCACTTGCCATGCTCGAACCGGCAACCATCAGACCCATCACAGCGACACATGCGATTGCGAAACGTTTCATAGCTTTTCTCCCGTCCTGGATTTTGTTGACTTGAGTTTCGGCAGTTCTTGCTGCTTCTGGCCAGGGGTAACGCACTGACCATGCCGATTCTTCCAAACTATTTTTAATTCACATGTGGGTATGGTGTTATGGCTCAAGGCGTGTTCGTGGCACCCTGTTATTGTGTAGTCGTTATCGCGACAATCGTTCACAAAGAGACGACATATAGCCTTCCATGATCGCTCGATGTTTCTGCCTGCGGGGGAGCCTCCTCCAGATGGTCCGCGACCAATCGTGAGCTTCCGCCCCATGTGGGCGGGAGATGTGGCCGGGAGACAGATGGATTGGCCCTTGCCCTGTGTTTTCGAGACCGGTTTCCTACTGGGATTGGCTCTCGTCCGGCAGACTCTCGCCGGGGGCGCTTTTGCTGGGAGTCATGTGCGAGCGGAGACATGCTGTCTTCGCGTTGTTCAATAGAAACAGGCCTCTGTCCGACGCCACAAGGGAATAATTCCCCGGTTGCGTCAGGCAGAGGCCTGGGTTCCGTCAATCAGAGTCGGTCTATCAATGTCCGTGGTGACCACCGTAGTGGACGTCCAAGTGGCCGGTCCGGTGGAAATCGTAGTGGCCGGGCTGGTAGTGGTAATGATTGCCGTGCCGGGTCCACTGGGCGGGGTGGTAATCGTAGTGGCTGGTGTCGTGCCAGACTCCGTGGGTGCCGTGTCCGTAGCCACCGTACAAGCTGTGGCTTCCATGATGGCCGTGACCGCCATAGTAGTAGCCGTGCCCGGCTTCCGCCGCCGAACCGGCGACCAACATCAGACCCATCACAGCGACGCATGCGATTGCGAGATTCTTCATGATTCGTTCCCCGTCTTGGTTATTGTTTGCACGACCGGCAGGAATTGCCGTTTGTCTGGTCTGGGTGAACGCACGGGGTATGCCGTTCTTCCTGGAAAATTTTAAGTAACTTTAAGAAAATAAGTTACGGGGAAATCTCAACCTATGACGGCCTCTCCGGACTGTTGTCAAAACCGAGACACTGCGAGTCGGAATGATGTCAGTTGGTCCGGTTGGGGCGATTGGCCTGTCTTGGGGAAGTGCCCTTCCACCAACGATTCGCCGCCGATTGGCCACTGACAGGATTCGACTCGACCGATCGTCCGTCGCCACCAGTTGGGGCGTTGGCTGGTTTCTCGCGAGATGGCGGGAAACAATGAGTTCCGTCGATTCACACAAGCCGCTCGGCCTTTGAGAGAATGATTAATGAACACCATCCGCACGGACTATCTGCTCCTGACCGGGATCACGTTCCTGGCGCTCGCCCTGTCATCCGACCGGGAGAGCTTCGCGGCCGATGCCGATAACGATCGCCCCCTGCGAATCATCGCCTTCGGGGCGCATCCGGACGATGCCGAGTTTCAGCTCGGCGGCAGCGCCCTGCGGTGGGCCAAGCTGGGGCACAAGGTCAAGTTCGTGTCGGTGACAAACGGCGACATCGGCCACTGGAACATGGCGGGCGGACCGCTCGCTCGGCGGCGCACCGCAGAAGTGCAGGAGGCGGCGCGGCGGCTGGGGATCGAAGTCGAGGTGCTCGACATCCACGATGGCGAGATCATGTCCACCCTCGAACACCGCAAGACGATCGCGCGGCTCATTCGCGAGTGGCAGGCGGACGTCGTGTTCTGTCATCGGCCCAACGACTACCACCCGGACCATCGCAACTGTGGTCTGCTGGTGCGGGACGCGGCCTTCATGGTCACCGTGCCGTTTTATGTGCCGGACACGCCGCGCATCGAGCACGACACTGTCTTCTTTTACTTCTACGATCGCTTCACACGTCCGTATCCCTTTCAGGGAGACATCGCCGTCTCGGTCGACGATGTCCTGGAGGAGAAAGTCCACGCGCTCGATGCCCTGGAGTCACAGGTCTACGAGGGCGGAGCGCTGGGGTCGGAGGAAGTGATGCGGGAACGGGCCGCAGGCGACCCAATCGCTCGCAAGAAGCTGCTCTACGAGGCCTGGTCCAAGCGTCATCAACGGATCACCGACAAATACCGCGACACGGTCGTCGAATGGTACGGCGAAGAGCAAGGCAAGCTGATCAAGCACGCAGAAATCTTCGAGGTCTGCGAGTACGGACACCAGCCGACGAAGGCCGAGTTGCGGCGGCTGTTTCCGTTCTTCGGTGAGGCCGACGAATAACACGGGCCACCCGGTGTGATTTCATCGGTTCACCCAACTGCGACCCGTCGCTGACGCTCGGGGCTCTGATTCGATTGTGGCGAGTGCTCCGCTCGCCGTAACGTCAGTCGCGGGATTGCATCACGCGTTCGACTTCGGCGAGCTGCTCCTGGGTGTTGACGCCCATGGCTTCGGTGATGTCGAGCTTGCAGGCGGCGATGACGGGGCGGCCGGACTTGCGGAGGATTTCGGCGCAGTCGGTGAGGTAGTACTCGCCCTGTTTGTTGTTCGGTCGGATTTGATCGAGGGCTTCGAACAACGCTCCGCAATCGTAGGCGAAGCAGCCTGTGTTGATCTCGGTGATCGCAAGTTCTTCCGGCGAGCAGTCTTTGTGTTCGGTGATGCGGAGAAACTGCCCGTTCTCATCGCGGACAATGCGGCCCAAGCCTGCGTTCTGATCGGTCTGTGCGGTGCCGACGACGCAGGCGGCGTGGTGCTGTCGTTGTTCGTCCAACAGGGCGGCGAGGGAGGAGCCGCGGAGCAGGGGGGTGTCGCCGGTCAACACGAGCACAGGTCCGTCATGACCGGCGAGGGCGTCGCGGCACATCATCACGGCGTGTCCCGTGCCGTGTTGTTCCGCCTGCAGGGCGAAGCCGACGTCGGGGTGATGCTTCAAGGCTTCACGGACCATGTCGGCTTTGTGTCCGACGACAATGATGATCCGTTGGGCTCCCGCTTCGCGAGCCGCGTCCAACACGTACTCGATCATCGGCCGCCCGCATGCCTGGTGCAGCACCTTGGGCGTCTCGGACTGCATGCGTTTGCTTTTCCCGGCGGCAAGTACAACCGCAACGGTATCTGACATCTGACTCTCCCTAACCAGAGGACGTTTGGGGTCCAGCCTTCAGGCTGCGCGATGCAGGCCAAAGCCTGAACTCCAGCACCGTGCCGAATTTCGTGGCAGGGTATCGCATGTCGCCGTCTCCGTCAGTAGCGGAGCCCCACGCGGCCGATGAGCCCGGAGTGCATCTGTCCCTTGAGGCCGGAAACGTCCAGTTTGGCGTCTCGTTCAAACACCCAGCCGACTTCGGCGAATGTCGTGACTGTCCCTGACTCTGTTCGCAAGCCGGCCAGGACACGCCAATCTTCTGTCTGAAGTTTCAGTTTCGCGCCAACCGTCGGCTCGATCTTGACGGCGTAAGACTCGACGTGATACTCGCCGCGGACGTAGAACCACGTGGGAACGGAAAACGGTGTGCCGAGGAACATGCTGATCCGCGACTTGGGAAAAATGAGCCGGAATTCCCAAAGGTCGTTCGGCGTCCAGACCGCACCGGCGTTGGGGATGATGATGTCGTCCACGCGGTCCCAATACGCGGCTCCAAAGGCCCACATCCATGCGGGACTCGCCCGCCAGAACATCACCGCATGCCCGTCCCATTGCATCGCGTCGGAGAAATCGGTGTTGTCAAAGTCGGTCGCATAGCTGGGGTTGAAGCCGACCTCGGTGTTCCAACCGCCGTAATCGGGCGACGCCAGCTTGAGGCCGAGTCCCAACCGATACATGCTGCCGTGAAAACCAGGGGCACCGCCACCCAGGCTGGGCCCTTCCCAGGAGCGGTAGCTGAACTGCGGTGCGATGGCGAAGACGTAGTTGTTCCAGATCGGGGTTACGAGTTCCTTTTCGGTGTCGACTTCGAGAATTCCCCAACCGCCAAGGCCGCCGAACGGAGAGGTCGTCCCTTCATTCGCCAGAATGCCGACGTCGTACCGGCCCGACCACCCGTATCGGTAGGGCTGTGCGCCGTTGAATCCGAAGGTGTACAGGCCGGGCGCTCCCACTCCGTAGGGGTTGGCGTTGGGAGCAGGAACTCCGCCCCCAACCCAGGGGTCGCCGGAAACACCCCCGCCAAATGGTTGTTGGTATGTTTGATATGTCGGGGGGAGGGCCGTGCCCATTGAGGGGGCCGTTCCGAGCGTGCCGGCATCGGTGTACATTGTGCCCGGCAGCGGCGTCGCGAGAGAGCCGTCCGAAGGGGCGTACGTGGAGGGAGCGTTCGTTCCCGCTCCCATGAACGTCGAGTCTTGGCCACGGATGACAATCGGCGGCATGTCATCCAACTCGACCGCCGCCTGGAAGTCCTGAACGGGTCGGTAAACGGTGACTTGGGGATTGTGCGGGTTCGCCGTCGGACCGGCGGCGACGAGCGCCATCAGGCAGAGGAGTGATGTGTTCACGGGCGGGCCTGTTGTGGGATACAATCGCCCTCGCGATGAATCGCCTCGAAGTCGGCGAGCCATCGGTCAGGGCTGGGAATGTGCGACCGATCGCGGGAGACCGGACTGATCAGGGACGGAACATGTGAGGAGGGGAGGGTCGTGCGATCGCCCCAGCCAGAGAATTCGGCTGGAATGGACGCCGCCCGACAAATCGAGATCCGCAACCGTCAATCGGAAACGGACAGGAATCGGCGGTATTCTGCAAATTCTGCCGGATGCGTCAACAGCAGATTCCGCCGATGTTGCGACAAACGTCCGCCAGACACCCGGCGTCTCGCGATCTCGTAACGTCCCGTGAGGCAATGTAAACAATTGGGAGTATTGATGTTCCGGTGATATTTGGGACACGGGGTGTTTTTTCCTGCCCTGTCTTATTCTTGGCTGGCGATCAGCTCTGTTGATGAATCCCGACGAGAAAACATCTCCCGATCCGTTGGCCGGAATCATCCGGAACGCCGCTGCCGATCTTGGGTTCGAGCTCGTCGGCATCGCTCCCGCCGTTCGGCCGGATGGTTTCGAAAGTTTCTCGGCGTGGCTTGGTCGCGGGTTTGTTGGCGAGATGCAGTACCTAACACGGCGGCGCGACGCCTACGAACACCCGCGGCACGTGCTGGAGTCGGTCCGCAGCGTGGTCATGCTGGGGATGAACTATCGGACCGCTGACCCACCGACCGAACTCGCTCCCGGTCAGGCCCGCGTTTCCCGGTATGCGTGGGGAGCGGGTGACTATCACGACCTGATTCGTGACCGTCTCCGCCAATTGGCCGACGTTCTTCACGAGCATTCGCCCGGTTGCCGCACGCGAGGCGTGGTCGATACCGCTCCACTGTTGGAGCGGGACTTCGCCCGTCTCGCCGGGCTGGGCTGGTTCGGCAAGAACACCATGCTGATCAACAGGCAGCAGGGGAGCTGGATGTTTCTCGCCGCGCTGCTGACGGATGCCGATCTGAAGCCCGACCAACCGCACGAGACATCCCACTGCGGCACGTGCACCCGCTGCCTCGACGCCTGCCCGACCGACGCCTTCCCCGAACCATTCGTCCTCGACGCCACCAAGTGCATCTCGTACCTCACCATCGAACTGAGAGACCGGCCGATCCCGGAGGATCTGCGCGCGGGCTGCGGCGAGTGGCTGTTCGGCTGTGACATTTGTCAGGACGTCTGCCCCTGGAACCGCAAGGCCCCGCTCTCAACGCAGCCCGCCTTCGCGCCGCTCCCGCGCCTTTGTCCGGCAGACGCAGTCGAACTCCTCTCGCTCGGCGAGGCGGCATTCGAGGCACGTTTCGCCAACAGTCCGCTCGCCCGCCCCGGTCGATCCGGATTGCTCCGCAACGCATGCATCGTTTTGGGCAACACGGGGGATGCGTCGCATGTGCCGGCGTTGGTGATCGCCTCTCAGGAGGAGGATGACCTCATTGGCGAAGCGGCAGATTGGGCTCTCAGCCAAATTCGGCGGCGGGCTGATCGAGCCACAGATTGAGCGTTGGTGAATGACACAGTACCATCATGCAATGACGGTCAAGCAAACCGTGTTGCTCACGACCCGCAATCCCCTATTGACTCCCCACTCAATCACACCATGTCAGACAGCACCACCATCGCCGTCAACGGAGCCGCCGGGCGGATGGGACAGCGGATTGTCGCGCTGGCCCACGCCGACGAGGAGTTGCAAGTCGTTGCCGCTCTCGAATCTGCGGACAGTCCGCACCTGGGCCGCGATGTGGGAGAACTCTGCGGTCTCGGCGCGATCGGTGTGCCGATTGTCTCCGAATTGGCCCTACACCCCGATGTGGTGATCGATTTCTCGTTGCCGGCGGGGCTGCTGGCCATCGCTGCCGTCTGCGGAGAGCGACAGATTCCCCTCGTCGCGGCGACGACCGGTCTCACGCCGCAGCAGCGTGAGGAGGTCCTGGCGACGTCGCAGACGGCTCCGCTCATTTTGGCACCCAGCATGAGCCTGGCGGTCAATGTGGCGATGAAGCTTGTTCGCGAAGCGGCGCGGGCTCTCAAGACGCTCCCCGAGGGTGTGGATGTCGAGATCATCGAGCGGCATCACCGTTTCAAGGAAGACGCGCCCAGCGGGACGGCATTGAAGTTCGGTGAGATTGTCGCTGCCGAGATGGGACAGACGGAGCATCGGCACGGGCGGCACGGGCAACTTGGTCGGCGGCCGCAATCAGAGATTGGCTATCACGCCCTGCGGACCGGCGATAACGTCGGCGAGCACGACATCGTGTTCGGCATGCTCGGCGAAACCCTCGAAGTTTCTGTCCGGGCAAACACCCGCGACAGCTACGCCTACGGAGCGCTGGCCGCCGCCAAATTCCTCGTGAAGCAAGGCGCCGGCCTGTATACAATGGCGGACGTGCTGGGACTTTGACGGCACCGGCAGCGATTTGATGACTGAGAGCGACGCTCCCCTAAGGTTTGCGATCGACGTCGTGCGGCGGTTGTCGGCGGCGGGGTATGTGGCGCTGTGGGCGGGGGGCTGCGTGCGGGATTTCATGCGGGGCCGCGCTCCCAAAGACTACGACGTCGCCACGAATGCGCTGCCCGGCCAGGTTCGGCAACTGTTTGGACGGCGAAAGACGCTCGCCGTCGGTGAGAGCTTCGGTGTGATCATCGTTTTGGGACCAACCAAGGCCGCCGGGCAGATCGAGGTCGCCACGTTTCGCACCGAAGGGCCGTATGCTGACGGCCGTCGTCCGGACTCTGTCGCGTTCTGTACGCCGGAAGAAGACGCCGCGCGGCGGGACTTCACCATCAACGGCATGTTCTTCGATCCTCTGACGGAGACGCTGCACGATTATGTCGGCGGAGAGCGGGACCTGGGGCAGGGGATCGTGCGGGCGATCGGCGACCCCCACGACCGCATGGGTGAGGACAAACTCCGCATGCTCCGGGCCGTGCGATTTACAGCGACGCTCGAATTCACCCTCGATGAAACAACCGCCGACGCCATCCGCGCGATGGTAGACCAGATTCTCGTCGTCAGCTGGGAACGCATCGCTCAGGAACTGCGGCGAATGCTCGTCGATCCGCACCGTGAACGCGCAATCCGCTTGTGCCATGAACTCGGTCTGCTCGATGTGCTCCTGCCGGAACTTGCACCGGTGCTCAGCGAGTGGAGAGCGGAGCGCGGAGAGCAGGGAGTGGAGAGCCAACAGCCATTCGCCAACAGCCAATCGCCAACTGCGAACCGTGACTGGTGGCGCACGTTGCATATGCTGGGGAATCTCGAAGATCCTGGCTTTGAACTGGCGATGGCGGCACTGCTGCATACGGTGCCGTCGCCGGTCCGTTCTTCACGGCGGCAGAGTGACCATATCGGCACGGTCCGCGGCGTCTGTCGGCGACTGAAATTGTCGAACCAGGAAACCGACCACACCACCTGGCTCGTCTCCCAGCAGCACGCGCTCGATGACGCCTCCTCCCTTCCGCTCGCGTCGCTCAAACGGTTGCTGGTGCACAACCAGATCGCCGACCTGTTTCAACTGGCGTACCGGTCCGCTCTCGCGGAACAACAGGCCACCCCCGGCCTCGACTTCGCCGCCGACTATCTGGCCCACACGCCGCCGGAGGTGCTCGATCCGCCCGAACTGATCAACGGCGCCGACCTGCGAGCCTTGGGGCTCACGCCCGGGCCCCGGTTTAAAGATATCCTCAGCGCCGTCCGGGAATCCCAACTCAACGAGGAAATCGTAACACGCGAACAGGCGTTGGAATTCGTTCGTCGACTGTTGAGCGGGGGCGCGTGAATCCATAAAAGCCTCGCGACGGACATGCGGGTGGAGTGCAGCGGGCAGCACGGGTTGTCCCCAACCCGTGTCGCGCAGCGACAAGAAGCCTCTGGAGGAATCGTCCCGTACGCGGGTGGCCCAGGGTTGCTTGCAAGCTGGGTGCCATCGGCACAAGAGGTCTGAGTGTGTGATTGCAACTTCACCCTGTGGCCTCTTGTCGCTGCGCGACCCCGGTTGCAAGCAACCGGGGCTACCCGGTGGCGGACAAGCCGACCAGTGCCACCCGCAGCGGAGTGACCGGGAACCAATGACCACAATCCTCTTTCCATTCAAAGAAAGCTGTCGTGTGACTTGAACCATAAGATGGGGGGGGGGCTAGACTTACGGAAATTCTTGTCGAGATTTTCCCGTCCACTCAGCAAAGGTGTCCCGTATGACCGGCATCCAGTCTCGTCTCTTCGCTGCTTCGCTTGTCTGTGTTACGATTTGCGGGTGCGCATCCTCGGGTGTCGGCACTCCACTGCCAGGTGGAGGAGCCACGATATTTCTTATCTATGCGCCCCCGGATTCTGCTTTAGGATTGAAGATTTACGGAGTTACTGGAGACCCAATCGCGTTCGCGCCAGATCCCAGTCGCGACAATGATCCCGCTCGTCCGACTGGCATCCCCGCCGACTATGTCGCATTCACGACGTTGCATCACCTTAATGGTGGTGTCAATTACGAAGCTGACTTGATGACAAACGATGGCACCACTTTGGAACCAATTTGGAGATTCGTCGACGACGTCGACGACTTTGGGGCAAACACCGTCGTTCTGATTAAACCACACTGACCAGCCAGGGAGTCTGTTGATGAGACAATCCGCGGGTGACCCAGGTTGCTTGCAACCTGGGTGCCATCGGCATAATGAGGTCTGAGTGTGTGATTGCAACTTCATCCTGTGGCCTCTTGTCGCTGCGCGACCCCGGTTGCAAGCAACCGGGGCTACCCGGTGACCAGTCAAGGAATCCGTTGATGAGACGATCCGTCCAATCACCGATGCGACCGATTCGTGGGGGATTCTCGTTGATCGAAATGATGGTGTCGGTCGGCGTGATCTCTGTGCTGATGAGCCTCCTGCTGCCGGCCGTGCAATCGGCTCGTGAGTCTGCGAGGCGGACTCAGTGTCGAAACAACCTGCATCAGATCGGCATCGCGCTCCACTCGTTTTATGACCAGCATGGATACTTGGATACGACGAAACCGCTGAAAGCCATTCTCCCGCAAATGGGCTACAGGCCGCTGTGGGAGGAGTTTGAACGGGCTGAAGAGACCATCTTCAGCGGAGGTGTCGTCGATTCGTCCGGTTGGAGCAGCCCTTCGCCATATACCTGTCCTTCCGACTCTCTGCTGAATCGCAGCGCAATGCACGTGAGTTACGCAGTCAACGCTGCACCTTCGGTGGGAGGCGAACCGGTTCAGCTTTGGGGCAGGAAGCGCCGCCTGAGGGATATCTCGGATGGTCTCTCCAACACGGCCGTTTTCGCCGAACGACTGGTCATGCTTGTGGAACCCGGCCAAGCCTCCCAAGTCTCCGAAGACGAGCGGCGGAGAAATCCGCTCCGAGTTTTGTGGAGGCCGTTAAGGGACTTCGGCCCTTCCGAAATGCGCGAACTCGCGGTGCACTGCTTATCGCCTGAGGTGAGAGCGGTCGCACCGAGTGTAGCCTTCTCTCCTAGCCACCTCTATATAAACCCTGAGCCGAAGTATAACCACCTGTTGCCGCCGAACAACTGGCCGTTCATGCGGGATAGTAACAACGTGGGGCCGTATGGCCCGAGCAGCCAGCATGAGGGGGGGGCCCATGTGCTGTTTCTCGATGGGAGTGTCAGCTTTGTCAGCAACTCGATTGACATGGAGGTATTTTGGGCACTTGGCACGATCAATGGTGGAGAATCCGTCACGCACTGACGGCGGGACGAGTCGCGGGGATCGTGTCTTTTCTCGTGTTGGCCGTCGGCGGCTACCAGATGACGCAGGTCGACTGGGCCATCTACGACAATCACGCAGAGCCTCCGGAAGCCGCTGAGACGATCGACTCCTCGCTCGTGACGCTCCGGTCGGTGCAGTTGGGCGACTTCGACGCGCTCAAGGAGACACCAAGCTTCACGTGGTCCCAGTTTGTGGACGTCAGCATCGAAGCGGACTGCGTTCCGGGCCGCTTTCACATCTCAGACCCCACAAGACGATGGGGGGAGCCGAGGAAGGATCCGGAGTTGCTCCGCGCGTCGCTGGGCCTGGAGACCGTGCGCCGATCGTCACTCGGTGACGGCCATGTGACGTCATACATGGCTCTCTCCGGAGCCGACGTTGATCAGAACAACGTGATGTCCTGGTCAGGCAAAACGTGGATCCCCCATGTCCGCGGGGAGTACCGGGTCCGCGTCATCCTCCACAGGACCAGTCGCCGAGATTCCAACAACGTCCGCCACCCCTTCGAGCCCCTCGTCATCGGCACGTTCGACCTGCATGTCCTGCCGGGTGAACCGGCGGCCTGATGTATGCCGCCTGTCGCCGGGTTGAGTGGCATGGGGGCACTATGCATGGCCGCGGACGGACTGCCAACGACGAGTGGCTGGGGTCGACCAACGCGAGCCCCCAGCCATTCCACCACCACTCCGGCTGCGCGGGTTCCGTCGGTGTGTCATTGATGGCGGTTGTGGCGATGTCGCCGTAGATGTCGAGCGCCCGTTCGTACTCGGCCAGCTCATCAGGCCGCAGTACTTCACGGTTGCGTTCGATCTCCTCGTTCATCCGGCGGACAAAAAAGTCCGTCTCGATCTTCCGCGGACGGAGCGGCTTGCCCGGCATCTCGATGTGCACGGGGGACGAGTAGGCGAATCCCATTCTCCACGGTGTTTCTGACGTGTCCGCTTCGAAGCACCGCACTGCCACCCACGAAGTCCCGTCGATCCACCGCGACGTCGGCAGTTCGAGTTCGGCAGTTCGAGTTCGGCGACCTCTCCCTCCTTCACTTGCACCTGCGCCTTGTTCCCCCGCCATTCCGGACCGTGTTCGTAAGAGACGACGTAATATCCCGGCGGCACCTTCGCCCCAAACGGATGGGCCGAGACGGTCGTGTGTTTCTCGAAGCTCGTTTCCGACCGGGTCACGTCATACGGCACGGCCGTTCCATGCGGGTCGAGCGACTTCACGAAGTGATAGGCCGACCGGCCTTCCACCGGCTGTTGTTCGACGGTAATCCGCCCCGATACGAGATGCCCGCTGCCCGTGTCCCGCAACGTGATCCGCAGATTGACGTCGTCCGCCGCCCCGACGGAGTAGAGCAGGGCGGTCGCCACGATGACGCAACTCGTGCTGGACCGTCGGATTACGCTCGCCATATCTGGTCTCCCCCTGTTCGGCCGATTGGGATACAGTTCCCGCCCGCGTTGGCGTGTCACCGTGACACGGGTGCGTTCAGCGTAGCCGGTTGGATCGATATTTCCTACATGCCGAAAGGAATCGACGATGAAAGTCACGCGCTCGCGAATTTGTTTGGCTGCTCTTGTCTGTGCGATCGCGTTTGCCATCCTGCCGCTCAACGCGGCGGAAGAGAAGCCGAAGGACGAACAGGTCGTTGCGATGGTCTATTCGATTGGCGGCTTGCCGGTCTGGTCTCCTAGAATCGGTGATGACGGTCCACGATTCAGTCCCGAGCTGCTGATCGCACATATCAAGTTGGCTGTGGAACCGGACTCGTGGGAGAAGGAAAACCGGAGCATCACCCCGCACGAAACAACGAAGAGTCTTGTCATCAGGCAGACCCGGGCCAATCACGATCAGATCAGCAAATTGATCGATCGTTTTCTTCCCAGGTATTCCATCGAGGAATTGCGAAAGATCGATCCGGACGGAGTAGTTCTTGGTATCAACGAGAACGGCAATGTTGTCACGACTCCAGTGACTCCTGCGAACGAGCAACGTTGAGCGCTGTGCGAATCCACAAGCGTTGTCCGAGGTTTAGCCGCACATTTGAAATGTGCGGCTAAACCGCCGGTCGCCACGGGATGTCGCCCGTGGGCTTGGCGATGACCACCCACCACCAACGAACACCGCTCCACCGGTCACCACTCACTACTCCACCAATGGCCACTCACCAACACCCCCATGTCTGCCACTCTTCCCCGTCCGAACTGCGTGCATCTCGTTGGCGAGATGGTGTTGGACGGGGTGCGCCTGGTGGGGGACCTGACGCTGTTTTCGATCAACATGGTGCGGTGGCTCAACTGGCCGCGGGGCGGGGTGATCTGGCCAATCATGTATCAGACCGGCGTGCTGAGCATCCCGGTGATTCTGATTACCGGCGGATTCATCGGCATGGTGCTCGCCGTGCAGGCATACGACCAGTTCGCTCTGATGAACATGGAGAACCAACTCGGCGCGGTGATCAATGTGACGCTTGTCAAAGAGCTGGGCCCCGTGCTCGCAGCGCTCATGCTGGCGGGCCGTGTCGGGAGTGCGATGGCGGCCGAATTGGGCACGATGCGGGTTACCGAGCAGATCGACGCCCTCACTGCGCTGGGTGCCAACCCGGTGCGGTTTCTCGTCGTGCCCCGGTTTTTGGCATGCTTCCTGCTGATCCCGCTGCTCACGCTCGTCGGCGACGCGGTCGGCATGCTGAGCGGTTGGATATTCAGTACCAAAGTCCTCGGCGTGCACAGCTTTTATTATTGGCAGCATTCGATCGATTTCATCACGGCCTATGATGTCCTGAGCGGTGTTGTGAAAAGCGTATTTTTCGGGGCAGCCATCGCCCTAATCGCCTGTCATCGTGGTTTTCACTCGCGTGCCGGGGCTGAAGGGGTGGGCCGCGCCGCGACGGAGTCGTTCGTCTATTCGTTTGTCGCCATCCTGTTGTTCGATTTTCTGCTCGGTACGTTGTTCATGAAGTTGTACTACGTGATCTGGCCCGGAGATGTTCCGATGGTTTGAGTGGGTGGTTGGTAGTGCATAGCAGCCATCAGATGCTGCGCTCTGTCTGCTGCCCACTGCCCACTCCCCACGACCCATGGCACTCATCGATCTCAAGAACGTCACGAAATCGTTCGGTCCGCAGCACGTGCTGCGGGACATCACGCTGGAATTGCGCCGCGGGGAGACGCTGGTGCTGATCGGCGAGAGTGGCTGCGGCAAGAGCGTGACCATGAAACTGATGATGGACCTGCTCTCGCCGACATCGGGAGAAGTCCATTGGGACGGACGTCCAATTCGTTTGCGATCGGAGAAACAGATCGCGCAGGAGCGGCTGAAGTTCGGATATCTGTTCCAGCAGGCGGCGTTGTTTGACAGCCTCACGGTGTTCGAAAACGTCGCCTTCGGACTGCGGCAGAACAAACGTCTCCCGGAGAAGGAAGTGCGGGCAAAGGTCTGTGGATGCCTGAAGGACGTCGGTTTGACTTCGGACGGCGTTGCCGGGAAGAAGCCGGCGGAGTTATCCGGAGGTATGCGGAAGCGAGTCGGCCTGGCGCGGGCACTGGCGATGTCGCCGGAGATCATGCTGTATGACGAACCGACAACCGGCCTCGACCCCATAATGAGCGACGTGATCAACGAACTCATCCTCAGGACGCGCGACCGCGAGCAGATGACGAGCGTCGTTGTGACGCACGATATGAACACGGTGAAGAAAGTCGCCGACCGCATTGTGATGCTGTACCCCGTGGCCCGTCTGCGGCCGCACGAACCACAAATCATCTTCGAGGGCACCGCTGAGGAAGCATTTGAATGTGACGACCCCCGTGTCCACCAGTTCGTCCGCGGCGAGGCGGGCGAGCGGCTGACGGAAATGGCAGCGGCATAGTGGGTGCGAGCGTCGCCCCTCCCACGGGGCGCAGCCCGTGGGCTTGATACTCTCAACACTGGACCCTCAACACTCTATACTCAACTCAACGTGACTGAACGCCAACTTCAATTCCGTGTCGGACTGTTCGTGCTCACGTCGCTGGGCATTGCGACGGTGTTGGTGCTGATGTTCGGTGAACTGCGCACGTATTGGCAGCCGACGTATGCGATCGCCATTCAGTTTGAAGACGCGGCCGGTGCGCAGCGGGGGGTGCCCGTGCGCCAGAACGGCCTGGAGATCGGCTCCGTCCGTGAAGTGCGGCTTGATGAGGAGTCGGGCGGGGTCCTGGTGGTCGTGGACATCAACGGCGACCGCGAACTGCGGCTCGACGCGAAACCGTCGCTCGTGCGGTCGATCTTTGGTGATGCGACGATCAACTTTTCATTGGGCACGCGCCCGGAACCGCTGCCGCCCAACTCTCGAATCCAGGGATTGCCGCCGCGCGATCCGTTGCAGATTGTGGAGCGGCTGGATGCCAAGGTTCACGAAACACTCACCTCCTTTGCCGAGACAAGCCGCGAGTGGGAGAAACTCGCCGCCAACGTCAACGGACTCATCGACACCAAGCAGGGGAGTCTCGACGAGGTCGTCGAGCGGGCTGCCGATGCTCTCGTGCAGTTCGCCCGGACGATGCAAACGGCAGAAGCGGCTCTCGGCAATGCCAATCAACTGCTGGGGAATCCGGAGTTGCAGCGGAGTTTGCAGGCGACGATGACCGCGCTGCCCGGCATGGTCGAGGAGACGCGAGGCACGATCGTTGCCGCCCGCCTGGCGATCGAAAAAATCGGAGTGACAGCCGACTCGCTCAACGGCACGCTCGACACCATGAACCGCATGACGGTTCCGTTGGCGAAAGCGACGCCGTCGATTGTCACCAAACTCGATGCCTCTCTGGGCCAACTGGACACGTTGCTGACCGAGTTGACGACAATTGCGAGGCTCGTCAATCAGGGGGAAGGAACGCTGAGTAAGCTGGCGAACGACCCCGCGCTCTATGAGAACCTCAACCGCTCGGCAGCATCGATGCCGGTCGTGCTCCGCAATCTCGAACTGATCGTCCGCGACCTGCGGGTCTTCAGCGACAAGATCGCCCGTCACCCGGAACTGCTCGGCGTGCGCGGTGCGATCCAGGGGAGCAGCGGACTAAAGGACTCTGCCGGTACGTCATCGCCGCGCCAGCAGATTCAACGGACGAGCCAGCCGCCCCCGGACAATTTGCGCCGTTGAGGTCCGCCGTTCGTGTCGGCCCTCGAGTCGCGACAGAGCATTGCCGATCGCTGGCGGTTTCGCACGGCGCATCGGGTCAGAGCGAACTCGCAAAGAGCAGGGGGGCACGCAAATGAATTGCGTGCCCCCCCTGCGTCTGATGCTTCATGGTTTCCACACGGGAAACCGGCTTCGTTCTATTCTTTGACCTTCTTGTCGCCGACGGTGAACGCGGCCTTCTTGAAAGCTTCGTCGCCGAACAGGGCGACCAACTGCTCGTCGCCGGCCAGCTTCTCGGCTTTGCCTTTACAGTTGTTGCAGCAGAATTGGATCGTCGCACCATCGACGGTCAATTCGGTTTTGAGCGGCCCACCGGTGAACGGGCACTTGCCCTGCTTGGCCTGGCCGGTCTGGATCAATTGCTGGTTCCCCTTGGCAGCGACCACCTTGTCGCCCGCTTCGATCTTTTTGGCGAATCCTTTGGGACAGTTGTCGCAGCAGAAGAAGACCTTGCCTCCTTTGAAGTCGACGAACTTGGCCGACTTGGCAGCCGCCTTGGGGTTCATGATGCATTTCACCCCTTCGAGATCGATTGCGTCGGCAGCATAGACGGACACCGTGAGCAGAGTGGCAAGAGCAGTTGCAATGAAGGGCAGGCGTTTCATCGGTGGGATTCCTTTGTCGGGGGCGAGAACGGGCGGGACGGCACACACGTGCGGGTTCGCACGGCAATGATCGTGTTGTAGCGAACATCGATTATGGGCCTGTCGATCGGATCGCGTCAACCCACGGGAAGCAGGTTTTGCAGTACACAGGCAATACAAACGGGGAGCGGGACATGAGAGCCAATCACGGCTCCCTGCCGAATTCTCGTTTCCCGATCGCAAACGACCGGTCGCGCGCCCACGGTCCTCGACCGTTGCGAGGAGTCTCCCCGTAACACGGCAAGAGAGCGTTTGCTACACTCGCTGTGCGGTCGTGAACGTCGGCCGAAGCGACGCCTTGTGGCCGAGAGTTGGGGACACGCGCTGATGGAAAACATTGATCCGGCTCGTCGGGCATGGCTGGGGCGATTTGCCGCGATGGGCATGGGCGGAGGCCTGTTGGCGGGCGGAGCAAGCTTGTCCGCGGAGACGCCGCAGGGCAGGGGAGTGGCCCGAATCGGGGCGAACGGGAATCGGCTGATTGTCTCTCCGCAGGGACCTGAGGACGGCGGCGACTTCGGCCCGCTGACGCCGGGAACCCGGACATCCGGCTTGCAGGAAGCGTTCGACGCCGCGAAGGCTCAACGCCGCGACCTGTACATCAGCGGGGGAAGCTGGACGATCGATCAGGATCAGCCGGTGGTTTACGTTCTTCACGAGACGCTCCGCATCCCGTGGATGCAGGATTTCCGGATGGACAGCGGGCACTGCGTCATCCATCACGCGGCTGAATCGGGCGATGCCGTCGTGATCGACAGCCAGATGAGCTGTTCCTTTCGGTTCGGACTCATCGTGACGGTCTCGGATGGTGCGGTCGTTCGCATGCGGCCGTCAACCGCCGGGCCGGACCGCTTTCGGGTGATCACGGCCAGCGATTTCCATTTCGCAGCTCTGGTCGGCGGCGGCGGGGCGTGGCCCGGCGGGGAAGCATTCGACAGCGAACTGAACACAGAACACGAATGGAAAGGGACCGGGCTGTTGCTCGACGCGGAGCCGGGACCGATCCTGACCAACCTGATCACGGCGACGGAAGTCGTTGGCTGTGCGGAGGGCATTCACTTTCGCAACGCCTGTACCGACAACTTTCTCGACGCCCCGCTCATCCATCTCTGCCGCACACATCTGCAACTTGGAGATCCCGGCAATTCCGTTGTCTCTCAAAACCGTGTTCGTGCGCTGCTGAACAGCGAAGGCATTCCCAAGGCTGTCGGCGCCCGGCTGTTTGGCCACGACAACCTGCTCGAACTGACGTTCGGCCAGATGGGGGAGGAGGCCGGCCTCATCTTCGAGGAACCCTCCTTCGGGAATCTGGTGACCTGTCCGACGTTTCCCCACGGCATCACCAACCGGGCCAATCGGCCGACGAACCGCGTCGTCACCAGCACGTTCGAGAACACGCCCACCGTCACGCCCGCGGTTCCGCCGTCCGGAGAAGCGGCCGTCAATCGCCATCCGTTCGCAGTCGAGATCCGTGTCGTCAAGGCGGGGCGCGTGCACCGCTGGACAGAAACGAGCGTCGTCGGCGTTCCTCAGGTTTTCGATGGCGAACTGCATCATGGGCAGACGATGACGCTCAATCCCGGCGAAGGAATCACGTTTGACTACGATCAGCCGCCACGCTGGATGTGGAAGGGCCTGCTCGGTTGACGGACGTCGCCTGACGCTGGGGGCATCGTGCGAAATCCCGTGGAGACATCATGCGAGCCGTCGTGCAGCGAGTTTCGTCCGCCCGCGTGACCGTCGGTGGCGAGGCCGTCGGTGAGATCGGGCAGGGGATGTGTGTCCTGTTGGGAGTTGCCGGGGACGATACCGACGCGGACGTGGCGTACATGGCGAGAAAGATCGTCGGGCTGCGGATGTTTGAGGACGACGAAGGGAAGATGAATCGCTCGCTGGCCGAGACAGGCGGGGCCATGCTGGTGGTCAGCCAGTTCACGCTCTTCGGCGATTGTCGCAAGGGCCGCCGGCCGAGCTTTATCACCGCAGCACCACCGGAACTGGCGGATGCTCTCTATCAGGCGTTTGTCGAGGCGGTGCGGGGGCAGGGGATCCGGGTCGAGACCGGCCGGTTTCAGGCGATGATGGACGTGGCGCTCGTCAACGAAGGGCCGGTGACGCTGCTGGTCGACAGCCGCAAGACGTTCTGACGGGGCGGTCGGTTGAACACCAGGGAGAGCGAGTCTCGGAACTTGCTCGTTGGTCCAGTCGCCATCTGAAGTTGCGAGCTAGCAAACCAGTCGACGAAACGCGAACGTCAAAGCGACAGAAGGAGTCACCGCAGAGGACGCGGAGAGACGCAGAGGAAAAATCTCCCAGCACGGCTCTCTGCGATCGTCCGCGTCCTCTGCGGTCAAAGTCTTTCCATTCCGATTTTACTCATCGTACGTCTGCTTCAGAGTGCCCAAGTGTTCCTGCATTTTGAAGATTCCGGTTCAGTCTCGGCGTCCTGCATCCCGCTGCCCGCTCGCCTCAAAACTCCCATTTCCCCGTTTGGTGGTCTGGGGTAGACTCCCGCCCGATCGATTGATTCTCGCCGCTATCTACGGAGGGGAAGTGGCCCATGTGGTATGACGCGTTTGTTGTTGCGGTGCTGATTTTCTGCATGGTCCGCGGAGCCATGCGGGGGGTGATCTGGCAGTTGGCGGGCATCGCCGGGCTGGTGCTGTCGCTGGTGTTCGCGGAGACGGTATCGGCGGCGGCGGCACCGTACGTCGGTTTGGCGGAGCCGCTCAATCAGTGGGTCACCATGTTCGCCGCTTATCTGGTGTTCTCATTCCTGTCCTTCGGCGTCGCCCGGATGATCCATGGTTGGATGGAACGGGCCCAGATGACGGAATTCAACCGCCACCTCGGCGCGGCGTTCGGATTGATCAAGGGCGTCGCCATCTGCCTGGTGCTGACGTTCTTCATCGTCACGCTTTCTCCCAATGCCCGGACGATGCTCCAGCATTCCAAGAGCGGCTATGCGGCGGCGGTCATCATGGACCGCTTGCATCCGGTCATGCCGGAAAAGCTGCACGATTCACTCGACGAATACATCCACCAACTGGACGCCCCCGAGTTCCCGCTCAAGCACAGTGACGACCACCTCCACGCAGACGCTGACGATGGCCATTCGACAGGCTTTCCGGCGGCTCCCGGTCCGGGCGAAACCGTTCCTCCCGGTTTGGGCGGCCCTCAATATCCCGCTGACGGCGGCTCCACGATGGCGAGCGTGATCGACGAGATCGTGCGCCGCATTCCCGGCTTCGGCCAGGAACAGGCCCGCAGCGTCGTCGAACAGGCGTATCAAAACGCGCCAACGGACCTGAAGTCCGACATGGTCAACGAATTGAAAACCGCCGCGCCGGAGATGATCCTCGCCGTCGCGACGAAATGGCTCAATCAGTCAGTCCCACCCGGCCCCCACGAACCAGCGGCGGCCGATGACCGGGACGGCTTGATTCGCGAGATCGCAAACGGGTATTCCTCCGATCCGATGGCTCAGGCGGACTACGTGCGGAAAATTGATGAATGGCTCCGCGGGCTTCCGGACAGCATCACCTTCGGTGTGCTCCGGGACTGGCGAGCGGACCTCGCAGGCTCCGGCACCGATCCCGATCCCGAAACGACGATCGACACATCCGTCGATCAGCGGATCATCCGCCAACTCACACTCCAGCGTGTGTCGGTCTATCAGCTCAGCCGGTCGCTGCAGGACCGCCTGCGCGCAGCGGCGCGGCGTTGAGAATTGCGGTCACCACTTGCGGCAGGGTTTGTCGTTCTGGATTCAATCGGCTCAGGGTTCCGGCCAACGACACCACGGATCGAGACGCCCAGTGTCTCCTTTGACGGGCGACGCTCGCTGAGAGGCCAGTGCCCGTTGGGGCCTCAAGGCCCTTCCACGATCGAGACACCCGCTCTCTGGGGCTCCCCGCACACCCCAAGCCTCGGAATCTCGCACATCACCAACGTCCGATAATGTCCGTTATGTTTGGTTCGTGGGGATTCTTGCAGCGATTTCAGGCTTGGCGGTGTCCCCGCCGGGGTTGGGCGGCTGAGGGGCTTGGTTTGTTGTCATGCCTGGATTCGAGGTGACGCAGCCGGCGGAAGTGCGTCCACAGCAGGACCGGAACGGCGATGCATGCCGCCGCGTTGGCGATCAAGAAGGCGATGGCGAAGGCGTTGCTGAGATTCATGCGGATGTCGCTGTTTGGTGATGGTTTGGTGAGGAGATGACGGCTCAGCCAGCGAGCGGCTCTCCGTCGTCTCCTTTCCCTTCCCCGTCGGCGGCGTGTTCCTCGAAGACGCCGATGCAGCGGAAGCGGGCGTAGCGGTGGTCGAGCAGTTCCGCTTTGGACATCTTGGAAAGCGAACGGAGGGTCTGCACCAGGGAGCCTTTGAGATGCGACGCCATCTGGCGATGGTTGCGGTGGGCACCGCCGAGCGGCTCTTCGATGATCTCGTCGATGACGCCGAACGGTTTGAGGTCGGTGGCGGTGAACCGCAGGGCGAGGGCGGCTTTGTCGGCGTGCTTCTGGTGCTTCCAGAGGATGCCCGCGCAGCCTTCGGGGCTGATGACGGAGTAGTAGGAGAACTGTAGCATGGAGACGTGGTCGCCGATGCCGATGCCCAGTGCCCCGCCGGACCCCCCTTCCCCGATGACCACACAGATGATCGGCGTCGGGAGGCGTGACATCTCGCGCAGGTTGAGGGCGATCTGGTACGCCTGCCCGCGCTCTTCGGCACCGATGCCGGGGTACGCACCGGCGGTGTCGATGAAGCAGATGATCGGCAGGCGGAACTTGGCCGCGGTTTGCATCTTGGCGAGGGCTTTGCGGTAGCCTTCCGGGTGGGCCATGCCGTAGTTGTGCTCGGTGCGTTCCTTGAGGTTTCGGCCCTTTTGCTGTCCGACGAACATGACTTTGCGATCGTCGATCTTGGCGAAGCCGGTCAGGATGGCGCGGTCGTCACCGAAAGACTTGTCGCCGTGAAGTTCGACGAATTCGTCGAAGATCAATTCGAGATAGTCGAGTGTTTGCGGCCTCTGGGGGTGACGCGCGACCTGCACGATCTCCCAGGCGTTGAGGTGTTCGTACACCTCGCGTTTCATGCGGTTGGCCTGGACTCGCATTTTGCGGATGGCATCTTTGGCAGCGGGTGCGGGATGCGGCTGGGCTTCCAGCTTTTCGAGTTGGTCTTCGAGGTCGGCAATCGGACGTTCGAAGGGGAGCGTGATGAGCTTGGACATGCTTGCGGGAAGTTTGGGGCCAGCGAGGCGTTCTCCCGCGGGAGAACGCTGTGGTACGAATTCGACCGAACGGAATTCGATGGCGATGCCAGTCAGGTCACGTTCAGCCAGTCGAGGTTGTCGGGAGTTTCCAGGTCTTTTTCATCTTTGGCAGAGGCCGTTGGCTGCTGTGCCGGCTGCGGAGCGGGAGCGGGTTGTGGTGCCGCCGGCGCGGTCGGTTGCTGGGCTTGCGGCTGTGGGGCTTGCGGCTGTGGGGCATGCACGGGCTGTTGCTGCGGCGGATATGGCTGTCCGGGCATCGGACCGGGCACCTGCCCGGGTGGCATTCCCGGAGGGAACGCGCCGCCCACAGTGGGGGGCGGTCCGGGGTACGGTGCAGCCATTGGGGGGGGCATCATCGGCTGCATGGGCATCGGCTGCATTGCGGGTTGCGGCATCATCGGGAATTGCAGCGGTGCGGGGGCTCCGACCGGCGGTGCCGTCGGCCGCGGTGCCGCGGGAGCAGCAGACGGCTCGGCGACCGGGGCGGGCTTCCGCGATTTGGCGGCGGCGGCCATCGGCTGGTAGCCGAATTCCTCGGTCCGTGCCGCGTCTTTGCGAGAATCCAATCGTTGGTCCACGGTCAGCTTGCGTTCCTCGGCTTCGGCGGCCAGGCGTTCCTTCCGGTAGGTTTCCGGATCCTGCTTGAAGAGCTTGAGCGAGCGGACTTCGGAGAACACCTGCTGCATGCTTTCCGGCCGGTCCTTGGGTTTCTTGGAAAGCATCCGCATCACGAGGGCGTCGACTTCGGAGCTGACATTGGGATGATAAGAGGATGGCACATCCGCCCGTTCGCGAACGTGCGCCATCAACAGTTCGTTAGGATTGCTGCCCATAAAAGGCGGCCGCCCGGTGAGGGCTTCGAAGAACAGAACCCCCAGGCTGTAGATGTCCGATGCTTTGGTGGTCTTTTCGCGGCGAATCTGCTCGGGCGAAATATAGGTCCGTGTGCCCTGGATGGCGATGCTCTTCTTGCGCGTGACCATGCGTCCCACCGAGGACGAAGGCCGCGAGGCGAGCGAAAAGTCGATCACACGCATCTCCCCACCTTTGGTGAGCAGGATGTTGTCCGGCTTGATGTCCCGGTGCAGCCAGTTTTTTTCGTGCATGTAGGCGAGTGCCTGGGTCGCACATTCCATCATTTTCCGGAGCCGCACATGCACGCTGTCCAGATCGGCGCGGATCAGCGATTTGAGATTCATGGAACGAAAGAGTTCCATGATGATGTAGGCGTGCTTGCGGGCGATTTTCGATTCCACGAAGTGAATGATGTTGGGATGCTCGAACTGCTTCATGACCGACGCTTCATGCCGCATCGTGCGTTTGTGTTCGGCGTCGCTGAGTGTTTCCGGCAGCAGGAGTTTCATGGCGTACGTTTGCCCGCCCGCGGACTGTTTCACCTCCCAGACCTGGGACGTGTTGCCCGTCGCGATGCAGGTGACCAGTTCGTACCCGTTGATTGTCAGTTCGGCCTGAGACATCCCAAGTTCCTCTGCGTTGTGGTTGAGAAGCGGAGACCGCCTGCGACAGGCTCCTGACCGAGAAACTCATCGCGACCGCACCTCCCCCGCTCTCCCCAGTATAGCGGGAGCAACAGGCAATTGCCGAGAGCGTTCCTGCGGGATCGGGGATCAGGGACCGGGATCAGGGGACAGGGATCAGGGACCGGATCTGGACCAACCGGCTGTTCGTGGAAGACAAGGTGTCGCAGGGCCACGCTTGGGCCGGGCACTGCTGCAAACGATTTCGGAATCGAAACGGTTCCCCGTTTCGATTCCCTGCCCGCCGATCCCGGTCCCCTAATCGGCCTCACTTCGACGCCGGCGGAATCGCGCGGCGGGGCGTCCGCGGTCCTCGGGAAGCAGGATCCGTTTGGGGCGGCTCTTCGACCAGTTCGGTCCGGGCCATCACCTGGGTCCCATCCGGTAGTTCTTCTGACGACCGGACAATCAACTCATCACTGTTGCCGAATGGCCCCGTGACGATGGTTCGCTCCTCGCCGACGGCACCCAACAGTTCGATCGGGATGTCGCGGACGAATCCGAGACGCATCACCTGCACGCGCCGTCCGCCGGCATTGGTGTTGGAGATTGCCACATTCGGCACTTCAGTGACCGGCGAGCGGGGGATGAGGTCGGAATATACGGTTTGGCCCGGATGCCACCCCCCTGCCCCGTTGTCGATTACGACTACGCCCGTTGCGATCGATTGGAACAGCTCCCGCAACGGCTCGAACGGCTCGGTGAGCGGCAGGACCTGCTGCACCTCCGCCGTTGCGGTTTTTCCCTCCACCCGAACCTTAATGGCGTCTCCCGCCTTCGACACGTTTCGGTCAATCGGGATCTGCACAACGAGCCGCGACGTTTCAATCAGCGTCGCCAAAGGTTGGCCGGCACGAACGAACTGGCCTTCCACGACATGCACGGTTTGCACCGTGCCTTCGAAGGGAGCACGGTGAATGGTCTGGTCCAGGCGATACTCCGCGAGGTCGAGGCCGATCTTTGCAATCCGCAGCCGCGCGTCGGCCAGTTCTTTCCCGGCTCCCTCCGGAGCGGAGCGCTGCTCGATTTGGGCGGCTTGGAACGCCGCCTTGGCCCGGTCCATTTCGAGTTGGCGTTCGCGCGAGTCGAGCCGGATGATCTCGGCCTGTTCGCGGGCATTCGCACCGCTGTTGATCAGGACGTTGGCGACGATCCCATCCGCCCGGGCAACCATTTCCACACTTTTGCCGGGCTGCAGGGAGAGAGAGACGCGATAGGTTTCCGGCGGCTGGAGCACGAGCGGCTCCCGCTCGATGGCGACTTGCGACGGCTGCTCGTCGCTTGCGGACGCGGCACCTCGCCCACCGCTGCCCTGGGCGACAAGCCGGCCCGCGAAGAAGAGACAGAGGCCCGCCCCCACGGCGGACAGCACAAGAGATCGGCCAACCGAACTGGCATTGCGCGGACAGAACATGATGCCCCTACTGCGGTGACTTGGATGGTTCCCGGGAGGCGACGTTTTCGAAACGTCGTCCAAGGCAGCGGTCAGCCTAAGTCGGTGAAAACCGAACGTCAACCGGGAGCCGGGCTTCTTTCGGAAGGGACAGGCGATGGTTGGTGGCGGTTGTTGGAGTGGTCCGGTGACGAGGTAACGGGGTGACGGTGGGCATCAGAGCCCGGAGAGCTTGTGAGTTTTGCGGGAAAAACACCCGGTGTCTCATGAGATCGAGAATCGTTGAGGGCATGAGCCGCCAAATCGAGACGATTCGCGTCCTTGCTGATTCGAGACACCGCGTGTTTGGTCGCGCGGTGGAAAAAATCGCAGCCTCGGAGCGTTAGCGACTGCTCGGCCGCGGAAACGTTCTGCGGATGGAAACGACGGCTCCGGCGAACGGTGAACGGCGGCTGACCACGGAAACGGTCATCGCGTTGCGACCTTTCGTAGAACGGTCCGTCGCCCTACCGGCAGAGAAACCAACCGGACAGTTTGCCGCAGCACTTACCCAAGCACAGCTTGGTGTCGATCCACAGCTGATGACAGCGGTTCTCCCCCACGGGTGTGGGGCGCGGCGGCGGTCTGAGCTCGATCGTTCCGTCGGCCGTGTAGATGTTCGCTTGGGTGATGCCGGTGACGAGACTGGCCGGCGAAACCTTGGACGGACGTTCGGCGTGCAGCAGGCCGATCGACATTAGAGAATCGGTGACGTATTCCGCACAGTGCACTCCTTTGCAGCGGCGACCGGTCAGATAGTGGCTGACGGCATACGGACGCCCGAGTTGGCTGTCGAGATACTTGCTGAATGCCCTCCCCTGCTCTGCGGTCAGCTCGCGGGTCGGGTGAAACACGTGCAGGAGGTCCGGGCTCTGGGAGGTGAGGTAGTCCGCAAGTGATTGCCGCCGCACACCGACCCTGTTCATGCTGTCATAAACGACCGGCTCCCCCGCTTCAATCACAACAGCCGCGACGTGTGTATACGGGCTGACAGTATACATGCGAACGGCGAGACAGTCACCTTTGTTGAACAGCAGTGAGCCGGTCTTCAGCCGCGGCGACAGGTCCCGGGCGGCCTGTTCATATGTGACGAATGAAGCCGCCGCCGGTGCGCTGGCAGAGGCCTGTTCCACTCCCCCGGGCATCGCAAGCACGGCCATCAACATCCAGGCATGCATGGCGGTTCCTCCGCTTCAAATCACAATCAGAAGAGATTCATCGCAAACCGGGCGCAGCCCTCCCGTTCTGCAACAACGGCATTCGTGGTTCGCCGGATCACGGAAATCTTAGCGGAAAAACCGACGAATGACCTCTAAACACGCTCGTCGTTCAGCAACCGACGTTTAGCAGATGCGGCAGATGAAGCATTTAAGGTAGGCGTTTTCTGGGCAGTGGATCGACACCGGATGGTCGGCGGACTGCCCGCGTTCCTCAATGATCTGCACGCGCCGGCCCGCTTGCAGGGCCGATTTGGTGATCGCGCCGAGGAACTCGTCGCGGCTCACGAGTCCGGAGCAACTGCACGACACGAGGAACCCGTCGGCGGAAATCAGGTTCATCGCCTCGCGGTTGACGCCCGTGTACGCCTTGAGAGCCGAGGCGACTCCCTTGCGATGCCGGGCCATCTTGGGCGGGTCGAGAATCACGACGTCGAACTGCTCCCCTGCCCCGTTCAACTCGGCCAGTTTGCGTTGGACGTCCCCCCGCTCAAAACGGGCACGGTCGCTGACCTCGTTCATCCGGGCGTTCTCTTCCGCCATCGTGACGGCGGCTGCCGACGAGTCGATGCCGAGCACCTCGCGCGCCTGTCCCTTGCTCGCAGCGGCAATGCCGAACCCGCCCGTGTAGCAATACAAATCGAGCACGCGGCTGCCGGCGGTGTACCGGCAGACGGCCCGCCGGTTGTCACGTTGGTCGAAGTAAAACCCCGTCTTCTGCCCCTCGACCACGTCGACGCCAAACCGCACGCCGTGCTCCTCGATAAACAGCGGTCGCGGCGGGGCGTCGCCGAGGATCAATCCGTCGTCCTGCTCCAGCCCTTCGGCCTCACGGATGCCCTTCTCCGTTCGCAGCCAGATGCCACGCGGAGAGAGCTTTGACTGCAGAAGTTCCACGAGCAACTCACGCCGCTCGTACAACGCGCGGCTGGTGATTTGCACCAGCAACCAGTCGTCGTAACGATCGACCGTCAGTCCGGAGAGTCCGTCTCCTTCGCTAAAGACCATGCGGCACGAATGCCCCTCGGCGGTATCTGCGAACAGTCGCTCGCGGAGGCGGATGGCCTCGTCGACCCGGGCGGACCAGAAGCCGGCATCAAGCGGCTGCTCGGCGTCCCAAGTGTAGAGCCGCACGCGAATGTTGCTTTCCGGATTATACAGCCCCCGCGCGACGAACTGCCCGTCATGCGTCCAGACGGCGACCTCGCTTCCCGGCTGCGGCTCGCCATCAATATTCCCGACCGCACCGGCGAAGACCCACGGATGGCGGCTGAAAAACGGCAGCGCCCGTCGCGGTTTGATCGCGACGGCCGGTAACGACACGAGACTGGAAGAGGACATGGCTTACTCGGCGGCCGCAGCCGACACATTCCCGGTCGCCTGCTCCACTTCCTGAAGATACGCCAGGAGCCGGTCCCGTTCGTTGGTGAGATGCCGCACGCGAAGCAGCGAGCGGACCCGCGTCAGCAGTTCGAGCCGATGCACCGGCTTGGTCAAAAAGTCGTCTGCTCCGGCAGCGACCGCTTTCTCGATGTCCCCCATCTCTTTGAGTGCGGTGACCATCAGCACGACGGTCTTGCTCGTCTGTTCGTCCTGTTTGATCCGCTGGCAGACTTCGTATCCGCTGAGACGCGGCATCATGATGTCGAGTAGCACCAGGTCGGGATCTTCTTCGCGGACCTTGCGCAACGTCTCTTCCCCGTCCGCCGCCATCAAAATTTCGTGTCCTTCGTCGGCCAGGTAGGCGTCGAGCAATTCGCGGTTCGGCTGATTGTCATCCGCGATCAGAATTCGCCCCGCCGTTGGTGTGTCCGTCTGAATCATCTGTCGTCCTCCGAGTCCTGTCTTGCCCGCTGCGTCCTGCGCGCCCACCGCGTTCCGCCAGCGGGGAAATCCGTGACTGCCATGGTCACCGCCCTGCCCTCCCCGACCATTCTAGCAACGGCTGCCAAACCGTGACAGAGACGACCGAAACGAACCGAGCGATTCGAGTTTCCCAAACAGGCAAGAACCTCAGAGCCGAGGACTCCGAGGTGATCGTTCAGGTCGCGGCGGCCATGGGGGCGGCGGGCTGCGGATCGCAGTACGGGCACTGCTTGCGGTAGATGATCCGCTTGCAGTGGTGGCATTCGTGGGGGCCGTACAGCAACGGCGGCTCCATCTTGAACTGCTGGTAGATCAAATAGACGAACACCAGAATGACAAACGAGATCAAAGCCGACGACCAAACATGCCCGGAAGTCGCGGCGTGATACGTGATCGCTGCGCAACACAGGCTGTAAATGCCGATGACCCACCACTTGCCTCGGTCAAAAGCGGCCCGCTGCACCTGCGAGTTGACCTGCTCGGCGACGTACGATTCCAACAGATCCTGCTTCTGCCGGTTGATCTCCGCTCTGTTGGGCGCTCCAATGGCTTCGAGTAAGCGGCGAACGCTGTCCAGCACTCGATAGGCATCGTCAAAATCGAACTCTTGCTGATGGGCCCAGCGGTTGCGGATGCTTCGCAACTCGCTGACGAGACTGCGCTCCTGATGTCCGAGATTGTGGCGAAACACAGCGTTCCACTGGTCCCACATCACCGTCAGCAGCGAGTGCGCATCCCAATCGATGCCACCGTCGTCGGTCACGCGATTGCGTCCGTCGCGAAAACTGTTGCACGCGACCTGCTGCCAGTTGTCGGGAAAACTGGCCTTCAGCTTACTGTCGAGATAAGGTCGCAACCCGACCGTCAGTTGGTCGAGGGCCGCGCCGATAGTTTCGTGATAGGCAAGCATCCGAGCGTCCCTGGCGATCGTCGGAGGAGTCGATGCGACCGGCTGTCTCGTGTTGCACCTTGACAACAGGGTCGTTCAAGCATAGCTCAGGATCGGCGGGTGCGGAGCGACGGCTCACACCAGGAACGCGAATTCTCTCTCCGTGAAAAACCCGCTCACTGCGGACATCGGAGTCGGCTCCGCGTTATTCAGGCGGGATAATCGCCACATCTGCGACGACCGGACGATGATCGGACTGCATGGTCCATCGGTGTTCACAGCGAAGCGGTCGCAGGCGGCCGTTCGTCCAAATCTGGTCCAGAGCGAGAACGGGCAGCGGGATGGGCCAAGTCGCCGCGTATCCCCGGCCGGCTGCGTCGAACGACTCCGCGTGATGGGCCCGCAACGGCTCAAAGAGAACCGAGTCCGACGGCGTGTTGAAATCGCCGAGGATCACCACGGGCCGATCAGACATCCCGTCCGCAAGTTGGGCGAGAGCGGCCAGCGGCGCGGCTCGAAACCGATGCGGGTGGCTGTCGATATCGACGAGCACGACGGTCAGTTCCCGGCCATCGATCCGCACCGGAACCTGTCCCGCGCGTCCCCCAGTGGAAAGGGGAAGGACCCTCCCCTGCCCCGCCGTGCCCCGTGCCAGGCATAACAGGCCTCCCGACATCGGCACAGCGTCGTAATCGGAAAAGTGCACGTCACAGAAACGTTGCCTCTCTCGCGGATCCCCGCCGGCTTCAATCAGGCCCACGACATCCGGTTGTTCGCGACGGATCGTTTGGGCGATCTCGGCGTTCCATCCCCCGCCTCCGCGCGCGACATTCCAACACACAATGCGGATTGGCTTTGCTGCCTGCAGCGGTTCATGCCACCGGACAGTGGACGCGAGACACCAAAGAACAATCGCCGCCGTCACCCAAACCCAGAACGCAGTGGCCCGGCGCTGTTTCAGCAATAACGAAATTGCGGTCCGCAGCAGAGCAAGAACCGACAGGACCGGCAACGGCAGCGCATAGAAAAGCGGCGCAACCAGCGGTGTGCGATCGCCGACAGAAAGCCGCAGGATTGCCCCGGCTGCGACTGCGCACGTCAACAAACGGCCGGACAGCACCAGCAACCGCCGGTGCCGGGCGTTCCCGTGGGCGAATGCGACGGAGGATTCGTAAGGCACGTGCGAAAAGGCCGGCCGGGACCGCTGCTTAAGGGGCAATGTCGTCGGCGAAGGCTTCCTGAGACGCGCGATATTCTTCGATCGCCCGTTTCTGGTTCGTCAGCCGATTCTCCGGGCCAGCCGGAAAATACTGCACGTCGTCACGCAAGTAGGCCCATGACGGCAGCGTCTGGCCGTTTATCGTCGATTGGCATCCCGACAGCGTGCCAAGCATCATCAAGCTGCCGCAGACGATAGCCAGTGATGAGAAAGAAATCAGGCGGTTTGACATAGTGAAGTCGTCCCTGACGCGATGATTTGACTCTGGTGGTCTTGCGGCCCCAACATCCGACGGACGCTCGCCTCCCCGGAAAACCGCTCCGTATATGTTTGATCGGCCGTCAGAACCGTCAGACTTGATTGTTTTTGCCCAATCCGCAGAACTCGCCATGTTATTGGGTCGCTCTGATATAAGATTCGACTTGGAAAGGAGATAGCCCCTCCTTGCAGAGGTCTTGTCCGGGCGCGGAAGGACGAAACCTCAGCGGGCCCTGCACGTTCTTGTCGCTTGCGCGGACGCCCTGCCGGGTGGCCCAGCCGGCACGGCTGGGTCGCGAAGCGACAGGATGCTTCACATTTGGCGTGCGGAGGTTTCAAACGGGTCGTCAGCGGAGGGATCGTCTGTCCGCAATTTCATCGCTCGCAGGATCGCGAGTTTCGCAAATGGTGGCGGAACGGTCACGTCGCGGCAGGAGCCGCGCCCTCCCCGAGAAACGGGCCAGGGCCATTCAAA
Source organism: Planctomycetaceae bacterium (assembly GCA_029259845.1). Lineage (GTDB taxonomy): Bacteria > Planctomycetota > Planctomycetia > Planctomycetales > Planctomycetaceae > JAHBXU01. Next base: position 45,333 of record JAJDEI010000039.1, on the reverse strand, counting down.
GTTTCACTTGGGAGAGGACCGACCGGGACAAGCTCAATGGTAACCCGAAACGCAAGCGAGGAAGCGAACGTGAGTGAGCGATTCGTCCCTCGCTGACGCTTCGGGTTACGAGGTTGCCCAGCTTCAATCGTTGAACGGCCCTGAGAAACGGGCCCCCCCCAGGGGATGCCGCGTCACGCTTTGAACGCACGCTGCAATTCTTCGAGGGACGTCTTTCCCTCAGCGACGAGGCGCAGTCCGTCGGATTGGAAGGACTGCATGCCCTCTTTCCTCGCGGCGCTTTTGATCTGCCGCGGCTCGGCCCCGGAGAGAATCAATTCCTTGATCTTTTCAGAGACTTCGATCGCCTCGATCAGCCCGGTCCGACCGTAATACCCAATCGAGCCGCACTGATGGCAGTGTTCCATGTCCCCCTCCGCGGTTGGTTGCGGGGGGCGGTAGAGCACTTTCGTTTCGGGCGGAAGTCCGACTTTCTGGAGCAGCTTGGGGTGAGGCCGATAGGCCTGTTTGCATTCGTCACACAGAACGCGGATCAGTTTCTGGCTGAGGACCATTCCCAGCCGCTCGGCGACCTGTTGCGGCCCCAGTTTTTCGCGAAGCTGCTCAATGCAATGCGCCGCGTCCCTCGCCTTGTATTCGGAGACAAGGCAGACACGGTTGGCGTACTCAAACGTCATTTTGAGCCGGTCGTCGGCCAGCAGGGGATCAACGATAATCACATCCGCTTCCGAACGGACGCATCGCGCCAGTTGCTTGTCGTAAGTTTCACCTTCGACAATCTGTTGTTGGCTGATGTGCGTGATGGAGCGCTCTCCAAAATCGGCGAGTGAGAAAATCGCATACAGATAAGCGTCAATGCTGCGGATGACCCCGAACGACAGCGTCGTCACCCCCGAATTGGGCGGTCCGCTGACCAGCACGACCTTTTCCCGATGTGATGTGATTTCGCGAATCCGGAGCCGCAACTCTTCCGTGAAACCAAGCTCGTCGGGAGTCTCCAGTTGCTGGTCGAGATTGCGGGCCCGCACGACGAGACGCTCACCGCCGCCCCCCTTCATCGGCATCGTATCGATCAGCAGAAGATAGGGCGTTTGCTTGTATTCGGTATGGATCCCGCCCGATTGCGGTCGTTGCCGTTCTTTGACGCTTAATCCGGCCAGCAGCTTGAGCATCTGCGTGACCGCCAATGCCTGCGGGCTCGACATGCGTGTTCCGGGAAACGGCACGCCGTCGACATACAGCGTGACCGCAGCAGCGCGGCCTTTGGGGTCGATACGGATCATATCCGCCCGACGTGCCAGCGCATCGCTGATCAGCTCCTTGGCCGGAATCAGACCCGCCTGCGTCAGCCGCCCGTGAGCCTTGAGGTCGACCGGATTTCCGTTCGAGGCTCCCTGAAACAGAATCGATTCGATCTCGATCTCTTCCGAGGAGGGTTCGACCGCACGAGATTTCCCAAACCCGAATACCATCTGCCCCACTCTCCCGCTGCAGGAATGCCGAATGTTTCATGCATCATCTCACGTTCGCGCGCCGTTGGGAAGCATCTGTTGGGCGATTTTGCCAAGTGGGACACTTCACCCGGACAGCCTCTGCCCTGCCGCTGCTCCTCCCCGGAGGTGAGTGCCGTGAGATTGGCTCCGGCGCATGGCAGGGTCATGCGACCAGCAGCTCATCGACGTTCGTCGCATCGACCCGTCCCGGGTCGTCGGCCAGAAGTTGCACGACCGTGTCGGACAGTCGAAAGAGATCCCCTCGGTAGGCGAGCAATTCTTCGACGTCGAGGAATTCGGCCATGAGAACCTGATAGGTCGACGAACGAGGCTGGTACAACCAAACGCGGACGCAAGGATCGGCCATCCTCAGCTTTGCCGTCAGCAGCCAGCCACTCTGGTCGGGCTGCTCGACATTGGCAAGGACCAGAAACGGCGTGGTGGCACTGGCCAGATCGAGTGCTTCGGTCGCCGAACAGGCGCGGATGACTCGCATGCCGGTTCGGGCCAAGTCGGTTGCAAGACGAATAAAGACTTCGTCTCGGAATTCGACAAGGAGCGCCGTGGGAGCGCGGCGGTCGGACGGGGAGTCCTCGGCGTCCGATGCAACATCAAGGTCAACGTTCATGTGCGTTTCCTCGTCCGGCAACGACGAGAAATCGTCCCGTCGAGCGTCGCCATGCGACGAATGCGGCCCAGCCGGCTGTCCAGTCTCCGCCAATGACGCTTCGGTGCGCACAAACAGGCTGCGCGGGTTAGCCGCTGTTGCGGTGAATCTACCGTTGCCCATGTCGAGCATCGTGAATTCTCCGCCGCAATGAGGACACAGATGATTCTGCCTGGCTTCGAGGGCTTGGCACTCAACCAGACGACTGCAAATCGGGCAATCAATAGCAACATGAGAAAGTTGCGTCACCATGAATCTCTCCTTCAAGACGTATCGTTTGCGCGGAGTTCACCGTTCAAGGAACTCTGCCGAGGGGCGCTGAGGACGGCGTGGAATCCGACTGGGATTCACCACGTCACAAGAGGCAGGTCGACCGCAGACGGAGAACGTCGCGGGACCTCGCGGAAGGCGAGAACGTTAGAGAAGGTAACGGCAGAGCCTGGCGCAAAGGCTTGCCTTGCCGGGAGAAAATGGCCCTCCCAAGGTGACATGCGGCTGCGCTGCGGAAAACGCCTTGGGTTCTGCTCCGACAGATGCGACTGTCCCGCCGAACAGTTCGAACGTGAGAGACGACCCGGCAGTGTCGGCGACGGCAGGTGACGGACCAAGTTTCCCGCAGCAGCCGACGGGGCAATGACAGGGATTCGACTCAGAGTCACACTCGCCACCGGAGCAGCAACAGCACCCGCCATTCGGCGACAAGCCGTTGCAGCATTCAGAGGGGACCAGCAACCCATCAGGGGGCTGTAAATCGGAGATCGGACATCGGGTGGCCTCTCTCCCCCGTTGGCAGCAGCAAGCCACCATCAGCGACTGTTGGACCGGCAACAGGGTGGCTGCCAGCAACAGGCAAGTATTCGAGAGGTGTCCGAGTCGTCCGATCATAGCCGCGCGAATTCGGCCTTCTGCTGTCGAAGAAAACATCTGTCTGGCCTTCTCAATCGACATTCCAGCAGCCGGGAAATCAGTCAAACTCGCATGGCGACCGCCGGTCGAGGAAAGTGCGAATACCACCTCGCGACAATTCGCGTCAAGGCGGATTTGCGGCCTGTGCGGCGGGCGAAAGCGGCACGGGTGGGCGTCAGCGAGACCCCGTGTTTCGCCGCAAGAGTTGCCCCATGAACGGGTTACAAGCGGCATCTCTGAAAAGCTGGCCCGCTGAGAGAGACGCCCGTATCCGGGCAGGTTCCGGATCGCTCACCCCAGCGCAAGAAGAAGGCCGCGCGGGCGAGCGTCAGCGGGCGTCGGCGAGCGTGCCGGCTTCCGCAGGTTGCCAAATCGGGAGGATCTTCCCGGCGACCCACAGCGCGGCCAGCGGCAGCGTGAGAATCACGGCGGCGGCGAGCAGCCCTTCGCGGCTCATCCAATGCAGCGGGAACTCGACGAAGCCTCGGAAACTCTTGGAGAAGAGCTGGCCGCCAACGACCACATTCCACCGCATGGCGAACACTTGTACGAGAATCAACAGCGATGCCAGCCCGCTGGAAAACATGACCAGCCGCGCGGGGAGACGGCGCGTAAACGACGTCAGCAGCAGCAACAGCGGAACCAGAGAGCCGATCAGCACCTGCACCAGGCCGTAGGAGACCGCCAAGTGCTCGGTCAGCAACGCCCGGAGGATCGGCCATTCGCCCCCCGCTTCGTAGGCCATCTGCAGCAATTCCAGGCCTTCCAGCGAAGCGGCCAGCACCAGGAACATCCACAGGTAGCGAGCGAGGGCCCCCACACATTCCCGATCGGCCGTTTCACCCCGCCGCCAGCTGATGAACTGATACAGCAATATCAGCGCAGCGATGCCCGATACGATGGCTGAGATCAGAAAGATGACCGGCATGAGCGCCGTAGACCACCACGGATTCGCTTTGACGGCACCAAACAGAAACCCGACGTATCCGTGCAACACGCAGGCGATCGGGATGCCCATGATGGCCAGCACGCGGATCAGCCGGCTGTCGATTGCGCGCGACCGGTCCGTAATGTCGGTCACGCCCAGCGCCAGGACGCGGTAGAAGAGCGCTTTCGCACCGGTAAGCGAATTGGCCTGTTCGACGATCGCGGGACGAAAGACGAGCCACACCTCCACCACCAGCACCAGCATGTACGCGCTGTAGATGAAACCAAAGCCGGCAATCGCCGACGTGACGCTCGGTGTGACGAGCACGTTGAAACAACGCTCCGGGCGATGCAGGTGCAGCAGCAGCGGCAGCGTGGCGAATGCGCAAAAGCACAACGACGTGACCAGCGCCAGGCGGGCGACCGGCTTCAAGGCTTCCCGATGAAACACGTGGTACAGCGCCGACACCACGAACGCACCGGCCACCAGGCCAGTGATGTACGGGTAGAGCACGATCATAATGCTCCACGGCGGATGGACATCGTTTGGAAAAACAAACGGGATTTCGGACATTATGTGACCTCGTCTGAGATCCCCAGATAGCGCGTCTTGGGATGCGTCCCCAGATGCGCCTTGAGGACACTGGTCGGGATCGCGGCGATCCGTTGGCTGATCTCGCTGTCCGGATCATCAACCCGGCCAAACAGGCGGGCTCCCACCGGGCAGGCTTCCACGCAGGCGGGGTCTTCATCTCGCATGACCCGGTGATAGCACCAGGTACATTTGTCGGCTGTGCCTGTGTCCGGATTGATGAACCGCGTGCCATACGGACAGGCCTGCACGCAGTAGGCGCAACCAATGCATCGCTCGGTATCGATCAACTCGAAGCCTTCCGGCGACGTGAACGAAGCATGCACCGGGCAAACCTGATTGCACGGCGCGTCTTCACAATGGTTGCACAGCTTGGGGACGAAGTAGGCTCGCTCGACCTGTTCCGGATCGATGGGCGGCTGGTCCGAGCCGGCATAACCGGTCTCCGGGACCAGGTCCACCTGGACCGTGCCGTCTTTAAAGTGCACGTACCGCTCGACCCAGGTGCGCTGGTATCCCTCCGGAACGTCGTTTTCCACGCGGCAGGCGGTCAGGCATTTCCCCGACCCGATGCACTTCTCGGTATCCACGAGAAACCCGTACATCGGCGGTTGCGCGTCTGTCCCCAATCCCCCCCCGGCCCCGCCCGCCGGCTCGCCTTCGGCGACCGACACAGGGAACAACGTGAGACTAACCGCACCCAGCGCGAACGTGCTCGCCTGCTGAAGGAACTGGCGACGCGAGTCCGACTCCGCGGAGTCACATTGGCAACCGGCGGACTCGCAGGGGTCACTCGAACCGCCGCACTGGCCGTTCGCGCCGCCGATGACTTCTAACTCAACCATCGTGTCTGCTCCCGAGGTGAATCTCACGTTGTGTCGATACTACGGTGCGGTGTCGTGGCCGGCGTGACACTCGAAGCACGTTTCCCGGCTCTCTGTCTCCGATGCGCCCATGTTCTCCAGATGCTCGGCGACGTTGATCTTTTTGAAATCCTCCGGCATACCGACCACCGCTTGGTGGCAGGCCAGACAAGTGGCGCGGTCTTCAGTGACGTACAGGTCAATGTCGGTCCGGAAGTTCCCGTCCCATTCGGCTGCCGGCGGCACAGATAAGTCCGGGTTCTCAGCCGCTTTGCGGGCCAGCGCAACATGCTCGTGCCCCACACCGTGACAATGAAAGCAGCGAACTGCCTTGTGAAGCGACTCGGCGCGCTCTTCGCCAACATCGGCGTGACATTCGAGACAAGTGGCATCTGCGATCAGTACGCTCGGCTTGGCCGCGATCTCGTCCCGCGCCCGGGCCCGGTACGGACCCGTCTCGCCGTAACTCTCGGGCACCATCCGGGCACGCGCCATCAGCGCTACCGCCCCGATGCCAACAACCAGGATCAGCAAGACCCACAGATGCCGCGTATCTCGCCACAAGGCAACGATGCGGTTCACCGGCAGCCTCCCCTCGGACCGTGAATTTTGAGGCCGGCACCTCTGCGGCGCATCGAATGTCTGCGGCGCATCGAATGTCGAGCGTGGTGCTGCATTGCGCTGTCTCAACGGAGGTGGGATCGGTGGGGCAAGACTCTGGGGATGCCGCTTGGGAGGGCACCACTTGGGGGGGAAGCGCAGATTCCTACCATAACCGATTGGGAGACCAAAGGGGAGCAATCTCTGTACCGCATTGCGGCAGCTTTCCGTCTTTTCGATCGGGGACCGGGGAGATGGTGGCTTTCGCGAGCGTCGCCCGGCCACGGCCCACCCAGATTGAGGAGACGGGTGACACATCTGCCGGCTGGCCGTGGCATCCAGAGAGACAGGATCGCCGGCGGAGCGAGCGTGCACAATCGCGCGCCTCCGGGCGTATTGTCACATTAGCACGAGCGACATGACGTCGTCCCTGCTGAGCGACAGGCCGATTGTTTGGGAGGAATGGTTTTTGCGACTACAGGAGCGCGGCGATGCAAGCGTCGTTTCGTGCGCGGCAAGAGGCATTGCCCGCATCGGTTGCAACCTCGTTAATGCGGAGCCCGAAGTCATGTTCGCTGTTGTTGTTGTTGTGATTGGCTTGTCGATCTCGCTGCTCGTTCTGCTGGCGGTGTTCGCGTTCGCGTTTCTCGACGTCGCATTTGCCGGACCTGAAAGGACGTCAGCATCAGGATCATGGAGGTGGCAGCCTCCATTGGTGCGAGGCGATCAACTGTTAGCATGGGCGACGGGCGTCGCCCGGACGACGACGTTGCGTAGGCTGCAAACTCCGCACTGCGCGAAGACGGCGAAACAACTGGCAGCGGAAATCTACGAAGGGGCAGCGCGGGCCATTGAAGAGTCGCCCCATGCGGTTAAGCAAGCCAAACCGAACTGCCCCAGTTGTCGGCATCAGATGATCGGCGTCACCGCCCCGGAAGTACTCGCCATTGCTGACGAAGTCCGTCGAACGAAATCGAAGCGGGAAACGCAGCGTATCCGCAATCGGGCGGCCAAGACGACGAAGGCAGCCACTGGTCTCAATCACGAGCAGTACGAGCAGGCCCAGATTGTCTGTCCGCTGCTGGACAATGATAACTCTTGTGCGGCGTTCGACAGCCGTCCCCTGCACTGTCGCGGCTGGTGCCTGTTCTCCGGCGAGGATGGCGACCGGTGCCTTCTCGGCTCGGGCGACGCCGGGTCCTTGGACTCGCATGCCTACACCGTTGGGCGAGGCATGGAGAAAGGCCTGTCGCAAGGACTGGAATCGGCCGGCCTGGACGGGAATGTGTATGAGCTCAACAGTGCCTTGAACACCGCATTGGACACGCCGGACGCCGCCGTGCGATGGGCGGAGGGCAAGCCGGTTTTCTCCGGATGCCGGTCGTACGAAGCAGCGACTCACGTTCCCGCGTGACGCGGTCTTTCGTGCCGCAGTTTCTCGTTCTCAAATTCCGGTTTTCTCGTGTGCCTCGTTCCCAAGCTCCGGCTTGGGAACGCACCTCCGCGAAACTCCGTTTCGCCGACACGAATTCGCGTGCCGCAGGCACAGGATGCCTCACACTCGGCTTGCAATGGGCTTGGAACGTTCGGATTCTGAGTGTGAGGCATCTTGTCGCTTCGCGACCCAGCCGCGCCGGCTGGGCCACCCGTGTTGCCTTCGTGGGTCGGATCGCACGGCGGGTGGCAGGGTCAGGAGCGAAGCGGATGGCCCTGCGATCACCGGTCCGGGCCTTCCCGTTGTTCCGGCCCGGCCACCCTGGAGAGCGTCTCTTGAAACCACTTCCGGTGTTCCCAAGCCGGAGCTTGGGAACAAGATCAACCGCGACAGCCGCGTTCAGACGACCGTCGACAATCGTTTGGCGAGCCGGTCGAGGGCGGGCGAGATGTCGTGCGGGCGGAGGTGGACGTTGAGCAGCGTGAAGGCGTCTTCGTTGGCGAGGGCTGCTTTCATCGACTGGTGCAACTCGCCGACGGTGTTGACTTCAAACCCCCAGCCGTCGCCGAGCAGATCGTGCAGGCGGTGGTAGTTCCAGTTCAGGATGTCATTGAACGGCCCCTCCTGCAGGAAACGTTCGGTCGTGTAGCCCTTGTTGTTGAGGACCACGACGATGGGGTTAAAGCCGTGCCGCACGGCGGTCGACAGCTCCAGACAGGTCATCTGAAACGCGCCGTCTCCGACGAGCACGATGGGGCGAAGTGTTTTGTCGGCCGTCTGTACGCCGATCGCAGCCGGGATGGCGAAGCCCATTGAGGTGTAGTACGCCGGCGCAATGAATTCGGTGTGTTTGTGGATCGAGAGATCGCTTGCCGCGAACAGGGAGTCGCCTACGTCGGCGATGACGACCATCCCATCGTCCAGCGTCGCGTTGATGTGATCGAACAGCGAGGCGATGCTGACCGGGTCATCGTCGCCGTAGGTGCCGGCAACCCGATCCTCTCGTTTGGGGAGCGCCGACTTGGATTTCTTCTTGAGCTTGGCTTTGGACAGTCCGGACACGAAGTCGCCCAGCAGCACGTCGTGGAAATGATGATGGCCGATGCGGAGCTGTTCGCTGGTGGCGTAGACGCACTTGCCCGGATCGAGATGGGCGGTGTAGATGCCCAGGTTGATGTCGGTCATGAAGGTGCCCAGCAGGATCACGCAGTCGCTCGCTTCCACATACTCCGTAACCGACTGCCGGCCCATCGCGCCTTCGTAGACGCCCAGGTAGAGCGGGTGCTTTTCGCTGACGACGCTCTTGCCGAGCAATGTCGCACACATCGGGATGTTGGCTGACTCGGCCAGTTTGAGGACTTGTTCTCTCAGCCCGAAGCGATGAATCTCGACGCCGGCGATGATCACCGGCCGTTTGGCCGTTTGAATGCGCTCAGTCGCTTCGGCGAGTGACGCCGCGAGTGCATCAGCACTACTTTGCAGACGGGTGATGAGCGGTTCGTGCGGATAGAGGGCGGGAGTGTCCACGCGGTCCCGGGGGAGTTCCAGATAAACCGGTCGCTTGTAACGGATGGCTGCCTGGAGGCAACGGTCAATCTCGCGGAATGCGGTCAACGGATCGTCGAGTGATGCGCCGGCGACGGTGATTTTCTCAAACACATCCCGCTGCGTCATGAAGTCCCGGACACGGTGGTGGAGCAATGGGTCGCTTTCCCGCTCAGCGATGCCCGGCGCGCCGCTGATGACGACGACGGGCGATTTTTCCGCATACGCTCCGGCGATCGAATTGCACAAGCTGAGTCCGCCGACACAATACGTCACGCAGACGGCACCGAGACCGTTGATGCGTGCGTACGCATCGGCTGCATAGCCGGCGTTGTCCTCCCGCGTGCAACCGACCACACGGATGGGGCTCTCTTCCAGCATCCCATAGAAGTTGAGTACGAAGTCGCCCGGGATGCCGAACAGGTCGCGAACGCCGTAATGTTGCAGCCGCTCGATCAGATAACGGCCGATCGTCTGCGGCTGGCCATTGGATTTGAAATCTGACATCTGAGATTTCAGATTCCGCCTCTTCCCGGCTTGCCGTTTCGCAGCGGGTTTGGCTTTCCTGGATGCTTTCGTCTTCGCCGGCGATTTTGTTTTTGCCGATGCTTTGTTTCGGGCGACTTTTCGAGCCATCATGTCTCTCCTCGTCTGTGGGCTATGTCATGGGCTATGTCATGGGGGGCGATCGGTGATTCACCACGGATGGGCACGGATGTCACGGGTAGAATACGTTCCTCGCCGTGCGTCCTTCGTCTCTCGGCGCCTCGGTGCTGGAATTATACGCACCAATCGGTCCGAAACTCTCGACTCTCAACCGTCGACGCTCAACTCATCGGCACAAACCCGCTAAGATTGCCGCACTTACGCGAAACCAATTCAGGGAACTGCGGACGGATCAAACGATGACAGACTACCGGATTGAGAAGGATTCGATGGGCGAGGTGCAGGTGCCCGCCCAGGCGTATTACGGGGCCCAGACGCAGCGGGCGGTCGAGAATTTTCCGATCTCAGGCTGGCCGCTGCATGCAGACATGATCCATGCCATCGGGCTGGTCAAATTGTCCTGCGCGGCAGCGAACCGGGACCTCGGCAAACTGACCGGGTCCGGCAAGAACCCGCTGAACGACGAACAGGTTAACGCGCTGATCGCCGCCTGTCGCGAAGTGGCTGAAGGAAAATACGATGACCAGTTTCCGATCGATGTCTTTCAGACCGGGTCGGGCACGTCGAGCAACATGAACGCCAATGAGGTGATCTCCAACCGGGCGATCGAGACGATGGGCGGTGACCGTTTTGCAGCCGCCAAGCCGATCCATCCGAACGATCACGTCAACATGGGACAGTCGACCAACGACACGTTTCCGACGGCGATCCATGTCGCCGTCGCCCGGTCGATCAAGGAGTCGCTGATTCCCACGCTTGAGCGTTTCGCACGGGTTCTCAAAGACAAATCCCGTGAATGGGACCAGGTCATCAAGATCGGTCGCACCCATCTCGCCGATGCAACGCCCCTGCGGCTGGGCCAGGAGTTCGGCGGATTCGCGCGGCAACTGGAACTCTCCGTTGAGCGGGCCGAGCGGGCCATGAACGCCGTGCTCGAACTGCCGGTCGGCGGAACGGCGGTCGGATCGGGGATCAACACCCATCCGGAGTTCGGCAGCCAAGTCGCCCGGGGGCTGGCTGAGGAAGCCGGCATCCCGTTCGTCGAAGCGGCCGACCACTTCGAGGCGAACGCCCAGCGCGACGGACTGGTCGAGTGTCACGGCCAGTTGAAGGCGATTGCGACGACGCTGTTCAACGTGTCCAACAACATGCGTTGGCTCGGCTCTGGGCCGCGGTGCGGGTTCCATGAGATCAAGATCCCTGACCTGCAGCCCGGGTCGTCGATCATGCCGGGGAAGGTGAACCCGGTGATGTGCGAAAGTCTGATGCAGGTCGCCGCCCGCGTGATCGGCAACGACGGCTGTCTCACGCTCAGCGGCGCGGCGGGCGGGCAGTTTCAACTCAACATCATGATGCCCGTGATGGGGCAAACAACGCTGGAGAGTCTCTCCCTGCTCGCCGGCGCGACGGGCGCCTTTGTTGAGAAGTGTGCCGAGGGCCTGGAGGCGAACGAAGAGGCGTGCGAAGCGGCTGTCGAGAAAAGTCTGTCGATGGTGACGAGCCTTAACCCGCACATCGGTTACGAAAGGGCCTCCGCGCTGGCCAAGGAAGCCTTCAAGACCGGCAAAACGATCCGCGAACTGTGCACCGAGCAAAACATTCTCCCCCCCGAGGTGCTCAAAGAAGCCCTCGACCCCATGCGCATGACCGAACCGCATTAGCAGTCCGTTCAAAAACGGGTGCCACGGCTGTGTCAGCCGTGCAGATGTCTGAAAACTGACTGGTTTCTCGCACTGCCGAGACGGCAGTGGCATGCGGAATTGCGTTTTTCAACGGGCGGCTAGTGGTCCGCATTGGTGGCGCGTCAAGCAACAGTCTCACGGCTGGGCAGCGGCGTCTCATCGCTCGGGGGACATTCTGTTGTTCCGGGCAGGGGCGGATTCTTCTCAGGTCCCGGGACGCATTGCTTGCTCCTCCTAAGCTGATGTCTCTGACGTCCGGGCGATGGAACAGCCGCCGGCTCGGGAACTCGCTCAACGTCTGTCCCGTTCCGAACGTGGGCTGGTGCTGATGTGCTCCCGTGTTGTTTTTGGTGTGCCGGTGCATCATGCCATGTCGCGAGAAATCACCGACCCCCTCGGCGGGTGTGGTATTTGAGAGAATCCTCAGAATCGGCCGCCATTCTCTCGGATTCGGTTCTACGGTTATTTAGTGCGGTATTTCGTGTGGGTCAGCGGGTTCAACCTTTCATGAGATGTCGACACGACCAGCGATACTCCCAAAGACCTTTCTTACACGCTTCTCGGAGCGCCGTCTGCCTTAGCCCAGGAGGAACGCACATGCGCACGTCATCCCAAGTGCTGAACCCACCGCGTCGTCCACTTGTTCCACTCGTCATTCGCAGCGTGGTCGCAATGACGGCCATCGTCGCGATGTCTTTCGGGTCCTCGTCCTCCGCGATGGCTCAGGACCCTGCCCCGGATATTATTCGTGTTGAAGAAGACTGGGAACTGGCCATCGCGACACCAGATCCGGAGGCCAATGCTCCGCAGGTGGTGTTCGTCTTCGGGCCGGATGATCCAGAGGCGGGAACGTACGCGGTCTTCGAAATGAACCATGGCACGATGCCGGACTTCGCAGCGGGAGGCATGCAGCTTCAGTGCTGGTGGGACAACTACTTGCTCGGTTATCGCAACCATCCGAACTTCTCCCAATTTGCGGCGTCGATCGACACGGTCACGTTTACCGCTGTAACGGAAGTGGCGAGCGATAAGCTGAACCTTGAAATCATCAATGGGAATTCTCTCACTTGGGGTTCTTTCGGCGGCCAGGGTTATCTCAAGCTTTCGCTGAATACGTGGCGGAACGATTTGAATTCGTATAAAGCCGACTATTCGGTCAAGCACACACGGGTTTCGTACGGCGCGACGCGAGTGAATCGTCTCGTGCGGCGTGAAGTCCGCTACTACTCGGCCGAGGGGCTCGTGTCGACTGACACCGAGGACCGCTATGTCCATCAGCTTGTCATCGATACGACGGGCAACTGATCGCGGCGTGTCAGATGCCTCAGTGGCTGCTCGCTTTGAGGGAGCGTCCTCGACGAGTCTCTGCTGAGCGGGATTCTGTGCCAGCGGCGTGCCGCTGGGGTGATCGACCGACTTTGAGGAACTGCACCGATGAGAATTCAAGTCTTGCAAAATCGTCATGCGGAGATGTTTCGAAACCGTCGCGGTAGCATCTTGGTGCTTTCCGTCTTCGTGATGGTGGTCGTCCTCGGGTTTGCTGCGTTCGCGATTGACGTGGGCTTTATCACGTTGACCAAGGCGCAGCTGCAGAACACTTCGGATGCAGCGGCGCTGGGCGCTCTCATCGAAATTGCAGACGGGTATGGTGTTGGCTCGAACATGACCGATGCGCAGGTCAAAGCCGCAACGCAGCAGGCGGCGGTTGATGTCGCAGCACTGAACCGGGCGGGCGAGCAGCATGCGGTGTATGCGGAGTCAGTCCGCGACGTGCGTTTGGGGCAGTACACCTGGAACAGCACCACCGGCCAATGGGACCAACTCTGGGATGTCTCCCCCTACAACATGGTGGAAGTCACGTTGCACCGCGATCAATCGGGGAGCACGAACGGTGACCGGCCACTCGATTTGTTTTTCGCGCCGGTTTTGGGAGTTGATGAGGCGACGCTTGAGGTGGCATCAACCGCCGTCTTGCAGCCGGGCGTGGGTTTCTCCAGTGGCGGCGTGAATGGCAGCGGCCCCAGCTGCAGCCCGGGCGTTCTTCCCATCACTCTGGATCTGGAGTCGTGGACCGACCTGATGAACGGCATCGGCCATGATCACTACGCCTATAACGAAGCCACGGGAGCCATCACCTCCGGTTCCGACGGCATCCTGGAAGTCAATCTCTATCCTTACGGCGTTCAGGAGTTGCCCCCCGGCAACCGGGGGACGGTCGACATCGGCAACAACAACAACAGCACCGCCGACATCAGCCGCCAGATTCTGTACGGCCTCAACGGCCAAGACCTGGCCCCGTTCGGCGGTGAAATTCGCATTGAAAATGGCGGGACACTGCTTCTGAATGGCGACACCGGACTCAGTGCGGGCATCAAGGACGAACTGGAAGCGATCAAGGGGCAACCGCGGGCGATCCCGATCTTTAGCGCAGTCTCTGGGCCGGGCAACAACGCCATGTACACGATCGTCAAGTTTGTGGGAATCCGCATCTTGTACGTCAAGCTGACGGGCAAGCCGGCCGACAAACAGGTCATCGTTCAGCCGGTCCCTTATGTGGGAGACTGCGTCATTCCTGGGAACGTCGCGGTTGGGCCGGACACAATCTTCGCCCCCTCCTCTTTGATCAACTGAAACTTTCCTCCGGATTCATGCATTCAGGATTTCGATTCCATGCAGCGAACTCAACAACGACATAACGATCGTCGGCGGGGTGCCGCGATGGTGGAAATGGCGGTCGTGCTCCCGATCTTCATCGCGGTCGTTTTCGGCATCGTCGAATTCGGACAGGCGTTCATGGTCTTGCAACTGGTGAACAACGCAGCCCGCGAAGGGGGGCGGATCGCCATTGTCAACGGATCGTCGAATACCGAGGCGACACAGGCTGTTCTCGACACGCTTGCAGAATCTGCGAAAATCGATCCGACGGATGTCACCGTTACGATTACGGTCACACCGGAGTCGGGGAATCCGGACCCCGGCAACGAGGTTGCCAACGCGAACAAACGCGACCTGTGCACCGTAGCAGTCAGCGTTCCGTTCTCCGCGGTGGCGCTCGTCTCCGGTGAGTTCCTGATGAGCGTGCCCCTGAAAGGGCAGTCGTCGATGCGTCACGAGTGACCCATCGGTCAGGGAGTCAATGCAGCGGGCCGATTCCGGGAGAGCCGCAGAAATAGAGTGGCAGCGGCACGTGCGATCCGAGCAACTCTTCCCAAGGGGAGGCCGCGGCTTTCGCCCGGGCGGACCCGGTTAGCAGTTCGAAGAACGAGACGGGGTGCTTGTAGCGGACTACACGCGGATCATCGAGTCCGAGTTGTGCGGCGAGCGCGTCGATGACGTCGTCCTGGAAGCCGATCTCATCCACCAGTCCGTTCTTGTTCGCTTGCTTGGCAGTAAACACCTGTCCGGTCGCTAACTCGTCCAACTCCGCCTCGTCCATGCCGTCCCGACCGCCAAGAATCACCTCTTTGAACTGTACGAACGAGTCGTCGAGGATTGCCGTCCACAGCTCCCGCTCTTCGTCTGTCATATCGCGAAGCGGGCTGAGCGTGTCCTTGAATTTTCCGGTGACCAATGGTTCCGCCTGGACGCCGATCTTGGTGGCCAGTTCGGCGGCGTTGTAGCGGGGCATGATCACGCCGATCGAGCCGGTCCAGGTTGTCGGCTCGGCGAAGATGCGTCCTTGGGGACCGGCTCCCATCGCGATGTAGTACCCGCCGGATGCCGCAATCCGTGCCATTGAAACATAGATCGGGATCCCGGACTCTTCACGAAGCTCGTTCAGGGCGTGGTAAATCTGATGACTGTCGGCAACGAGTCCCCCCGGGCTGTCGATCCGCAAGACAACGCCTTTGACCGCGTCGTCCTCGCCGATCGCCTTGATCGCCCGAATCCATCGTTCGGTGAAAGGAGGCATGATCGTCCCGTTGACTTCCAGCAAGGCGATTTTCTCGTCACTGTCCTCGTCTCCGGAGACGTAACTCTCCACGGGAGCGGACGGGTCGGACGCCTGCCCCGCCACGGACGCCAGCAGCACCAGGTTGACGAAGCCGGAAATCACACACAGCACCATCAGCACGCCCGCCAGCCAAAGGAAGCTGCGCTGCTGGATAACGATCGTTTTGGGCCACGGCGGCGGTCCCGGGCGAGGAGCGGGCGGGCGCGGCATCTGGGAGTCTGGCATTTGCGAGCGGCGTCTTTGTGAGTTTGGGTAACGTGGCTGAGGAATTCCGATTGCGACGGCCATTCCGGCAATCGGTTGCTCCCCGACTGTTTCAACTGGTACCACCCGCATCGTCGTCAAACATTGTGCTGACGTGCGACGATACAAAGCTTGAAATCGTCGTCACCGGGGGTTCTCGGATTATCCTCATCGCCGTTGCTGCTTGCAATGAGAAGCCCCCCGGACACGGAATCACGACGAGCAGGAGTATGAACGCATGACATTGCGGACGAACGTCCTCTTGGACAAAACATTGCTACACACCACGTCCCGGTTGGTCCTCGCGATTTCGACACTGCTGATTGGCTCCCTGGCTCCGTCCGCAGCGTTCGCCCAGGCCCGCTATCCGACATTCGGTGTGCCGTCATCGGTCTTCAAGACGCCACCGGCGACGCCGGCTGCAGCCACCAAGGACCGAACTCCCCAGCGTCCGGACCGGTCGCAGACGTCCGCGGCACCGCGGGGGTCCGTCTGGGATACGTCCCGCGGCCTGTTACGCCAGGTTTCGCACTCCAAGGAGGAGAAGCGCACGGCCTCAACCCCAACGAGCCGAGAACCAGATCGGTCCGTAGGACGCGATCAACACGTCGATCACGCAGTTTCGCAAAGTACGGTCCGACAGAACTCCGGGACCGGCCCGATCCGGCAAACGTCGGGACGCGATCGCGACGAACGGAGCCTGTTCGGTCGTTTCCGACGACGCAGCTCGCGTCCCAAGACGACACCCGATCTCCCTGAATCGGATCCATCAACGCCGAAACAACGCAACCCCGAACAATCGTCCGTCCGTCACGAGCCGACGGCTGAGCCTCAGCAGAGCCCGCCGCGACACGATGCCACCGTCAGGCCGACGGACGGACGAGAAACATTTGCGAAGAGGCTGTCGCGGCTCTACGACAGGGCACCGCGTCCCCGACGGGCCCCGTCGTCTCAGCCTCCGGCCGAGCCGGATCCCTTCGTCCCGCCGTCGTACAAGATGCGGCAGGCGAACCAATCGGCAGCCCGGCCACCACAACAGCCGGCACGCCGGACAACAACGCCTGCGCCCCGGCGACCGGCGACGGAACCCCGCCAAAAGGCACAAGCCGTTTCCCCCGTTCCGGAGTCCAAGGTCCCCCGGATTCTCCCGGACTTGAAACCGGCCCGCAAGACACAGAAAGCGGCGGCGTCTGGTCCCAGTGCCACTGTTTCGAACACGACGACGCACCGGACATCTGAGTCCGTGGCACAGGAACAAGTGACACCGCGACCGGTGAGAACCGAACCGGAAACAAGCAAAGCAACCGCCAGCGGGGTCGCGGCGGCCAGTGAGCCGCAACAGTCGCCCACCCGACAACAGGCCGCCGCGTCTTTTGAGCTGATCCCGTTGACGGAGCCGGTGCTTGCACCACCGGCTGAGGAGGAATGGGACCGGACGAGCCGGCGCCATATCGAGCAGGCGGCTTCGCCCCAACCGTTCCGTAACCCCGACAGGCGACAGCCCCTCCCGGCACACCAACAGCCGTCCACTGCCGCTGCGCCGGCAGCGGATGCGGCAACAGTCGCGGCATCCCCCGCTCCGCCGGAATTGCTGGCCGAGGAGACGCCCTTCGAGGAGATGTTCCCCGCGGATGACCTGTTCCCCGAAGATACGGAAGGGGAAGACGCTCAGCCGGAATCGATGGACGAGGGACTGTTCCTGCTTCCGAGTCGCGCGCCGGGGAGAGAGTCTGAGGCCAATCAGCGAGGCGCGGCCAGTGTCGGTCGCCGCGCGGGCGTCGCGTCGACTCGTTCGCACCCCGCAGAACCAAAGTCCGAGCCGTCCCCCTACACCGGCCGACGGCTGAACAAGAGTGCGATCCCAAACCCGACGTCACGGTTCGAGGGATCTGGTCCAACGGATCGGCCGAGGCCATCGGTCGGGACGGCACGCGCGGTTTCCGGCCCCGATGAGGCACCCCACACGATGCCGTCGTCCCCGCCAACCTTCCCGGGCGATTCGTTTCCGGGGACACTGGCACAGCCGGGCCGGATCTTCGTGGAAGACGAACGGGCCATCGATCCATCGGAAAGTCTCGACATCGATCCAGACACGTTGATCAGTTCCAGCTTCCGCCCCAGTGGCACGGATACCATTCGGGACACCCAGGCACACTTCCGCTCATCGATGGCCGGCAGCCCCAGACAACAGATCGTCACCCGGGACGGCTTGGGTCTCAAAGGCTTCTGCCCCGTGGCTCTGCGTGACCGGCTGGTCCTCGAAGACGGCCGGGTCGCTTACATGTCCTACTACGCGGGCAAGTCCTACTTCTTCAGCTCTTCCCAGGCGAAAGCGGCTTTCGACGACAACCCCCGCCGATATGTTCCGGCCGCGGATGGATACGATGTGACCCGAACCGCCATTACCGGGGAAATCCGGGAAGGCTCGCTGGAACATGCCGTCTGGTACAAGGATCGGCTGTACCTGTTCGACTCGGTCGAAACGCTCAAGACGTTCATGGCGCTGCCCAGTGCGATGGGCGTCGACGAATGACGGGTGTGTTGATTCGACCACTCAGAAGTGAAGCGCCTCCGAAACCGCCTCCGGCGCACGGTCTGTGAAGCGAAGCTGCTGCTTCAACCAGACGAGCGGCACGTTGCCAACCGGACCGTTGCGGTTCTTGGCGATGATCAGATCGGCCTCTCCCGGACGGTCCTCCGGATCGTACGCTTCAGGCCGGTGCAGAAACATGACGATGTCGGCGTCCTGTTCAATGGCGCCGCTCTCCCGGAGATCAGCCAGGCGGGGCCGTTTGTCCTCTCGCTGTTCGACACCCCGGTTCAGCTGAGCCAGGGCCATCACGGGAATGCTGAGGTCCTTCGAGAGGAACTTCAACCGGCGGGTAATCGTTGAGATCTGTTGCTCGCGGGGGAGTTTTTTGTCATCCGATTCGATCAACTGCAGGTAGTCGATGATCACGATGCCGATCCCGTAGCGGCGTTTCAAGCGGCGTGCGACTGCTGCAATCTGTGAGATCGTGCGCCCGGCGGTGTCATCGATGAACAACGGGAACTCGCGCATTTCGTTGGACGCTTCGTGCAGGCTGTGCTGCTCGACTTCGTCCAGATCGCCCTGCCGCAGCTTGTGTCCGTCGATCCGCGCCTGAATGCAGAGAAACCGCTCCGCCAGCTCGAGCTTGGACTGTTCGAGACTGAACAGCAAGACTCCCTGTCGTTCATCGCGGGCGATTGCCAGCGAGAAATTGCAGACGAGGGCCGTTTTCCCCATACTCGGCCGAGCCGCCAGGACGAGCAATTCGGACGGCTGGAACCCGCTGGTGACGGCATCCAATCCTTCGAATCCGCTGTGTAGGCCGCTGATCGTCCCTTCCTGGTCCATCCGCTCGAAGATGCGGGCGAACGTGTCGTCCAGAATGTCGCCGATGGCGAACTTGTCGATCGATTCCTGCTGCTCGACGATGCCGAACACCCGCTGCTCAGCGCGGGCCAGTATCTGGTCGGTCTCGTCGGACGAATCGTACGACTCACGCAGCGTCTCGGTGCAGACGTCGATTAACGTCCGTTGCAGCCATTTGTCGCGGACGATGCGGGCGTAATACTCGGCATGAGCCGCATGGGGCACGGTCTCCAGGATTCGGACGAGCACGGTCGGCCCGCCGATTTGTTCGAGCTCGCCCCGTTTCTGGAGTTCGTGGCTCAGCGTGACAGCGTCAATTCCGCGGATGCCCTGCTCGTGCATGCTCAGCATGGCGGCAAACATCTTCTGATGCACGTCGCTATAGAAATGATTGCCGCGCACCAGCATCAGCACGTCGTCAATCACGTTGTTTTGCAGCAGGCAACTGCCGAGGACGCTTCGCTCGGCTTCGAGATCCTGGGGAGGAATCCGGTCGAACAAGTTGGTCGTCGCGTCAGGCATCCGTGCGTCCCTCGGTCAGTCAAACGGGAAACGAGTGGTTTCGAAGAGCGCCGAACCCTTCGAGCTTGTGAGTCTTTCGGTGGCCCCCCCCGTGTCTCACGGACTCGCAAAACGTTGAGGACCATCGCCGCTGAAATCAGGCTTCTCGCGCCCTCGTTGGTTCGAGACACCGGGTGTTTGGGCACGCGTTGAGATAAACTCACAACCTCTTCGGGAAACGGGAGCATCACGCGGCGGAAAGTGGCCCGCTTTCGGCGATCAGCTTTCAGTCCATTGGGGGCACGCGGCACCGGGTTCGTTGCAAGGAATGCCGACGGCCACGATGTCGGGCGTCCGGAGTTTCAGCACGTCCAATTGGCAACCGGGCGTACCGACCGCGTGTCCCGGTTGAGACAAACGAATCCCGCCGGTCGCAGACCGGCGGGATTCCCGAGATTTGAGCCAAAAAGCCGAACGGCTACGAATGGGAGGCGACGGGGACAACCCAGACTTTGACCTCCGCATCGACACCGCCATGCAACTGCAGTTTGATCGTGTACATGCCCAGCTCTTTGAGCGGTCCTTCGAGCTTGACCTGATCCGGCTCGACTGGATACCCGGCTGCAACGAGCGTCTTGCTGATGTCGGTTGCAACAATCGAGCCGTAAAGATGCCCCTCGTCGTTGGCATTGGCTTCAATCGTCGCGCTGAAGTTGGCAAGTTCACGGCCAAGTTTTTGGGTCTGCTTGACCCGCTGCTGGGCAATTTCTCCCTGCCGGCGGCGGTGCTGTTCGACCATCTTTTTATTGTCTTCGGTGGCGACCGTCGCCAAGCCCTGCGGCAACAAGAAATTGCGAGCGAAACCGGGCTTCACACGGACAATATCGCCCTGATGGCCGACAGCGGGAACGTTTTCAGCGAGCAGAAGTTCGACGCCGCCCTGCCGGTCGGCAGAACGAATGCGGTGGGGACGTTGCTTGGCCATGAGTCAGTCGATTCCGTGAAGTTCGCAAATGCGAGGATGATGTCAACGCGAGGACGCAGTGCGACCGCGTCTATTTTCGGTGGTCCGCTGAAAATGCGTGTTGCCGTTTGTGAGTCGTCGCCGTCTGCCAGTGATGGCCGTTTGTCCGCGAGTTCTTGCCGGTTCGGGAAAGCGTCTTTCGAAAGACCGTCCCGGTTTCCTTAGAAGGGGACCTCTCCGCCGGATTCCTGTGGGGGTGGCGAATCGTAAAAGGTATCGGCTGCTCCCTGGGGATTGCCGCCGGACGACTGTTGGCCGCCTTCCGACGGGTATTGGCCGCCCGCAGCAGCGTGCCCCCCGCCCGCTCCGCCGCGGGGCTCGCCTCCTCCTCCACCGTCGCCGCGGGATCCGAGCATCGTCATTTGCTCGCCGATCACCTTGAGCTTGCTGCGGTTCTGGCCCGTCTCTTTGTCCTGCCAAGTGTCCATTTTGAGGCGGCCTTCGATCAACACCGGGCGCCCCTTGGACAGATACTCCCCAGCGATCTCCGCCGTCCGTCCCCAGAGGGTGACGTCGACGAAGGTAACTTCTTCCTTGCGGCTGTTGGACTGCTTGTCGAACCAACTGTGGTTGACTGCCAGTCCGATGTCGGTGACGGCGGTCCCGCTGGGGATGTACCGCACCTCCGGGTCCCGTGTGAGGTTGCCGACCAGGATGACCCGATTGTAGCTGGCCATGTCAGTTCTCCCTGATGATGCCGACGGGCATGCCGCTCATTGTCCGTGTGACCGACGTTCCGCCTGTGTGACCAACGGATGTCTCATTGGCCTGTGCGACCGGTGCCGCGCGTGATCGACAACTGAAACGCCTAGCAAGCAAGGTTGCCTGCCGCATGGGGCGACCGTCGCCCACTCTTCGTGTCAAGGAATCACGTAACGAATCCGTGTTACGAATCCGTGTCGGCGGTTTCCTTCTTGCTGGATTCAGTGTCTGCTCCCGTCTCTTTCGCAGCCCCGCCGCCCTTCGCAGCCTCGTCGTCCTTCGCTGCCCCGCCGTCCTTTGCTGTCCCGCCGTCCTTTGCAGTCTCGCCGTCCTTCGCAGCCTCGGAGCTTCCTTCGCCTTTCCCGTGCTGAAGCAGGGCCTGCGACATGGCGTCGAAGAGCGTCTCGGAATGCTCAATCACCATGTGCCGCAGCACGAGGTCGTTGAGTTTGCACAGGCGGCTCATCTCCTTCACCTGCGATCCATCCATGCGGAAATAGGCCAGAAAATGCAGGCCCTTGCGATGCCCGTCAATCGGATAGGCCAGCCTCCCGTCTTGCCAGGGGCTTTTGGCGACCACATCGGCTTCCAGGCGGGCGAACATCTCCATCAGCACGTTTTCAGCGCCAGCCGGGTCGCTGGCGTACTTGCCGCTATTGAGGACAAACATACACTCGTAGTTCCGCTGTGCCAACGTGGTCTCCTCGGGGTTCTGACGTTGTGTGTGGGGACGGACGCCGCGCGGCCTGATGCCGTCTGGTTTGACGTATTATGGGCTGATGCTGCCAGGGATCGCCGGGACCGGCTGACGCATCTCAATCACAATCAAAGTGGAACCGCCAGTTGTAGCGATTCTGTCCGGATTTGCAATGATTCCTCGCGAACTTCGTCGCCCGCGGAGGAATTTCCCCGGTTCACGCGGTGCTGGTGATGCTACGGGGCGGGAGACGGGGCATTCACGGAATTCATCGCCGATTGAACGCCCTCCTGCGCCCACAAAATGACTGCGTCCGCTGCCTGAGCGACGGCAATATCAATGATCTCCCGGTCAGCCGCCGAGAATCTCTGCAGAACATAGGTGGCCGCGTCCATCCGACCCGGCGGCCGACCGATGCCGATTCGCAATCGGGCGAACTGCTGCGTCCCCAGATGATCGATCGTGTTCTGTAACCCTTTCTGCCCACCCGCCGACCCGGATGCCCGCATGCGGAGCCGTCCCGTTTCGAGGTTGAGGTCGTCGCAGACCAGGAGCACGTCAACTGCCGAGAGCTTGTAGAAATCGACAATCTGCCGGACGCTGCGACCGCTGAGGTTCATGAACGTTTGCGGTGCCACCAGCAGCAGACGCTCGGCTCCGACGGTGATTTCCGTGATCTCCGCCTCGAACTTCGTCCGTGCCGAGTCCGCTCCTTGCTCGTGAGCCAGGCGGGCCAGCACATCAAAGCCGACGTTATGCCGGGTGCCGATATATTTGCGACCCGGATTTCCGAGTCCGACGACGACCTTCATCGCTTTGCCTTGCCGGGCTTCGTTTCCCAACTCGAATGCCGGATCCCGAATGGTGAAGCAAGCCCCAACGCGCGCCGGGGAACGATGAAAAACTCGCGACAGCCCTCCGCGTGCCGATCGTTACTTGTCGTCGCTCTCCTCGTCCTCTTCCTTCCGGCCGATCAACTCCGGCTGTGTGGTGACATCCTCGCCGGCCTCCTCCTCTTCGGAGATCTCGACAGCCGCGTTCACCTGCACGACGACCAGCTCTGCCGGCGTGTCGATCGTGACACCCTCCGGGAGGTCGGATACATCGGAGACATGGATGACATCGCCGATGTTCAGGTCGTTGACCCGGATTTCGATCTGATCCGGCAGACTCGAAGCGGTCGCTTCGACTGTGAGAGTATGGAGTTGCTGATCGAGCACGCCGCCGTCGACGACGCCTTGCGGAGTTCCGCGAAGTACGACCGGGACATCGACCGACATTCGCTCCGTCGCGTCGACTCGCTGGAACTCGATGTGCTGAATCTCGGTGCTATAGGTGTCCCATTGCACTTCGCGGACCAACGCCTTTTCCGCCGTGCCGTCGATGGTCAGGTCGACCACCTTGTGGCCGGTGGCCAGCACGGGGCGAAAGGCCTCGACGCCGATGCTGATCGGGACGGCGGCTTGCTTGTGCCCAAACACATTGGCCGGAATCCGCCCATGCCGCCGCAACCGCCGGCACTCCGTCGTCCCTTGCCTGGGGCGCGGCATCGCATCAATTTTAATGTCTTGACTCATCAGATTCTCACCACAAATCGCCAGGAGAGCCGTCACCGGCCCGACCAAAACCTTCGTTCGCACCATTGGCGCAGCCATCAATGACCGGCACAAGATAACGGTCCCCCGCTCCCTCTGCAACCGGCGAAATTCGATCGTCGGCTTCTGGTCAGGGCAAGCCTTGTGTTGAAGTTCGGGCGTCGCTGCGACGTCGCCGTTGCCTCCGGGCGAACCGGAATCATGGATTAGCGTTCACTAGGAGGCAACGCCGACGGCGAATCGCCGACAATCCCCCATCGCCAATAACGCGGTCGCCCACGGTTTCTCACCAGGGCCGTTCAACGATTGAAGCTGGGCAACCTCGTAACCCGAAGCGTCAGCGAGGGACGAATCGCTCACTCACGTTCGCTTCCTCGCTGACGCTTCGGATTACCATTGAGCTTGTCCCGGCCGGCTTTCTCCAAAGTGAAACTTTGAACGGCCCACGGTTTCTCGCCGAACCGCTTGCAGCACCGACGGGACTGCCGTACCGTCGTGGGGTTGTTCCGGGAACAGGTCGGGAACAAGCGAGAATTCATCCGGGCCATCGGCCGGGGATCAAAACAGGAGCGACAAATCATGCAGTTGTTTGAGATGACATGGCCGCAGGTGCAGGATCTCTCGCCTTTGATGCCGGTGGTGATCCCGATCGCCGCGCTGGAACAGCATGGTCCGCACATGCCCGTGTTTACGGACAGCCTGTTGTTGGGGGAGATTTCCCGGCGGTTGGAGGAGCAACTGTCCGAACAGGTGTTGTTCGCTCCGCTGATGTGGCTGGGGAACTCGGAACACCATCTCGACTTCCCCGGCACGCTGACGGCCGCGCCGCGGACGTATCTCGACCTGCTGAAGGATGTCGTCCGCAACTTTCTGACGCACGGCTTTCGGTACGTCATCCTGCTCAACGGACACGGTGGCAACATGGTGCCCTCGCAGCAGGCACTGTTTGAACTGCGTCAGGAAAAACGTGACCGCGATGACATCCGCATGTATTCGGCGACGTACTGGGAGTCGGGAGACGCCCCATCCGACCCGTCGTTCCGGCAGACCAAAATGGCCCATGCAGGCGAGTGGGAGACGTCGATGATTCTCCACCTGCACCCGCACCTCGTCGGCGAAATTTCCGAATTGGAGCCGATGACCCAGAAAATACCGTGTGCGCCGGCGCAGTTGGCGTGGATCACCAAGGACCGCTCGCCGCTCGGTTACATCGGTGACCCGGCTGCGGCGACGGCGGAGAAAGGGGCCAAGTTGCTCGACCACTTCACCGGCAACGTGGCCGCCATGCTGCGGCTGATCATCGACGATGCGAACGCCGTTTAGCGGCACAGTTGAAATGTGCCGCTAAACGGGATCATGCGGCGAATCGTTTGGGTGACGACCGTTCGCCGGGGGATGCCAACTCTTACTCGATGCCGGCGAATTTGAAGATGCCCTGCCCGTTGCCGGTGGGGATGCTCAGGTAGATCTCGCCGTTCTCGGCTTCGCCGAAAGCGAGGATGGTCAGCTTGGGAGCGGGGATCGACTTGTTCCATTCGACGTTGCCGGACTGCTCGTCGTGCTTGAGGCCCCACAACTTGCCGCTGACATAGTCGGAGTAGAGGTACACGCCCTCCAACTCGGGCACGCTCGGGCCCCGGTAAACGAACCCGCCGGTGATCGACTTGCCGATCAGGTGGTCGTATTCCCAGATGGGACCAATTGGCTCGGACGGGCTGCCGTCCACATGGTCACTGAAAGGGAACGTCCCTTCGACGTTGCTCCAGCCGTAGTTGCCCCCCTTGGTGATCAGGTTGATCTCTTCCCAATAGTCCTGTCCGACTTCTCCCTCCCACAGCGTTCCGGTCTTGCGGTCGAAGCTGATCCGCCAGGGATTGCGGAAGCCGTAGGCGTAGATTTCCGGGTTCGCTCCGTCGGTGTTGACGAAGGGGTTGTCGGCGGGGATGCCGTAGTTGTGGCCGTCGTGATGGCCGTCCAGCCGTCCGTCAACGTCGATGCGGAGAATCTTGCCAAGCCAGGTACCCAGGTTGAGGCCGTTGCCGAGCGGGTCGTTGCCGCTACCGCCGTCCCCCAGGCTGATATACAGATAGCCGTCGGGGCCGAACGCAATCGCGCCGCCGTTGTGATTGTGGAACGGCTGGGCGATCTCCATCATGACTTGTTCGCTGCCACGATCGGCCTGGTTCGGATCGCCCGGGGAGACCGTGAACCGCGAGACGACCGACGTCAGGTCCTTCTGGCTGCTGGTATAGTAGACGTAGAAGTGTCCGTTCTCTTCATACTTGGGGTGGAAGGCGAGGCCCAGCAGCCCTTCTTCGTTGGCTCCCGATTTGGTGAAGTTCCGGACGATATCGCGGATGTCGAGAAACAGCTTCGCCTGCTGCGGGGCATCGGACGGCTCGATGATTTGAACCATCCCGTCCTGCGTGCCGATAAACAGCCGCCCGGAGCCGTCGCCGGCGTGGGTCATGCCGATGGGACGGAACTCTTTCGCCTGCCCGCTGTCGTCGACCGGTTGCCACTCGTCCCAGGTGATCTCACCGAAGGCGGGGACGACTTTCACGGCGAGTTGGCCGTCGACCGCCTCGGTCGCCTCGCCGGCGGGGCCGAGCCGGCGGATTTTGAGGTTGCGAAACGCCACGAGGGCGCCGTGGTCCTGCAGGCAGATGTGACCCCGCTGCGCCTTGCCGAACCCGGCATGTTTGGCGAACTTGCTGGCCGCCACCCGCGCGTTCCACTCGTCACTGCCGAGCTGGAACTTGTAGTAGCTGACGCCGTTCATCAGCACTTCGCACTGGTCCGGCGAGATGCGGAGGAAGACGTGGTTCCACTCTCCGGCGGGCCGCGTGGCGTCGAGTTCCAGCGGCAGGTTGGCTCCCACTTCGGCTTCCGCCTTCACCATCCAAGCCGGCTTGGCCGGCTTGTAAAGCTGATACAGCCACCCCGCCTTCTGCGGGTCGTGCCCCAGGGCGTTGTCGTTGATCTGAATCTCCGGCCCGCTGTAAGGGGCGCCGACATCGCCCTCGACGACTCGGAACATGATCCCGCTGTTGCCGGCGGTCGATATCTTATACTCCAGTTGCAGCTCGAAGTTTTGGTATTGCGCGTCAGTAACTATGTCGCCCGCTCCCGGCTTTGCCCGGACCAGCGCCCCGTTGATGACCTGCCATCCGTCGCTGATGCCGTCCTGTTTGAAGTTCCGCCAGCCGTTGGTCGTCTTGCCGTCGAACAGCAACTCCCAGCCGGCCGCTTTCTCGAAACGGTTGAGCGTATTCTCGTTCGCGCCGGCCACGAATTCGGCCGGATCGCTGGTAGTTTGTGCGTCGGCAATCGTCGAGATAAAGACGATCGAACCAGCCAGCAGAGCGATCAACATCAGGCAACAACAGTATTGGCGAGACAGCATCGGGGCGCGGCTCCAACTGGGAAGGGCCGATGAGCGGAGTCACCGACAGGAGGGATCAGGTTTCTGTCACCCGATCGTACCGGCAGCATGGAGCAACTGCAAAGGTGCCGGTTTTGTGGCGAGCGTCCCATTGCCGGTCGGCCTGACTCGAATTCCCCGTACCGATCGGCCAGAAATGCCGCTTGACCGGCCTTCTGGAACGACCAACAATAGAGATACGGAAGTTCTCTTCTCCAACGACCGGCGACATGCTACCCCTTGCGCGCCGGCTGCCCGATGAACCCCACTGCCACCCCAGGAGTCGCAATCGCCGAAACGCGGTCGCTGTCCGTCGTTGTTTGCGGACCCTCAACGACGGACGGAGGACCACTGCCCCCCCCCGGAATTCAGCATCCCCCGGAGCCCAGCGTGGCTGGGTTGTCAGAACCAAAGAGTGATCTTGGAGGATCGTCGTTGATGCGCGCCTGACGCGCTGGTCTTCACTCGAAAGGTCTTCGTATGGCTCCCGTTCTCAGTAGTGCCGATCAACTCAGGCGTCTGTTCGCCGCCTTGACCGAACAAACGTTCCAGGTGGAGTTCGGAGTCGCCGATCCGCCGCTGGTCGACTATCTGTCGGACATGCTTGTGCGATTCGTGCGATTCGAGGCGATCTACCGCGTTCGGGACGTCGTGGGCCGCCGTCTAGAGGAGGTCGCCGACATGTTGCTCGAAGCCGAGCAACGGGAATCGCACCCCCAGCGGGAGGTCCACCGTCACATCGGCGACTTCACCCTGTTCTGGACCGGTGTCTACCCGGAAGCTCTCAAACGTCTCAAGGCGTTCGACCGCAAGGATGTCCTCATCGATTACCAGGAGCAGGGCAAACGGTCCTACTTCATTGCCAGCACGTTCGATAACGAGCCGTATCTCGACGAGGCTCCCGTCCTGCGGCGGCTGAGCGACGAGTTCGAACTCTTCTCCACCGGCCTCAGGCAGGTCCGCCGCGAATGGGAGCGCCTGCCCCACGAATGGTCCGCGGATCAGAATTGACAGCTCGCGCCTGACACCCGGTGTCTCGCTTGAAGATTCACGTCTTGCCCCGGATGACGCGCCCTCTTCCCCAAGGACAACCCCTCCCAATTCGAGACACCGGGTGTCTTACCGCTGTCGTCCACGCTTGCGGTTTCGCGGCGTTCTTGCGGCTGGTCCGATTCTGCGGGTTCTGCCGTCCGCGCTTGTCGGACGCGACGCACTGGTGAGGGGAGGACCGTCCGCCGATGACAGAAGTGTCGTTCACTCTCTGCCAATCGGGGTCCTCCATGTCTGCTCCTGCGGAACCGGTCGATTTTATCGAAGAGCTGCGGCTGCGCCGCCTTGCTCACGAGCAGTATCTGGCCCCGGTGGATCGCGGCGGATTGCATCCCATCACGCTGGACGAGCTGAACCGCATGGACGCTGATGGAATTACGCCCATCGTTCACCCGGACGATGACACCGTGCTCACGGACGACCCGGCCAATGCCGAAACCACGCTGTTCGGTTCCCGCATCGTGCCGCTGATGCCCGACCTGCCCGGCTGGCACGGCCCGCACGAAATCGTCCCGCCGCACGTCAACATCGGCGCCCCGGTCGAATCGACCGAGCTCCACTACACGTGAGGCGCTGAGTTGGGAATTCAGCCCGTTGGAGTTCAGGCTTTAGCCTGCGTTCGAGCCGCGTCAAGCAGCCTAAAGCCTGGACTCCAACGGATTCGCGAGAGGTCGGGGTCAGGCACCAATTCGTGGGGACGACGACTTGCGGTATTCGTCAACGAAGCGCTCCCGCGAATTGGTGCCTGACCCCAGCGTGCTCTGATCCGCTCCTGAAGGCAGCCGGAAGGCTGAACTCCAACGGGGATTCGTTTCGCAGGCGCGGACTCGGTATGATTCACGGCGAATCTGATTCTTTTGTCGTCGTGAGCCGCCGCCATGCCCAACGCCCAGGTCGCCCGCTTCTTTGAGGAAATCGCCGATCTCCTGGAGATCCAGGGGGCGAACGCCTTTCGAGTGCGGGCCTATCGCAACGCGGCTCGCGTCGTCAACGACCTGCCGGAACCGGTCGCCACGCTGGCGGCTGAGGGGCCCAAAGCGCTGACGGAAATTGAGGGCATTGGCAAGGATCTCGCCGAGAAAATCATCACCGTCGTCGAGACCGGTGCCCTGCCCCAGCTCGAAGAGCTTCGCGAACAGGTACCGCCCGGCGTGAGGCAGATGCTGCTGATCCCCAACATCGGCCCGAAGAAGGTCGGCAAGCTGCACCAGGAACTGGGCGTCAACACGCTCGACGACCTCAAAGCGGCGTGTGAAGCCGGCCGCGTCGCCGCCCTCAAGGGGTTCGGTGCCAAGACCGAACAGACGATCCTCGAAGGGATCGAGCACGTCGCCACCGCCGGGCGGCGGTTCCTTCTCGATGTCGCCACCACGACGGCCAACGAAATCGTATCGGGCCTGCTCTCGCTCGACATTGTCGACCATGCGTCAGTGGCCGGGAGTTGCCGGCGGCGGAAGGAATCGTGCGGCGATCTGGACATCCTCGTCACGTCGTCAGACTCAGCGGCCGTGATGGACTACGTGGCCGCGCACGAACTGGTTGAGGATGTCCTCCAACGGGGTGACACCAAGTGCCGCGTGCGGTTGTCGAGCGGCATGGAAATGGACGTCCGCGTCGTCCCGGACGAATGCTACGGAGCCGCGCTGCAGTATTTCACCGGCTCGAAGGAGCACAACATCGTCGTCCGCCGCCGCGCCCAGGACCGGGGCCTCAAGCTCAGCGAGTGGGGCCTGTTCAAAGGGGACGAACGCGTCGCCGGTCGCACGGAGGAAGAAGTTTATGGGCCCCTCGGGCTCGCCTGCATGCCCCCGGAATTGCGGGAGAACCGGGGCGAAATCGAACAGGCGGAGATCGGCGAACTGCCAACACTTGTCGAGTTGAAGGACATCCGTGGCGACCTGCACATGCACACCACCGCGACCGACGGCACCGCTTCCATCCGCGAGATGGCCGAAGCGGCCAAGGCCCGCGGCCTCAAATACATCGCCATCACCGACCACTCCAAACGGGTCACGATGGCCAACGGTTTGGACGCCGACCGGCTCCGCGCCCACTGGGAACAGATCGACCTGGCCAACCGTGACATCAGCGGCATCGAGATCCTCAAAGGGATCGAATGCGACATCCTCGAAGACGCCCGCATGGACCTCGACGATGACGTGCTCTCAGAAGCCGACTGGGTCATCGCCGTGCTGCACTACGGGCTCAAGCAACCTCGCCGGCAGATCATGAAGCGGCTGCTGATGGCCGTCGAACACCCGTACGTCAACATTATCGGGCATCCCAGCGGGCGTCTCATCGGCCGCCGCCAGCCAGCCGACATCGACTACCCGGCCCTGTTCGCCGCCGCCGCCGAGCACGGCACGCTGATGGAGATCAACGCCCACCCCATGCGCCTCGACCTCGACGACGTGCACACGATCGCCGCCCGCGAGTACGGCATCCCGATCGTGATCAGCACCGACGCCCACGCCCCAACCGGCCTCGACCTGATGCAATACGGCCTCACCGTCGCCCGCCGCGCCGCCCTCGAAAAGCAACACGTCGCCAACACCAAAACCTGGAAGCAGTTTCAGAAGCTGCTGTGACCTAAGATCGCCATGTTTGGTAAGGCACGTTCGCCACATGGCTCGGGCAAGGTGTGACCGACCTGACTTCAGTAGAAAGTGACCATGCGGTAGTATCATCGAGCGAGGATGGGGATACTGCCTCAGCAGGATGGTCGAGCAGGACCGACCGCGATGGCAGAGAGGAATACCCATTGTTGAGGCCGTCCCCCACGATCGGTCGGTACAGCCGGCCCTACGTCACCGAATCGCCGCGATATTCCCTATGATTGAGAATCTACCCAGCTTTGAACACCCCCCCGTCAACGAAGTTGTCATGGGAGTCCAGTTCGAGAGCCTCGACAAGTTGCTTGCTCCCCATGTTGGAAAATTCTGGGCGATCGTGGAAACCGACTATCCACAATGTAGCGAAAACCCTCCTATTACTCCGCATGTCGAAGATTTCGCGAAACCTGGGGGTGTCGTTGGACAACGCATGGTCATCAGCCCGAAACCGGACCTGCCGCGTGTTTTCCTGCATGACCCGAGCGGTCATTGGTTGATCCAGATTCAACGAGACAGATTCCTCCACAATTGGCGCATCGTGTCCAATACGTCGGAGTATCCGCGGTATCCAGTGGTCAGCCAACGGTTCTTCGATCAATGGTCGAAATACCAAGAGTTCGTCACAAAAAATGAACTGGGAACGATCCGAATCACCCAACTGGAGATTACCTACCTCAACCGAATTCCTCTCGCCAGTTCACGCTTGGGCGAGGTTTTTCCCGATTGCCGTTGGCGACACGAGCAGCGAATCCTTTGCGGGCCAGAGTCGATGGAAGTGTCCTGTAGTTTTAAGTCCGAATCAGAACCAAAGCGATTACGAGTCACCATCAGACCTGGAATTCAGCAAGACCAACAGGAAATGTTATTTGAACTGACTGTTCGAGGCAGCTTGGACGACGAAGAAACGCTCGATGAATGGTTCAGCGCAGGACGAGAATGGATCGTTAAGGCGTTTGCTGATCTCACAAGCGAAGAATGGCACGTGAAATGGAGGAGGACGGCATGAGCGAAAGTCTCACGTTGATACGAGATTCTCCGTGGGAGTTTTCACAGAGCACCTTGACGAAAAATGTACTTCCGCGCTCACCGGTCCGTGGATTGACTCTTGGCGCTGAAACTGCGCTCGTTGGAACGGAAAAACGCGAAAGAGACTTTGGAGATCGCCTTAGAGCACTTCGAGACTATCGTCGCCTTCCAGCGAACTGGGATAAGTATGGAGGCGTAGGAGCGGACGACAGGTCCTTGGGATTTGCCGACAACCTGATCAGCGAACTCCAAGTGATTCCCGACGTTCCTGCGCCACTCATCAGGCCGATCAGCGGGGGAGTGTATTTGGAGTGGCGGTGTGGCGATGCTCTGCTGTACTTCGAAGCAGATCAGGAATCCGTGCTTCGTTATTCACGGAACGTCTTCGGTGAAGAAACGGTGGAAGACGCCGACTTCGATTCTGAACGGGCTGTCCAGGTCGTCGTAGACTTCCACAAGAACGCCGCTTAGCCGGAGGGGCCCGGCGTGCAAGATACGATTGACCTTGGCTACAACGACCTGTTTCGTTCGCGGGATTACATATATCGATGGGTGGATGAGCAATACGTTGTCAACGGGCGAATCATCGACGCCCACTGGCCGACATCGCAGTGGAGAGACGGCCTCTCTTGTGACTGGGCGGTTCTCTCTGGAGTGGACGAAACCGCAAGACGTCGCGCCGGGTCATTGCCAGCACACGTGTTACGATTCTCGATTCAGGATTGTCAGGATCTGCAGATTAGGATTCGACACTGCCCGGTGATCGCTGAGAGCAGTCCCGACTACAATCTTGCCCACTGTCTTCTGGTTCCACCGGATTCGGGGAAGGCGGCAATTCGAAACCTACGAGAAGAACTCCAGAAGAGAGCAACTCTGTTGCCAATTCGGGAAGGCTCATGGCATCCTTTCTTCGCAGTTCTTCGTCGAATGCATCCTCGGTACAAAGCCGCGATTAAGCACATTCGAGATTTGATTGAAAAGACTGAATCGGCCTAACAGCCAAGAATGACCGGCTGTACCCGTCGCAATTTCAACAACACGTACCGGGTTTTGTGCGATGCCTCGTGATCGGTCGGTATAGCCGGCCCTGTGTCACTCGGCTGACTTCCCCGCTGTGCGTCGCCGGTGTTCCTGGAAGAAGCGGACGATCAGGGGTGGGGCGTCGGGGAGGAATTTGTGGCCGCCGGGGTGGATGAGGGAGACGAAGGGGGGGCCGCCGGGGGAAGCGTAGAGCAGTCCCTGTTCGGACCATTTGGTGCCCTGCTCTTCGCAGCCGTTGGTCTGGCGGACGAGTTGCATGGCGAAACCAGATCGCGGGTGTGATACAGCTGACCTATGCTATTAACCCGGCACAGGCCACGATGGATTCGGCCAAATCGCGTGGAGCCGGAATAAACGCGCGGAAATGCGGACTGCGTCAACGGCCGGTTCCTCGGGCGTCAGCGTCGAGCGGATGCTGTTGAGGCCGGTGCGACCGGCGAGCATCAGCAGGAAACGCCGGTCGTTTCGCCGGATCGGAGCGAGACGCCATGAATCCGGTCATTGCGATTGATCGCATGACAGAACGCTGAAATGATGCCCCGTGCATCTCCGGGATGAGGCGGCAGACGCCCTTGCTACCGGAATGATCTCTCTGGTGGTTTTGAGAAAGACGAACCAATCGGAACAAGCTCCGTCAGGCTGGTTCTGTCTCCCGTCAAGAATCTCGGCAAGCGTTCCTTGTCTTGGCTGGGACTGAGGGCGGACCGTTCGCACGCCGGATGATCGCGGAGGAGTCGCCTCATGGAGCACTCATGACACGCCGCCGTCCATCCGCGGCAATCCGCCGGATCGCTATCGGATTCGCGATTTCAATCGCCTGCGCGATGGGATCGGCGCTGCGCTCAGAGGAGGCCGCTTTGGCTTCGACGAAACCCGGGAGCACTCGAGCCGCGCAGGCTCAGGGCAAAGCCGATCGCGGCGGTTCGGGCGAGAGTCCGGTATCAGATGAACTGTTTGAAGAGGTGCTCCACTCTCCGCAGTCTCAGAGCCGGCCTACGGTCGTTGCCCCCCCACGGGAACCCGCGGCGAACCGACCGGTTCTACAGCAAGCCGATGCGACGGGACGGACGGCTGTCTCCGGCGATCGAACGGGACAATCATCGGTCCTCGACGACGAAGAAAGCCGCGCGGCTTTCTTCGGCAATGGATTGTGGTGGGAGAAGATATCAGGAGATCGGGCCGGGCGTGCTTCGCTCGACGACGCTGAGTCTCGGCGGCCGGCCGATTTCGGACGCCGTTCGGAACGGGCGGCCAAACAGCAACTTCAAGGCGAACCGATCGCCGGATCGGCAACGGCGGCGGTAAACGTTCAAGTTCCGGGAGAACAACGGGCCGGGGAAAAGCCGGAGGATGCCTCTCCCCGCCCTGTGCGTCCGGAGCCGGTGACCGCTGGGGTCAATGCCGCTGACGCGATTGCTGAAGACACAACGAACCGGTGGCTGCACGGTGAGAAACAGGCACCCGCGGCCGGGCCCGACGTGCAGCCCATCCTGAGCCCTGGCGACTTCACACGATTGCAGGCACAGGCGTCGCGCGATGCGAAACCGCCGACAGCACGAACGGCGAGCACTGCGTTGCCACCAACAGGCGTGGCCCCCGGTCACATCGCCAGTCCGCACCGAGTGTTGGAGCGAAGGGACGACACCCCCTCTCAATCAACTCCTCTGGTGCCCGATGTCGCATCGTCCACAGCGCGCGTCGCGCCGGACAGGATCGCAAGTCCACGCCCAGTCACTAAGGTCCCGAGCGAAATGTCTTCCGATTCGGCGCCGCCCTTGCTGTTCATTCCCGATGCCGCGCCCCCGTCCGCACCGCTTAGGCGGCACAGGATCGCTGGCCCACGCCCCGTGGCTCAATTGCCGCAGGAGACCACGTCGGGATACGCACCACAACCGTTCAATCCCGGAACAGCTCCAGGCGAGGGAGATCTGGTTGGTCCGCCGACCAGATTCCCGGAAGACATCGCGACGGATCGATCGCCCGGATCAGCGCGGAGCAACCAACCGTCGCAGGGTCATCGGCAGAACAACCAATCAGCGGGTCCGTCTCCCGCGCCGACAAAGTCGGACGATCGCCCCGCTAACACCGTCGAAAAGTCGAGGCTGCGTTTCCTTCGCAGTCAGACCGTGCTGCTTCAGCCGGGCGAGTTTCAGTTTGATGTGTCGTTTCAGTATCTCGACGAGAAAGTCGATTTTCTCACGATCCAGCAGGAGAACGGAAGCGTGCAGATCGGTGATGCGGAGCGTCGCCAGCGGCTTCTGCTCGTTCCGTTGCAGTTGCGGGTGGGGGTATTCGATTATACGCAGGCTTTTGTGAACGTGCCTTTCGGTTGGGCCAACAGCGAAATCTCGTCTTTCGGCAGCGACCAGAGTGACAACCACGGCGGGATCGGCGATGTCAGCGCGGGCC
The DNA here is from genome assembly GCA_029259845.1 of Planctomycetaceae bacterium. Classification (GTDB taxonomy): domain Bacteria; phylum Planctomycetota; class Planctomycetia; order Planctomycetales; family Planctomycetaceae; genus JAHBXU01. Next base: position 10,281 of record JAJDEI010000039.1, on the reverse strand, counting down.
TTGTCAAGCAGCTCATCGTCGGCAACCAATTCTACCCCGATGTGCTGGCGACGCTTTCGTTCTCGGCACCGACCGGAGACAGCTCGTTTGAGACCGCGTTGGCGACGCCGGGCACGGTCCTCGGCGAAGGTTTCTGGACGACATCCGCCGGACTCACCTTTCTGCAGGACTACGATCCGCTCGTGCTGTTCTATGGCGGCGGATTCCGCTATCGGTTTCAGAAGAAATTCGACGGTTTGCACAAGGTCGATCCCGGCAACCAGTTCTTCTATCGCTTTGGCCTCGGGTTCGCCGTCAATCCCAATCTCACGCTGAGTGCGGCGTTCAACGGCTCGTTCGTCGCCGAGGCGGAGATCAACGGCGAGGATGTCGGTGGCAGCACGCAGGAGCCGATGCAAATCCGCCTGGCAGCGACGATCAACCGGCGGCAAACGTCGTGTTCGCACGCCTCGGTCAAGACCATCGAACCCTTCGTCGCCTTCGGGCTGAACGACGATGCGATCGATACGCTGCTGGGCATCTCCTGGACGCACTGAGACGGTTTCGCTCACTCCGCCATCGCAACCGCGTGAAGCCGTGTAGGGTGGGCTTTGCCCACCTCTTCGAGTGTCGGAGAACGTTGGGAGGTTTTTGAAACGTCCGGTTGGTGGGCACAGCCCACCCTGCTTGACTCTTGCTCCCAAACTCTGCTCCTGTTCCCAAACTCCGTTTGTGAACGAGGGAGTTATGGCCCAGCCAGGCGGCCACTTCACAACGGGGATTTCCGTTCCTCAGCGAGGATGGATTGCGATCTCTTCGTTGACGTTCGCCAAGAATCTCGGCAGAATGAACCGGATGCAGTATCTTCTTGTGGCGTTCAGGTCCACGCGCGTGGTCGGGCCAGTTGACGACAGCCGTCGTGAAGACGACACAGCGGTCGGTCATTTTTCATCCTAAAGATGAGGTCGGATAATGGTGTCGCCTTCCAGAAATGTGGTTGTTCAGTGCGCGATGCTGAGTGGGCTGATGCTTTCGTTTGCTGCCACCGGGATGCCTGCGCGTGCCGCATTGATCACGATCAATTCAACCTCATTGCGGACGAATCACACCGAGAACGGCGCGTCCGGCTCTCAACTTTTCACGGGAACCGGCATCCCCACGGATACATTTCGGCTGTCGTCCGGCAGTGTTGCTTTTTCTCGCACGGACATTGACTTCTTCGAACAGAGTGGCCAGACAGTCCTCAATTTTGGGATCACGCACACCCGGACCGGGCTCTTCCAAACTGACAGCACATTTTCCGGGACGGACTCGCAACAGATTCGATTTACGGCTTTAGAGAACACAGTCTACGAAATCAGTGGATTTTATAATGTCACAGACGCCGGTCCGGCAACGGCTCAAACACCTGCGACACGTCTCAATGGCAGACTGTTTGATGTGACCGCAGGACAAACCTTGATGAATTCTTTCCAGTTGTCACGCAGCACGGCCAACGAACAGTTTGTTGTCGGCGGACTCGGTGGTGACGACCAAAATGCTTTTAGCGGCAGTCTCACCGGGAATCTGATTACCGGGCACGAGTATGAATTCGGTTTTGGTGCCCTAACTGCGACCACGTTCGACTTGTCTTCTCAGACCGACAGTGGATCCTCCGCTGTTGGTAATATCAACTTAACAATCGGCACCTCGGCCGTCCCCGAACCTTCCAGCCTCGCGCTCCTCGCCCTGTCGGGACTCACACTGCTCGGCTACGGTTGGAGACAGCGGCAAAGGCCGGACCGGTCGCAATGATTTACACGTGAGAGGTGTCAGATTCTCGCCCGCGTTTCCATTCAGAGACGAGGAAAGACGTTTCGAGAGTTTTGCGAAGGACGGGCGACTGCTCGGTGACTCACAACTCAAACCAGTAGAGCGATGCCATCTCACGGAGCTTGATCGCCTCTGGCATGCAGCGGAGTAGGGTCCGCTGTGCGGACCGATGGCGGCAGGGTATCATGTCTGGATGCCCAGCTATCGACGCGCCTTCATTCCCGGCGGCACTTACTTTTTCACCGTGAAAACCGAACGGAATGCGCCGGTGTTTGGAGAACAGGCAGCCGTGCGTTTGCTCGGGACCATCATTCGTGCGGCCAAGCAGCGATGGCCGTTCGACATCGCCGCCATGGTGTTGTTGCCCGATCATCTGCACGCGATCTGGTCACTTCCGCCGGGTGATGATCGGTATTCCACGCGCTGGGCATGGATCAAGAAGGAGTTTACGAAACAGTATCTGGCCGCGGGTGGTCAAGAACAGGCGACATCGATTTCACGCCGGAACAACCGGCGGCGGGGGGTGTGGCAAAGACGTTTTTGGGAACACACGATTGAAGAGGAACAGGATTACCAGGCTCATTTCGACTACGTGCACTGGAATCCGGTCAAACACCATTACGTGACCTGTCCGGTTGACTGGCCGCACTCCTCATTTCATCGTTGGGTTCGGGCGGGGGTTTATCCGAAGAACTGGGGATGTGGTGAACGGGAACCAACATCGGTCGTCCGAGTGAAAGAAGCCGGAGAATTGGTGGGCACGCCCATGGGCGGTCCGCACAGCGGACCCTACATGGCTGATGGACCGCCGACGCGCCTTCCGCGCGCGATGTTGGACACGACTTGCGGCGGTCTCGGATTGATCGGCAGATTCTTGATCGGCATATCCACCGACCAAATCGGTTGGGCAGCGGGCCGGATCGGCGAAAGTTGTTGATTCCCCGATGGTTATCAACTACGCTTAATCCATCAGCGCGTCCGATGGGGACGTCGCTCGATTTTGCTGGCTCGGGAGGCAGCGACCATGTTGCGGATTGATTCAGGCGGAACCGGTCGGTATTGCGACGGCATGAACCGTCGCAGCTTTGTGCAGCTGGGCGTTGCCGGCATGGCCAGTCTGGGATTGGCCGATGTCCTGCGAGCCAAAGAACAATCGGTGTCCACTGCCGGCAACGGCAAGAAGACATCCGCAATCCTCATCTGGCTCGACGGCGGGCCCAGCCATCTGGATCTTTACGATCTGAAGCCGCTGGCACCGTTGGAAGTTCGCGGACTCTGGAGTCCGATCCGCACGAACGTTCCCGGCATTGAGATCACTGAGCTGTTCCCCAAGCAGGCCCAGGTTGCCGACAAATTCTCAATTGTCCGCTCGCTGCATCACGATACGGGCGACCACTTCGCCGGCGGACATCGCATGTTGACGACGAAGAACATGGGCGTCAGCGGAGCCAACAACAAAGGCAAATTTCCGTCGATCGGTTCGATTGTCGCGCGCGAGCGCGGCCCCAACCGGCGCGGCATGCCGGCCTACATCAGCGTTCCGACGGCGAGCAGCATCGGACTGTCGCCGGGCTACTTCGGCGGCAACTGGCTCGGCGCCCATCTCGATCCGTTTCAGACAGGAGGCGACCCGAACAAGCCCGACTTCAAAGTGAACAACCTCAACCTTGCACCCGGCATGACGGTTGGCCGTCTGGATGACCGTCGCGCCTTGCACGCCGGCCTCGACCGCATTCCGAGAACGCTCGACGCGAGCGGCACCTTCAACACGCTCGACAAATTCGACCGCGACGCTTTCGAGTTCGTCTCCGGGAAGCAGGCTCGCGAAGCGTTCGACATCAGCCGCGAAGACGACAAAACGCGTGATATGTACGGACGCCACTCCTGGGGCCAAAGTGTGCTGCTGGCGCGAAGGCTCGTCGAAGCCGGTTCGACGTTCGTCACGTGCCACTTCGGCGGCTGGGACCATCACTGGAATCTGAAATCCGGGATGGACAACTATCTGCCCCGGGTCGACGCGGCGGTCTCGGCCTTGTTCACCGATCTGGACCAGCGCGGCCTGCTGGAGACGACGCTCGTCATCCTTTGTGGCGAATTCAGCCGCACCCCTCGCATGAACAACGGCGGCAACGGCGGTCCCCCGTTGAGCAAGGGAACCCCCGGACGCGACCACTGGGGCAACTCGATGTTCTGCCTGTTGGGCGGCGGCGGCATTCGCGGCGGACAGATCATCGGCTCGACCGACCGCAAGGGAGAGCGGCCGCACACCCGCGCGGTCCGACCGGAGCATGTCCACGCCACGATTTACCGGGCGATGGGGATTGATCCGAAGCTGCATTTCCTCGACCACCGCGGCCGTCCGACCGCCGTTCTGGACGACCCGACGCCCATCCATGAGTTGCTCTGAGTGGAAACCGACAGCGGTGCAGGACGAACAGAGGGTCAGGCACCTTTTTCGGCCATTCCCTTCTCTGAGTCGGACACTGTCTCCATCCGAAAAAGGTGCCTGACCCCCAACCCGTGAATGCCTCCCATGAGCGACGAGCGGATTTACATGCTCAACGCACTCTGGTTCAAGAAGGACGGCGGCGCCGAGACGTATCAACAGTACCTCAAGGCGGCGGGTCCCGTCGTGCAGAAGCTGGGCGGGCGCGTCGTCGAACGGTACACACCGGACCTCGCAATCATCGGCGACTGGGATCCGGACCTGTTCTTTCTGGTCGAATGGCCCGACATGGCCGCGTTCGAATCATTGCTCACCAACGAAGACTACCAGCAGATTCGGCACTTGCGGGAAGACGCCCTGGACAAATCCCTGCTGATCCGTTGCCGGAAAGCATCGTAGGTCGGGGATGCGACGATGGACACACCACCGGAATTTGATGCCGCGCCGGCACATCGCTACTTCGCGGCAAGCTGTTTCAACAAAGTCTGGGAGCTGATTGATCGCCGCGGCCGCACTCCGGCGGACAACGAAGAGATGATCCGGTTGGCGCACGCCTCCATCTGGCATTAGACGCAGCGGGACGAGTGCACAGACCGGAACCTGTCGATCGGCTATTGGCAGCTCTCGCGGGCATATGCCCTTGCTGAACAGGTGGAGAACGCACGCCGATACGGGCAGATCTGCCTCCAGGCGACGCCCGCGGACGACCCCTTCTGTCTGGCGTACGCCTACGAAGCCCTGGCCCGCAGCGAGATTGCCGCGGGCAATTTTGAGAGCGCTGCTGGGCATCTGGCCGAAGTCCGCGAACATGCCGAGCGAGTGACCAATGTTGAGGAACGGAACTTGCTCACCGACGACCTGGAGGCCCTGCAAGCCTGAACCGACCCGCGTGCCGGGAGCATGCGTTGGCACCACGTGCGGATGCGATCGAACGGCGATTTCGCTTGGTCTTGTAATCGTGGGGCCGATCACGGACGATACGATTGTGTGAAGCTCTTCACAGTCGCCTGAACCGGGGATCGGTTATTCTCACGGGAGGCATCGCTTACGCAGCGGCCCTCATTCGTCCATCGCCCTCATCCATCAGGAACAAACCATGACACATCAGGACGACCTTCATCTGGCGGACATTCCGCAGGACCAACCGACGATGGAATTGCTCGATGGGGCGGAAGCGGAAGCGCCGCGAGCTTGTTGTTCGCTTGGGCACCGCATCGTGCGAGGCGGATTGTATGGCCTTCTGGTGCTCTCAGGGACCGCGTTGCTCGCCATCAGCGCCGTGCCGGAACTGACCAACTACGTGCCGGAATTTAAGAGCTTTGCGTCGTTCATCCCCGGGAGCGGGCAACAAGGTTCCTGTACCCTCTCCTCCGGACACTGCACGGCACTTGACGCAGCCGCCCTCGGCAGCGCTGGCGGCTCCCCCTGCTGTCCGTCGGAAGCGGCGGTGGCGTTCGGTGAGGGGGGATGCTCCAGGGGTTGCGATCATTCCGACACTTTGGCAAGTGTGTCCGCCGACGCCCCCTCCTGCTGCAAAGATGAAACGTCCTGTCCCCTCACAGCCTCAAAAGAGTCGGCCGATACGCCGGATGAGCAACCGCTTGACGAAGAGGCGCTCACCCAACTGCCGGTCGGCGAAGACCTCGCGCCTCTGACAGAAACAGAACCGTCGGACGCAGAGGCGCCGGACGCAGACGAAAGCGGATCCGTCGAGACGGAGATCTCGGCTGAGACCGCCGAGGAAGCCGCCAAAGAATAACCTCCGCCCAGTCGCGGCAACCCGGCCCGGCGCAGCAGTCTGGGACGGTGCAGTGCGGCGAGTCCACGCCCTGAGGCCTTGCCTCAGGTCGTGGACTCGGAGTTCAATCGAACATACTCGGTGGTGAGGTCGCAGGTCCAAATACGGGCGGTTCCTTCCCCCGACGTCCCCTCGCCCAGTTCGAACTGCAATTCGATACCGACTTCGCCGGTCGCCATCGCCGCAGAGACGCGCTGCTCGTCGCACTCGGTCGGTGAACCCCGGCGATAGACTTCGATCCCGTTGATCGACAGCGAGCACTGCTCCTCGGCAAACTCCACGCCGGCATAACCGGCCGCCGAAACGATACGTCCCCAGTTGGGGTCGTTGCCGGTGACCGCCGTTTTCACGAGCGGGCTGTCGGCGACCGCTTTGGCGATGCGGTGGGCGTCCTCCCGGGTGCGCGTGCCGGTGACATCGACCGTCACAAAGTGCGCGGCACCCTCGGCATCACGGATGATCTGCTGCGCGAGATCGGTGCAAACCTCACGCACTGCCTCCCGAAAGTCCTGGTTCTCTGCGGCGGTCGCCTCTCCTTCGTCGCAAGCCTGTCCGTTGGCCAGCATCAACACCGTGTCGCTGGTACTGGTGTGCTGGTCGACGCTGATACAGTTGAAGCTGACGTCGACCGCCTCTTTCAGCAGCGACGCAGTCTCTCCCCCGCTCAGTCGCGCGTCGGTCATCACGACCGCCAGCATGGTCGCCATGTTGGGAGCGATCATCGCCGCGCCCTTCGCGGCGCCGGTGACGGTCACCGTCTGACCGTTGACATTGACTGCCCGTGACGAGAGTTTCGGCACCGTGTCGGTCGTCATCATTCCCCGGGCGGCTGTGGCGAGGGAGTCCTCCGAGGTCCCCAGCCGTTCCACGAGCATCGGCAGCCCGGCAGCCAGTTTTTCGCGGGGCAGGAAGTGACCGATCACGCCGGTCGAGCAGACCAGCACGTCCGCCGCCCTACAGCCCAGCCGGGCGGCGATTTCGGCCGTCATCCAGCGGGCGTCCTCCAATCCCCGCTCCCCCGTGCAAGCATTCGCATTCCCGGAGTTAATCACCACGCCCCGCACTGAATCGCCGGGCACCCGTTCCCGTGACACGTGCACCGGTGCCCCGACCACCCGGTTCTGCGTAAACACCCCCGCCGCCGCGCACGGAACTTCGGAGACGAACAGCGACAGGTCGGGCGTCGACGGATCCGCTTTGATCCCACACGCATGTCCGGCAGCACGGAAGCCGCGGGGAAGGGAGAACGCGTTCGTGGATGCACTCATGGGAGACAACGGCCTTCACCGAGGGGGGGCGGGCATACGGGAATGGATTATAATCAACTGTTTGTCGTGATCCGAACGTGATCGGCCGCCGTTCTGTTCGACGCGTCTGGAGCTGACACCAACAACGTCTTTGGGGGGACGCGGGAAGTGAGCCCCGCGACTTGAGCCCCACAGGGAGCAGCGACCGCCATGCCAGAGAACGTGTCCTCACCGTCACTGGCTCTCTGTCCAAGCTGCCTGGCTCAGAATCCGGCGGAAGCCCACTTCTGTTCGCGCTGTAATGCTCCGATGTCATCGATGGCGGCCATCGATCCGATAGGGAGGCTCTGGGCGCAAGGACACATGATTCGCAAAGCGGTTCACCGGCCCGATCGCCCGATCGTGCTGGCGGGCATCTGGCTGTTGTTTGGCCCGTCAGCAGTCGCCTTAGGGATGAAGCTTCTCGCCATATTAGGCAGCGACGGCTATGGCGAGCCACCGTTGGAGAGCATTGTTACGATTGTCGTTGTGGTCCTGCTCCATGGGGGCGCTCTGGCCCTGTTGGGGACGATTCTATTCTCGACAACCCGGAATTTCCTGCGGCGGCGAGCCAAAGCAATCTCCCAAGAATGAGAACTCCCCCTCTCCGGCCGCTCTTTGGGTGGTTGCTGGTGCGTTTGGCCGCTATCTTGCCAGTGATGCGGGACCGGTCCGTCGCGCTCCCTGGCGGTCGCGGCTTAACGGGATCATCCTGCCCCCAATCACCAATCACCATTCACCAGCTATGACGATCTCCATCACCGACTACTTCGCCTCCCGTAAGGACGACCGGAAGAAGGAGACCCGGTATCTGAACGTGATCAACAAGGACTCGTGCACCAGTTGCCAGTCCTGTGCGACAGTCTGCCCGGTCGACTGCATTTACGAAGTCACCTCACCCATTCCGGGGCAGAGTTACCACCAGATCGACACGTCGCGGTGCATCGGCTGCCAGATGTGCTACCGCTCGCCCAACGACAGCACCGACCACTACCAGCTCACGATCTGCCCCTGGAACGCGATCGACATGCTGCACAACCCGAACGTCAAACCGGACGACGTCTCGGTGCTCCAGCCCTACTGGAAGGGGGAAGCGGCCGAGCTCCCCTACCCCAAGCTGGAAGAGATCGGCTACCAACTATTCCTCGAAGGCCAGGTCATCCTGCCGGTCGGACGCGACGATCTGACGGCGACGGCCGACTGGTTCACCAAAGGCTTTTGGCTGTTCACCGAAGACGGTGACACGGTCGCCATCGCCGAGGAATACGAACGCAACACCGACAAGGTCTGCTTCACCGCCACCGAAGCCGGCCGCGCCCTGCTCGACTGCATCTACGCCGACTGGCACCGGATTTGGATGGACTGACGGTGGGGCGATCTGTGTAGGGTCCGCTCTGCGGACCACGTGTGCGGTCGTCCGTCGGTGCGTGACCCATCTTAAGTGAGGTGACAGGCCACACCGCAGATCGAATTTGCCGTGTTGCAGTCGGCAAGTCTGCAGCCACGGTCCGCAGAGCGGACCCGAGTTGGCTGGCGCGCCTCATGATCATTCAGGAAACGGACCTACGCGCGCCGTTTTACTTCGCAACTCCTCGCAATTGGAGGACAGCGCAAGAATCTCCTGACACTCCGATTGAGTAAGAAATCGTTCGTGTAACGCAACATCGTTCATCCTGAACACTCGCTGTGCGGCATCGTGGAATCGCGGCGGTTGAAACTCGCGTGCGTCCAACCAGCCCACGTCAAACTCAATGGGCTCGGATTTCTGCGCGTTCGTGAGCGTCCGTGCTTGGCGCTCGGAGGATGAGTAAGAAAAAGTGAAAACCGCTCCGTTTCCATTTCTCCAATCGGAAGGAAACGGAGCCTCAATGGACTCGATTTCGATGCCGCGTTTTTCGATCGAGAAGACAACCCCACTCGGGCGCGTGCTGATTGTCAGTACCGCCTCGGCAACGGGGTTCTCTTGACTCAGCACCGTGGAAGTTGCAAGGATCGTTTCACCGGGATGAGCCCGAATGGCGAGATTCACATCCCCCAAGGCACCATTGCGTGTCTTGCGCTTCCGCCGCTGATATCCGTGTACTTTCTCGGCGGTTTCGATTGCTCGCTCGCCGATCTGTAGCACGAGTTCGGCATCGAACTGTAAAATGCGAGAATAGATAGGGGCACCGCCGATCGTGATCCCGATCAGTCGGACAAGGTCGGGATCGATGCCGTCATCCTCATGTGCACTGCCAATCTGCTGTGCGATTGCCAGAATCAGCCGCTCGTGGGTGAGGAGAACGCCATCCTTGATTGTGGGAAGGAACACTGCCTCACACTCCTCGAAGACCTGGCGAAGGGGCATTAGGTGCCCGTGTGGATGATTCGGGTCGAGAGTCAGTCTACGAAAAGGGAGCTTCCAAAGTGCAAGTCCGCGGTTCAGCGGGTGATCCCGATTTACGTTCCGACCGGCGATAAGGGGGATTCCCAGAGGCACCTGGAGTCGCTCACACACTCGCCAGAGCAAACCGTCGGTCCTGCTGGAATGGCACGCGAGCGTGCGAAGTTCCGCTGCAACCGACTTTAGCTGAGCTGAGTCTACTTGTAGCCGGTGCCACGATTCTCGGAGTAGGTGCTGATGATCATCCAAGTCGGACACCAACCCCAACAACGTCTTTGGCGCGCGATCGCTTCGCGACCAGCGATTCATTTTCCGGGGCATCTGCGGGCCTCGCTTGACAAGAAAACGCCTTGAAGACACACAGTCGGCAAGACATTCCAAGAGCCATGGTATCTGCGGCGGTGGCTGGCGGCGACCCTTAGCGAGACCGCAGCGATTAGCCCAAGTTCCCCAGTGATTTGGGAAATCGGTGTTTCTGAAAGTTTTTTCGAGCCGGAGTTTGTCGTAAGTCGTTGATTGATGGTCGGGCGTTGAGGGTCTGAGAGTCGGATGACGGCCGATCGCGTTGTAGTGACGA